>JAZSDP010000022.1:0-19370 GCA_045531265.1 Acutalibacteraceae bacterium
AGTGCTCCGCAACCAAGCTCAGCCGCCTTTTCCAAGGAATAGTCAAGCAGTATCTTGCCGTAACCTTGCCCTTGTAATTCGGGTGAAATGCAGATGGGTCCCATAGTCATAATGGGCAAATCTGAGCCATCATCGGCTTTGATAGCCGTCCTCATAAACATATTTTGACCAATCAGTCTGCCGTCTTTTTCCATAACGAAATTGAGCTCGGGCACAAACTCTTTGTCATTTCTCAGCTGATTGAGTACATAATGCTCAAGACAACCGGGACGGTACACATTCCAGAACGCTTCCCTGACGAGAGCTTCGGTTTCGCGGTGTTCTTCTGTTTTTTCCAAACGAATGATGCAGTCATTTTTCATTGTTAAACCTCCAAAATTGTTGACCTTCAATCACCGGAGGCTTGCGGGGAGAAGTATTTGCAAACCTCACGGTTTACATTACTATCTCCAAGGTGTTGTTCATTTTCAAACAGCATTCTCCAAAAATTTTATTCAGGCTTTAGCCTGTAAATTCAGTATAGCATATATACAAATAAATAACAAGTGGCTGCCTCACTTCATTCGTGATACAACCACTTCAAAGCTCATTTAATCTCTTGTTCTAAATCGTCAAACAAATCGCTGTCAAAAAATTCCCTTATGCTGATTTCAAGACCGTCGCAAATCTTTTTGATTGACACTACGCCGGGATTCTTGCTCTTCTCGTTAAGCATACTGTAAATAGTCGAGGGTGAAACACCGGAGATGTTTGCAAGTGCGTTTATCGCAATATTTCTCTCATTGCAAAGCTCAATTATTCTCTTTTCAACAGCTTCTTTAATATTCATATCTATACCACCTTTACGATATATCGCTAATATAAGTTTAATAAAAACTGCGATAAATCGTGTGGGACATATCGCATATTTATAATTCTTATGATATAATTACGATATATCCCATATTGAAAGGTGGTATTTTATGGTTTGTACCTTCTTTGGCCACAAGGACACACCAAAAGAAATAGAGCCGACCTTACGGTCGACCCTGATTGATTTGATTGAAAATAAAAATGTAAATGTGTTTTATGTAGGCAACAACGGCAACTTTGACACAATGGTCCGCCGTCAGCTCGAAGATTTATCTCAGCTCTACTCTATAACCTACAGCGTAGTTTTAGCCTATCTCCCAACGGAGAAAAACAAGTACGACAACTTAACAAACACCATTTACCCCGAAGGACTTGAAACCGTACCAAAACGCTTCGCAATCTCCTGGCGTAACAAATGGATGATACAGCAGTCAGATGTTGTCGTTACATATGTTACCCATAACTTCGGTGGAGCGGCACAGTTTAAGGAACAAGCAGAAATGCAAGGCAAAAATGTAATCAACATATCCTCCGAAAGTTAATGTCTCCATATATTTTCATTGCACTGCAACAAAATATCACAAATGTTTTAATAAGTCCAAAACAAAAACAATTACATGCACACCAAAATTAATCACATATTTTCTTGCGTATAATGTCTAAACTACGTTGCTTGGAATCATCTTTTTTAAAGCTATCTACGATTTCCTCCATGATTTCGGAGCTCCAATAGATCTTCAACTTTTTCTTTGCTCTCGTAATCGCAGTGTAGAAAATTCCGTGAGTAATTTTTTCAGAATTGCTTCTTGGAATAACAACTTTAACCGAATCATATTCCAAGCCTTGAGCCTTGTGGATAGAAACTGCGTATGCAAGCTGAAAAGGAACTACCGATAACATTCGGACATTTTCGTCCTCTTGATATTCATCGTCATTATAGGCATAAACATCAAATCTAATGCGTGTTGAATCTTCTTGAGCAGATATAAATTCTATCTCATTCTTTTCGCAAATATCCTTTGTTAAGTTTGTTGTCACATCAATGGTAAATGATATATTATTATGCGTTTTTTCAATATTCACAATTTTCCCTTTCAAATTATTATAAAGAATTGGGAAACGTTGTGATTCATTGAATAAAATATGATCACCAATTTTATAAGTCCACTCTTGCCAAGAAACGGGTTCTCCGTTCGAATTATCATTTTGAAAATAATTATTCATATTGTTAAGTCCAAATTTGCCATCATAATTCAAACATAAAACAACCTCATCGGTTTGCTTATCCTCAAAAATCTTTTCGCCTATTTCATCAGAGAAAGGTCCATCTATAGCTAATTTTTCTATAATTATATCGCCTCTATTGCGAACATCGTCCCAAAGGCTAACAATATCCGGATCCTTTGTTCGCCAAGTATTTAGAAGTTCAACATTAGAACCGTAAGCATTAATTATATCTTTTGCATAGAAAAACCAATTTCCAAACTCTATAGACTCAATTTGATGAATATCTCCAGCAAGCACTAAAAATGTGTTAGGATTCATCTTCTTAAGGAATTCACTCATTATTCGATTATCAATGGTACTGCATTCGTCAACGAAAATAACATCATAGTCAGGAAGAACGACCTTCTTTGTAAAACTATCAATACTAACAAATTCTGCATTCGGACCTGGGTTATCAATGCGCCTTTGTAAATTTTGCTTTGCTGTATGTGTTTTTGTAAGGAACAATTTTCTCTGTTTAGACATCAAATTAGAAATATAATTGATTAGCAAGGTTTTTCCTGTTCCAGCCGCCCCATAAATTAATAAAACATGAGAATTTACAAATACATTTTGCAATGCAACCCTTTTTAAATCATCCTCAAAATTAATGCTACAGTTTTTTAAATAGGCGTTGTTAAATTCCTTTTGTCCTTGGTTGCCAACTTTTGAAAGTTCTAGTAACTTAGATAAAATACTCAGGGTCGTTTGCTCGTATGAATCAATAGATACAAGTCCGTTATCAATATTGATTTTATATCCCTTGCCTCTTTCCCAAGCATCAAGTTGAGCATTATATGCTTTAATTTCATCTTCACTTGCAATTTCATCAATATCAAAAAATATTTCACCAGTATTTTTGATTTGATTTTGAATCTTCAAATATGGTTTAACGTTTTTGAGAAGCTCATTACCCGCAACATCTACTATATTTCTAAAATTATTTTCACTGTTTGTTTTGCTACCGAACAAATTTGAAATATACGGATTCTTTTCAAACGGATAACATTTTGTTGATAAATATAAATCTTGTGAAAGTACTTTTTGGGACGACCAAGGTAATACATCAGTTAGTGTTTCTTCACGCAAATTGATAAGGAGATATCTAACAGTATTACGCCCGAATTCACCTGATGTTTTTGCAAATGATTTATTAAGTTTAATTAAAACTTCTTTGAAATATGAAGTGTTTGCACTTTCGTAAATAGACTCTATAATTTTCAAAAATGAAACTTTTTGTAAATCAATTAAATCAAGCAAGCTCATACCGGATTCTGTAAGAAACTTCATAAGAGTATGATATTCTTTGTATTGTGCCGATATTTTAGTGCGAACATGTAATATCTTAGCCATCTTATTGAGACATACGGGATCTATAGACACACCCCAATTAGAGATAACTTTAATTTTTGTTTTAACTCCCCATAAATCTATTTCTGTATCAGCATATGCTATTTGGATAGAATAATTTGTTGTAATATTATCTTTTGTATATGCAGTAATGCGATTATATTTGGTTGCATATATACCCGCTAACTGAAGAGTTACCTCATAATATCTTTCTTTTCCAACAAAAAAAGGGGTTTTCTTAATTACATAGAATCTGGAGCCATCTAATTGTCGCGTAACAAGATTCATTGCTTTTATAGCATTAGCTACGCATTCATAATACTCATCATCTAGTTTATCTGTATTTAGAGGGAATTTCTCTAAATTTTGCAATACAGACATTCCATATTCCTTACGAAGAAAATCTCTGATTTGCCACAAAAAATTGTAATACTTGAGCATCAGCCGCTCCGATTGTCCATCATCGGGTTCTCTATCCTCAATGTATTTTAAACCTTTCATAAATGTTGAAAGATATTTGGTCTCAATTTTCAGCAAAGCTTGTTCCCATGCTAATTGAAGATTAGTCTGAGTATTGCCTAGTTTCAATGAATTTAATAACAATGCAGATCTACACATATCATACATACGCGGTAAAATAAAATGAGAAACCTCATCTCTGGTATAACCTGCTTGTTCAATCAGATCTATGCCTGCAGTAATATGTTTATCACATGAAGAAATAATCTTATCAATTTCGTTTTTGCAAAGTTCTTTTTCACTTAACTTATTAACAAAAGAATGATGATATGTTACATCTTCTAGTTTTTTGCAAAATGAAATAACGCTTTCTTCGGTATCGAATATTTCTTCTTCTTTGGTAAAACTAATTGTGGAACTTTTATTATTGAAATCAATAGTATTAAGAAATTCTACAGACATGTATTTCCAAAAAACTCTCTTTTCTCCCCTAACGTCCGGATTGAGAACGACAAAAAGAATACCTGGGTCTAATGTGACATCATTAGCAATAAAGGCAGGAAATGCCAAACTTTGTAAAGAATACTTCACAACTCCATCTTTTTCGGTAAAATCGTGAGTGCCTTTAATTTGGACAAAAAATGTCTGTGTTGGGCGCCTATTTAAACTGGGATCAGGAACAAGTTCAAAAAAACCATCAATGTTAGGTTTTTTATCGTTTTTTGAAAATTCACAATTAATTCTTCCTTTTGAGTTAAGAAAGGATTCTAATGTAGTAACTGCCGCTACATCTTCTGCCGAACGCTCGGTATGAGTCTTTATATGTTTTTCTATAAGGTCTTTTGACTGAAATAACATATTCTTTCTCCTTACAAACCATATCATGGATTTTGCATCCGTTTAATATCTAACTTGTTTCTATCATTATAATTATATGTAAATAAGAATTATTTAACATATAAACACTTCTGTTCAAATCAATATCCCGTCACAATGGTCAATCTCATGTTGAATTATCTGCGCAGGAAGGCCCGTAAAAGTTTTGATACGAATCTGCATTTCAGCTGTCTGCCATTGTACTTTTATACTTTTATAACGCTTACACTTGCGAGGACCGCCGAGCAAAGAAAGGCAGCCTTCTTCTGTTTCGTACGGCTTTGATTTTTTGATAATCTGAGGGTTAAACATAACCACATATGTACCGTCATTATCAAAGGCAATAATGCGTTTGCGAACACCTATCATATTTGCAGCCATACCGACACATCCGTCTTTATGGGCAGTAAGTGTGTCAAGTAAGTCCTCTGTGACTTGTAAATCTTCTTTTGTTGCGACTTCCGATTTCAAGCTGAGAAAAATCGGGTCGTGGATGAGTTCTTTAATCATAATTTATTTTCTTTTATGATTTGTTGTAATTAATTCCAGTAAAAACTGTTTTGGTCATCAAAAAATCAAAGCAACAAATCTTCTCCTTTATCTATTGCATCAGAATACTCTTCAGTTAAATTTAAATCAAAAAATAAATACAACCTAATTTGAGCTCTTGACATACCAACATAATTTAACATTCTGTTTTCAAGGCTTTCAAAGCCGAACATATCAACATAAAAAACTATTTTTGATTCCAGTCCCTTGAAAGATTGAACAGTGTAATAATTTATACTGTTTTTTTCTGAAGTTGAAATATCAATTTTCTCTACAATTGAAAGATTACAAATTGAATCAATTCCCGATAAAACAGAATTGCATTTTTTTCGTGGAGACAAAATAACAATATCTTTTGCGTTAATACCGGAGGCCAATAACGACATAATTGCTTCTTTAATCTGCTTTAAGAAATCTCTTTTTGACTCATATTTCTTAGTTACAACTTTTGGTCCAGAAACTTTTAAATATTTTGCATGAGGAGTTGATGTTAATATAGATGTTCGTCTGGCAATTTGTTCCGTGTTTCTACAGTTAATTCTTAATGTTTTTACTATAGGATGACAAATAGATTTAAGATATTCCAATGTAAAATCAAACTCAGAAGAATCATTAAAAATGTTTTGATTCGGATCCATAAAAATGGCCCACTCACCATTTGACAAACCGTTCTCTATTAGTTTGTCAAGAACATCAATTGTTTCGGCATAAAATAAGTCTTGGCCTTCGTCAATTATAACTAAGTCATATTTTTCTTTAATACAGTCTTTTATGTTAAGAATATTTCGACTTAATTTTCTGACATCTTGATTTAATATCTCTTCCTTTGATAATAATGATGCCGCAAACGAATGATATGTAAATATATCAATATTTGTTGATTTTTCTATTGAATTTCTTGCATATGCAGCCATATTTTTATTAAAACATAGATATAATACTCTTTTTTCTTTAGCTGAAGTTTTTATCACTAACTGTAATGCTAACAGCGATTTACCTGTTCCTGCGGCACCAAAAACTATGGCTCTATGATTTTCTTCGATATCTTCCAAAACATCATATTGTTCTTCTGTAAGTTGTATCATTTTCCTTTCGGTATGTTGAAGTTCTAAATTCATCGAAGGAACAACGCAGAAATCACCTCGTAATAAATCGTTAGCCTGTCGAAGTTCTTCGGTTGTTAAATTAGTTGGAGTAAATCTATGCTTATCTATTTCCTGCTTTTCCCAATAGTCAAAAACCTTGTTTAAAAAGTCGGGAAAGTCCTTTAGATTGTATTTGCAATCAAATACCACTTCTGTGACTAAATCATTACCTGTTCCTGTAAAACAGCACTCAGGAAAAATAACGGCATATCCGACAAGGTACTTTGATTGTCTTGAGAACTTACCATAAACACTCTCAAAATATTCCTTCAATGCATACTGACACCCTATTGCTTGTTCAAAGGGATTATTTATAGGATTTGAAATCCCTTTTTTATTTACTGAAAACCATTGTCTGTCTTTTCTGTATATATCTTGTCCGCCCTTGACTTCAATGCAAATAAAACCTCTTTCAGAAACAAACAAAAAATCAATTTCAGAAATTAATTTAAATCTATGATTTTTTTGATGCAAAGAATAATATGCCGTACCCTCAACTGAGCGATCTGACAACCAATCAAAAACTAATCTTTCGCCATTTCGGCGAGGATCTTCTTGATCAATGTATTTGGGAATCATATTAGCCACAAAAATCACCTCACAACATATCCGCAAAGAATGAAATCTCTTTCTTATCAGGCGTACCGACTATGGCAGCACGATCCAAAAGACAGTTCATAGACTCGCAGCTGGTTTCCGGCAATAAAGTACATGCGTGACATGCCGAATAATTTAAGCCTTCATATCCTTGATTGGTAGATTCAATACAAAGAGGATCATTAGAACACCAAGAATTTTCTTGTAACATATTTAAAAAAGTGTCAACAATTCTATCTGCATAACCCTCTCGTACAAGACCGCCTAAACTACCGTCCGTATCTGTAGCAGATGTGTATATAAGAATGCCACACATTTTTTTATCAACATCAGGATATGTAGAATATATTTTTTCTTTAATAGACGCAGTAGCATAACCACATTGTGACGTTAACTGTCTGATAAACAAATGTGATAAAGTGTGTAATAGTACATACCTGGGTGAATTAGAATCAAACATACCGTTTCCAATCCACTTGCATTTTTCGTGTTTATTGTGCATTTTTAAATATCTGTCTTTATTTTTTTCTTCCCAGGCAGATACAGCGGGTTCATTCAATTCAAAGAAAATTCCCTCACCAAAAAGTTCGATAGCAGGAAGCCAATTTTTGGGATCTCGTGAAAGCGGAGAAAAAGAATTATTTGATAAGCCAAGACTTTGTTTTTCCTCATCGGTACCCTCAATATTTGGCAAAATTCTTCTGAAGCCTTCAAGAACCAAAACTTCTCTTAATTTTTTTACCAGTTTTATTTGTTTGAAGTATGGCTTCATAACATCAGGAAGCTGAATGCTTTCAGTTCTGAAATATTTATGATCGATTTCTGCACCACAAAAGGCTAAATATTCATCACAACGTAAGCCCTTGTCATCCGGCTTTTCTTCAGTATCCATATACCTTGCATATGCTGCTTTAATAAAAGCTTGTAAGTCACTACCATAGAGTGCGGGATCTTTATTAAACCGTTTGGTGAGTCTTCTGATGATTTCATCTTCATCGTCTTCATCAAAAATATCTTCAAAAAGCGAATTGTTTTGAGCAAAAACATATTGCAGCTGTTCACTCCACGGAGGAATGGTTAATGCACTCTTGTTAACAGAGTAATAAACATTATTTGCACTACGTTGTAAACAACGCAGTTTTGCACTGCAATCATCCGGATCGGTATACCATTTTCCGTCGCTAAAACCAAGCCATGGCATATTCCCATGACACGGCAGAGCCTTTAATGCATCTTTATCCATACAACCTGCCATTGTGACATCTGCTCCACAAGTTTGACATTTTATATGAATACTATCTAATCCACCTGTTGTTCCTTTATATTCAAGCAACAACTTCGGATTTTCGCATTTTCCGCCTTTTTTTCTGTGGCACCACCAAATATATGGGAAGTCTTCTATATGTCCGTTCAAGCAAGCTGCTACAAATCTTGACGGAATAAGTTTGACTTTGTGTCGAGCATCACTGCAAAGATTGCAGACCAACTCACTGTTGTATTCGCTTGTGTTACCCGAAGTGGATTTCGCCAACCTTGTAAAACTATCCAACCTGTGACATTCAGGACAATAGTACCAAGACGGAAATCTGTAGGCGGGCAAAGAAAAAGTTTTATCGATATCGTTTTCCGGGGAAACGACCTGATAAAAGAATTCTTTTCCAAGCATTTTTTCAAGATTTCTCTCGTGTATTTTTGAGGATTCCGGTAAAAACTGAATTTTCCAATCATCCAAACCGGCCATTATACCTGAAAAACGCGGAAAATCTGCTAATGCACCACTGCCAAATGTTGTTAATAATTGTGATCTTCGCAAATCTCCGACAAGCTTAATATCATTTGATCCTATTCTAGGTGGCATATAAATCTCCTATCTGCGTTCTGATGTAGTTACTTTTACTGAGGTTTCAACGCTTCTCATTGTATTCAGAACTCGAAACCTGCTGTTTTCATTGTAATCAGGCTCAAACAGAACATCGTTTTGACTTGCAAATTTTGTTTTGCGATATTTTAATTTATCTCGTCGAGAAGCTTTATCCTCCCAATAATATTCAATTTCGTCAATATCTTTCAAAACATGTTCATATTCATCAGGGTCTACTCTTTTCACATAATCACAAATATAATCACGAATCTCTTGTAATTGCGGAATTGACCTATCAAACTTTATTGCGTCGTCATTTCCTGACAATTCTGATATCAGATTTCTGCACAAAATAACATATAATGCCTGTAAAGCACGGTCGCGAGCTCTGTCTGAAAAAGGTGTTACACTTGTAGCTTCCACAAATCTGTAAAACATACTATGATACTGTGTGAAATCTTCGTAATGAGATCTGTCTCGAGATTTTGCCTGATTATATGTTGTAATTACTAAACCGGGCGTTTCTCTACCTACTCGGCTCGTTGCCTGAATATATTCAGAAGTCGTTTTGGGTTGTCCAACCACAATCATCGAACCCAGTCGACCAACGTCAACACCTACAGAAATCATATTTGAAGACAGTAAAAAGTCATATGGAGAAGTAGAACCGTCGGATTTATATTCTTCTTTTAATTCTTTTTGTATAACAGCTCCAATATTTTCGCTTTTTTCTCGACTTGTTAATTCTTTGTATAAATCGTATCGATTTTTACCTTTAGTGATAGGATATGAAACTTTGAACTTAGAGTTTTTGAGATAATTAAATCTATCTTGGATATCATCTACCACCCTGATAATAGCTCCGCCGAGTTCTCTCAGTGTATTAAAATATCCGGTAATAGTCCAAAAGGAGTCGATTACTTTGTCGTCATATCCTTGCTCGGCCAAATATCTGGAAGCATATAACAGTGAAGTCATCACTCGGATCATCATAGTAGTTGGACTTGTTCCAATTGCCATGCAGCCAAGGTATAATCGGGCAGGTTTTTGATTTTTGGTAGAAATTTCTGCAAAAAAAGAATTATTAATATCAATTCCTTGCGGCGGGAACTGAGTATATTCAGCTGCGTACAATGATAATATTTGCTCTTTTGCATTACGGATAGTAGCTGTAGATGCAATAATTTTTGGCATAACACCATTTTTGGTGCACAGTTTTTTTATAGCAGCTTCATATAACCCTGTAATAGTACCGAGTGGTCCTGAAATCAAATGTAATTCATCTTGTATTATTAATTCAGGAGGTAAAACGTTTTTATTAGTTCCAAACAATGAAGCAGTTTCATAATTAAGAGCAACCTGAGCAAATTTATCTATGGTAGCAACAATAAAAGCGGGGGTATGCTCATATATTTCCTCATCTATAAGGTAAACAGGCAACCCACTATGAAAAACACAATTAGAGTCAGCACAATAAATGTTCATTCGTTTTTTTGCGAGATCGCACTTGTAATTGACTGCTGAAATAGGCTTGCCGCACCAGGGACATCTTTCAAGCTGAACAGGATTACTGCTTTCAGCATCTTTATCTGTTTCGCCATGCAAAATTTTATCTGCATCGGCTATTTTGTTAGGCGTAAGAGCCTTTCCCGCCCAAAGACCAATTCCAATTTCACCACCAGGTAGTCCTTTTTTCCTTCTAATGTATTCGCATGCACAAATTAAAGCAGATGCTCTTTCAAACTGTTGGAAAGATAGCAGCCTCAAAGTGTAACGCATTAACACGGTCACCCCATTGCCTAGTTCACCGTGTTTTAACCTTCTTAAAAAAATAGTAAATGCAGCGATTCCTAAATAAGCTTCAGTTTTACCGCCACCGGTGGGGAACCATAGTAAATCTACCATAGAACGTTCAGCACATTCAGGTTTAGCAAAAGAGATGATTTCCTGTAAAAAGAAGGCTAACTGAAAAGGATACCAATTAATGTTTTCATCAGAAGTATACTTTTTAGTGATGAGCAACATCTGTTTTCTCTGTAAAAACATAGCTTCGTTGGCTAATGAAAATGCTTTAAATACAGTATCGTCTGATAAAGCGTCAATAGATAAAACGAGAGTATTTAAAGTTTTTTTACATTTTTCAATGTTTGTAGTTGCGGAATCTTGCATATGCTCTTGCAAATCAGAAATGTGATTTTCTAAATTAGATATCCACACAGAATATGTATCTGTTAATTCTTTTAATCCACTTATTACATCATCTTTTTTTGATTCTGATAATTTTTTCATATTTAAATATGAACTTTTAAAGTTGGCAGACGGCATCATTTGCAGAACTTCAAATGATGGGAAAAAGTCCGTAAATAGTTTAACGGGTTCACCGTTATCGGTAGTTTCCCAATTTACAGCACAACCATGTCCTGAAGCATAATCTCCGACATTACTGTACAACATATCAAGTTCGGCTATTTCAGAATTTTGATTCAAATAAACATTTCTTCTAACATCACAAAAAGCACAAGATTCATTTGAAGAAATAGTAATCTGAGGTTGAAAAAAAGCGTTGACACAATCTTCGATTCTATCACCTGAAGATATATTGTCATTCACTATTGTTACTGTAATTGTTTTAGTATCGTCCGAATAAATTTTATGTAACAATATTCTTACGGAAAGATTGTCGGTTAAATTTATTTTTTGGGGAACGCCAACAGTTAACTCTTCGGTAAATATTACATTTGGATTAATCGGAAGCTCAATTCTCTTCCAGAAACGTGCATTGCTCTTGTACGTTCCTTCTGAAAAGCCTAAAATACTTCTTGCCGTTTCTTCGGTTATCAACTCGTATTGAGCTGCTTTGCAATTAACTATAAAACTATTTATATTTCTGTTAAGTGAAAAGGATATTCCGAAAGAAGATGGATTTTTACTATTACTTAAAGATATGTCTGCATCTTCTTGTAGTTCACCACAATCTTCAGATGAAGATTGTGCCACTTCGGCGGCTTCTACATTTTGAGGATACAGTTTCCCTAAAACATAATAATCTAAAGGCCGTTCCTCGCAAATAATTTCATCGATTGTTACAGGCCCAAGAAGATCTTTTTGCATTATATCAACAAGAATTTCTCTTGCTTCATAATATTTACCGTAATCCATAATAAGCTCCTTTATTTTTAATCAACATCGTATCTCATATGTCCTAAACCTATTATTTCAATCCATTTCCAAACACCATTGGGCTTAACAGCTTTTATGTTAGGATGTAAACTTAACCAATCTGAATCAACTACTTGAGAATAAACATTTGAAACATATAAGTCATTTATTTCATAGGGTAACCTGATGAGTTCAGTATCAGACAGCCTCATATAAGCAATTAAATCATTAATATATGAATCTCCGATTTGACCTAAATATGTATCAGTATTTTCGTGATAGATATCATATCGTACTTTATTAACGTCGATAACGCGTTTTAGTAAAATAGGATCACCAACACATACCGGATCAAACATATTATCAGGTAAAAAAGCAAAGTTTTCTATAGATAAGTCAGAACTGCTATTAAACTCCAGATAACTAATTTTTTTGTTTTTAGTTTTTCCCCAACGATCATTTTCAGTATCAAAGAACTGAATTTTTTTAACGCCACTTCTTTTTTGAAGAGGTGCTGCTATTAATTTTGTTCGTGGTCTGGTTATTGCTACATAGAGTGTTTTGTACTCATCGGCTTTTTCGTGTAATGTTGTTAAATCTTTTGCAAATTCACTGTCAAAAATAACACAATCGTATTCACGACCCTTTGATCTGTGTATATTTGAAACAACAATTTGACTGTCATCATGAACTCTAATTATCGGATCGTCAAGCTTACATGTAGATATAGAATCCAACAGTTCTCTAACAGGTAACACATTGTTTTCGGTGTGCATTAACGCCTGAAAACGTGACCACACCTCTTCAGCTGATTTTTCCTCTTTCGCACGATCATAAAGGTCTTCAAATCTGTCAAACGATATGCTTTCACGTGTATAATTCGAAAAAACATCAGCCAACCAAGGTGAAAAATTATTCCTTGTTTCGGTAATGTTTAATCTATGTGCAATACCACGCTTCAAAAAATCCGACGAGGTTTTTAATGTTTGACCGTTATTTCTGAGAAGGAGACACACCGAACCATCACTGTAAGATGTTATTTTTTTCTCGTTTAATGTAGAACTTGTCTCGGAGGATAAATCAATGTCATTAAACAATGAGATAACGGAGTCCTTCATGTTTTCATAGTTTTTTGATAATATTGCTTCTCTTAGCCCTGTTGTAGCAGAAATTAAGTTTGCATTTTGTCTGTGATTTTCTTTCAAAAATACAAATTTTGCTTTTCCGGCCAATTGATTATACATAGCATTATAAAACTCATCAGAACTGATAGGTGAGGATGTCTCTCTAGTAGTATAATCATAAATAGCCTGACAAGCATCACCCAGAACCGTTATACCGCAATTATTATTTAAACAGCCATGAACTATCTTAAGCACAAAACGAGCAAGTGTGTTTGTTAGGTCTTGCACTTCATCAACAATAAAGTGAGACCAATTGCACATTATTTCATTCGAAAATTTGCTTATCAGAGTTGATGCATGGTCTAAGGATGATTCGTACGACAATGACTGTAAGCTTAACTTGTGCCAACCTTTATTAGTAAACAATTCATTTGCTTGAGCTATCAACCACCATGAAAAAGAATGAAAAGTTCGGACATCTACATTTAGTAAGCCTCTGTCAGCACCATTATTTACAAACTCTTTTAATCTTTTTTTTATAACATCTACCGCAGCATTTGTAAAACACAAAACAAGAATGCTTTCGGGATCTGTTCCGTATTCAGATACCATATAATTAAGCTTATTTATAAGCGTAAATGTTTTACCTGTTCCCGGACCCGCATCGACAAAAATATTCTCATTCGGAAGAGCTTTGATAATGTCATCTTGTTTAGTTTCAACAAAATAGTCAAAGATGTTGCCTGATTTTGAAGAAACCATGGTTGGATTTATAATATGTTTTTCGGGATTTTCGGGCACATCAGGATTGTGTTTTGATACAAGTTCAACTAAATTTATTTTTGTTTTTTGCTTAGTATCCGTTGCAGAATTCGCGGTTATTTGTCTATAGAAATCTCCTTCATCAAAGTATATATTAGGAGATATTGTTTTGTAATACGACACACCTGAATCAATAAAATTTTTATAGCCGTATTCGTCAACACAAGAGTCATCTGTAGGATCAAATTGTTCCAAATATTCAGAATCAGGAGGGGTAGGCATGTGATCTTTGTATTTCGGACAAGATGTGTTTACACAGTTAAATTTCATCTCAACACTCTTGTGCTTTAGTATAGGCCCGATGCACGGATCTCTGTGAAGATATCCGCAACGATGCGACTTATCCAAAACCCAAAATTGAAATGGTTTGAACATATAGTATTTTGTGTTAGTTCCTTCGCAAATCCCAGAAAGTTTTTTTAATGCAGCAGGGTCAACAATAGTATCCAAAAATTGTTTGTCCAGTGGCACATGAGGGCCTTTGTTCCACCAAGCACTACTTGTTTGGTATTTTTCTTCACCAATAGGATATGTATCTTTTTTTATAATTGAAACATTACTTTCAAAAACTATATTTGTTCCCATTATAATCTCTCCTTATCATAACAAATAAATGTTATGTTATATCCCAATATACTTTCAAGCTATCGTATTCCCACACTAAAAATTTTTCTTCATATGAATAACTACTTCTGATTTTTAGCTTAAATATAAAGTTTTGATCAACATAACAAGAAACCAAAAAATGTTCCTGTAAAAATCCTCTTGCTCTGGCAATTATCGTTTCCGTGAAAGTACGTTTGTCAGGATTTTCATTATCAGTTATTACAAACTTCGCATTTTTAGAATCATCTACTATAGCAAAGCTTAATTCACGTTCTTCGCACGGCAGCGGCTGCCCTTGATTAAGTAAAGGATAAAAATCACCGTTACTTAAAATAATTCCTATATTCTGGTTTGAACGAAAGGTATTTGCTCGCGATGAAGAAATTGCTGCACCTTTTGCAATATCCCACATTACCTCATCAGGATAATATAAAAGTTCCTCACCAAACTTATTTTCTAATTTTTCTCTTAGAGGTCTGAGTTTACTTGAACCACCAACGCATAAAATTCGATCAATTCCTGCGATGTTCTTTCCTGATTTATTAATAGCTCTTTCTAAACAAGCAATTGCATTGTTTACATCTTCTTCAATCAGTAATGAAAAATAATCATAATCTAAAGATTCCCTTACAGGTCCCCATTCGCCGTATTTGTTTAGATTTATACTGACGATATCTTCATCTTCGAAATCACATTTTGCTTTTTCACAACGGTATAAAAGTTGGTCTTTAGTTAAGGGATCAAGAGCATCAAAAGATATACTAATCCCTTTTTTTCTTGCAAATTTAGCGTGCATTTTTTCAGCGAGCTTTCTGTCGATATCGTTGCCTGCCCTCTCCATACCATCTGAGCCGAGTTCCATTACTTTTCCGTTTTTTACATTTAACACTGTTACATCAAGAGTGCCGCCGCCCCAGTCAAAAACAGCAACAGTACTACATTCTTTAAGTTCATTATAATTACTGCAAAAGGCAGCTGTAGGTTCACTTATAAATGCGGTGATTTTTATTCCGGCTTTTTTAGCTGCATTTCTCAAGTGATGTTTTTTTATTGAGGAGAATCCATTTGGAACAGCTACAACTGCATCTGATAAAACATTAAGCTCATTTTTTTCTACTCTTTTTTTTAAGGAAACAAATATTTCCGCGGCGATATCCTCGGCAGTCCATATTTTTCCTGCAATTTGCCATTTTTGATCACTATCAATAATTGATTTTATTGAAGGAAAAAATTCAGAAGTTTCAACTAATTCATTTCTGCGGTCTTTAGCCTCGCGACCGGTTATTACGGTTCCGTCTTGTTTGTTTATGGCAACAACCGACGGGAACGGACGACCTTCATCATCGCCATAATGAATCGGGTGAATATTATTGCTGTCTATGCCTGTGAAAGAAAATGCTGCACTGTTTGTTGTTCCGAAATCTATTCCAAACCAACTAAATTTTGAATTCATAATTTACCTACCCTTTATATCAATACCCGATTTTATCAGTATCTTAAATATTGATTTTATTTGATCTCTTAAATTTTCACCAAGATCAATAGTCATTTCCATATCTTCAGCTTCGACAAAATCTTTATATTCCTGCTTGAGTTTTGATGCGATTGCATTTAAGGTTTCACTCTGAGATGACTGTTTGTCATCTGAGTATACTGCTATAATTGATTTTAAGCGCTCTGTTTCTGCAATAATTGTTTGAATCTCTTTCTTCTGATTCTCAATACATTCCTCTTTGTTTGCAATACAAGCATTTAATTCTTGGATTTTATTAGACAAAGAATCAATTTGATTTTTTAACTCTTCATTCTCTTTTTTTTGTTTTAGTAAATTCTCTTTTTCAGTTGATAGCTTGATTCTATAAGAATCAATTTCTTCCTCTGCTTTGCTAATATATTTTTCAATTTTCTCGACACTTTCGAGCAGTGTCACTTTAAATTTTTTTGGGTTAAAATCTTCTGATTTATTGTCAGGGTCAGACTTATAAACTAAATCAGCATGGGTTGATTTAGTGTCAGGTATAATATTTATGCATGAATCTTCATTTTGCTCTTTGCCAAATACCCACAAAGCAAGTGCTTCTTTTTCGTTTGCGATTGCTTTTGACGATGGCTCAATTCCATTGAGAGCAGTTCTTATTAAGCTTTGAAAATCACATATAAATCCCGGCATTAAATTTAGAGTATCTAATGAAGGTAACGACATGTCTTTGTTTAATTGCGGAAGGAAATGCTTTTCAACAACTTTACATATATCTTTATTAAAACTACCATCTTTCACTTTTGCTTTCATAGGAATTTGTTTTATAAGTTTGCAAAGAATAGTTTCATTGAAGCATTTGAGGTAAATAACATAGCCTAACAAACTAAGTAGAATCCTGTAAGATATATTTTTATCATTAGCAATAATAACCTTTGACGAAACAATAATATCAACAAGTTCTTCACGCAATGAAGGGTCTTGTTTGTTGATATAATATGCTAATGGTTTTGCACCACAAAAACTAAAACCATCTTTGACGTATTTCATAACCGTGTCATTAATACCTAATTCATCAAGCATTAACATCATTTCATTGTAATACATTTGCTTTTTTTCGTTTGAGGCCTCAGATTTCTTCTTTATGCCTATAAGTTCATTGATTTGTGAAAAATCCATAACATCACCTTTTAATATTATATTTTAATATAAGTTGAATCAAGATAACTATAACACTATTCCCGCACTGTTTATACTGTTCTTTTTGCGGTACGGTATCAGGGAAAGAATACTCTTTCGGGAATCCCATGAGAGTAAGACACTCTTGTGGTGTTATTTTCCTGATGCCACAATTATCTTTAATGAAAGGAACTCTGTCTCGCCAGGTTCCCATGTTGGCTTTAAGAGTAAAACATATTCCGTCTTTACTCTTTTGAATGCCGTAATCCGAAAAACGGTATATTTGCTCTTCGTCTGTTATGGCGGGGAGCAATTTTTTATATTGATAAGAATCGGGGGCAAGATAATATGAATCATCAACTTTAACCGTTTTATCAATAACATCAAATATGTGTTTTGTCAGCTCGCATTTTTCAGGGAATCTGAATTTATCACAAGCTTCCTTCGACTTGAAAGCAACAATGTAAGTTCTTGTCCTGTGTTGAGGGACACCGTAATCACAAGCATCTGCAATGAGATATCTTATAAAATAATCTCTGCTCGCGAGCTCGTTATGAATTACATTAAATGTCTTTCCGTTATCGTGTTCGGTGAGATTTGCAACATTTTCCAAGAAGATAATCTGCGGTTGCAACTCGTCCGCAATTCGCATTATCTCAAAGAAAAGATTGCCCCTTGAATCCCTAAAACCTTTTTGATTGCCGCACACCGAAAATGATTGGCAGGGAAAACCTGCAGTCAAAATGTCAACTTTTTCAAGTTCTTTAGCATCAAGGTTTCTTATATCTCCCTCAATAAGTTTTGTGTTCGGGAAATTGTGCCTATATGTTTTGCAAGCTGCAGCATCAATTTCGTTAGCCCAAGCAACTCCAAAACCTGCCTGTTCAAATGCTAAATCAATACCGCCGATACCCGCAAATAAACTGCCGATTTTCATAATTATGTACTACAAACGGCAACAATATCGTCATTTGTTATTGTTCGAGATGCTTTTATTATTTCCACTGAGCCCGGAGAAACAAAGGTCTTGCCCTTTAAATCATCAATAAACTTATCCAGTTCAGCGGATGATGCTAAAATTGCTTTATTTAAGCCGAGAACATCTCCGTTTTTGATTTTCTCAGATACAGAAGCCGCCTCTGTGCCATCCATAGTTAATAAGTAATTTTCTGCTTTTCTATGTACATATTTAAGTGCAATTGCCTCTAAATCGGCCTGTTTGTATCTTTCTCTCAAACTTGTTTTTAAACTAAGTCCAATCGGACCGGTTTCATTTGTGTATAAAATAGCATCAAAATTTACATTAGGCACAAACGCCACCTGAGCTTGTAAATGTAGTGGAACGATTCCTTCTTTAACGAAAAGAGTAGCTATTATTATTTCAAAAATAGTACCATTAAGCGAATTATTCTTTTTCACACTTGAACTATTATACTTATCCCAACAGTAGTTAACATAGTCGCTTGGTTTCATTTTGTTGCTGATAAAATTAGGCTCAATATCATTCATAAAAATCTTATAGCCCTTCGTTGTCTTTTTTGCAATTCCTAATTTGCTCAACATATAAATTACCTCACTTTATAAATCTGACTTGTAAATTAAGCTTGATATAATACTTGCCGTTTTCTTTGTAAATGTCACCGAACTGATGACGGCTTGTACTTGCAGTTTCAAACTTTGTGTTATTTACAAGATAATCCTCAAATTCGTTGCGATTAAACAAGTGATAACATAAAACCTCACCGTCTTCTCTGACGATAATATATCCGCCTGTAGCATCTGCTTTACCATTCCAAACTTTTGAGGGAAGCATTCCGAGGGCACACTCTGTTAATAGCCTTTTAAATTTGTAGCTATAAAAAGGATGCCCTTTAGCTAAAGGATAATCTAAGGGATTTGTTCCAGTAATTTGCCTGATTGCAGATTTGACAAGTGGAATGCTGAGCCCATAATATGCTTTAAGCATTTCTCCACAAATTTTAGGCAAGTCGCCATCAAGAAGTCTCAGATTGCTGTTAAATGTATCATTTTCTACTTTTATAAATTCA
>JAZSDP010000039.1:0-5059 GCA_045531265.1 Acutalibacteraceae bacterium
AGATGGTTGGTATTGTACTCAGCCTCGGTAAGCTTGAATGGGCAGTTGCGCCTGCTGACGAAAGAGCAATGCACAAGTACAACGGCTCAACATTTGAAATGGATAACTGCCACAACCCGGGTGAAATCGAAGGTTCAACAACCTACTCACTCCCCTACTGGATGGGCAGATACCACGGAATGCTTAAATAACAAACAAAAAATCGGCTGTGAAAACAGCCGATTTTTTTATGCAGAGTGCAAAATGCAGAATTACTTATTGGTAAGGTGTTACAATTGTTCCGAAGGCACCACATCGCAGAGACCCTCTTTAGGGGAGCAGTCGCAACCGAAGGTTGTGACTGAGAGGTTGTACTTTATTATTTTTGTTTCAATAAATCTTTCAGTCATCAGTAATTTTTTTACCGTGGAGCTTTTACCCGACCTTTAATAAAACTTTTAAATGTAGCTTTTCCTCAATATCCGTACGCTCATGCCGCTGTGGCACATACTTTGGCTCATTCGTGCGCCAAATCAGGGTGAATAATATAATCCCAATCCGTTTTTTATAGGCGGATTTCCGCCAATGCTTCGTTAAAACACTTGCAAAGCCGTGAAGGATTTACTGCGTATTTTGCCTTGCCTCGGCAAAAATCCGCACTATAAAAAATCTATGACCTGAAAGCGTGAATTTTTGCTTTCTTTTTGGATGATGAGGTAGCCGATAGGCTGACGCCTTTCAAGACCGAATCGCCGGAAAGGAAGTGAAAATTCACTCTTTCAGGCGGATTCGGATTTATATTCTTCACCCTGAGCAAAGCGCCCTTTTGGGGTGCTACGGGTATACCACGAGCATACACCTACATTCGTCTCCGCATACAACCCTTACGGGTTGTTCGTACGGGACAGAGCTTCGCTTACTTAATTTGATTAAAAACTGTATTTTAAAACCGATTATACATTACCACGAGCCTTTGATAAAATGTAAACCCGAAGACTGTTCCTTATTGCTTCATAATGCTTTCCCCCGACTGTTACAAAAAATGTAAGGGAAGACTGTACGCTGTCTCCTGAGCTGCGGTGATAGGGTGCGGGGCATAAAACGAAAGATGGGGAAAGCCCTACGGAAAACGGGGTTATATTAAACCTTACTGCGGTGATGCTCGTGGCGTTCGGTAGTAATAACGAACAGAGATTATATTTACGATAGATTAAAGTTGAGCTATAAATAGTTTTATTAAACCTTCAGCCGAACTAACAAGCATCATCCGAATAAAAGCGTGCTTTTGGTTACTTTTGTCACAAGCGACAAAAGTAACGCCAAGCGCAGCGTTGGCGACTGAAAGATTTATTGAAACAAAAATAATAAAATACAACCCCTCAGTCAAAATCTTACGATTTTGACAGCTCCCCTAAAGAGAAGTCTCTGCAATGTGGTGCCTACGGCACTATTATAACCCCTCAGTCTTTTTGCTTCACAAAAAAACAACCGTTACAGTCTTATCTGTAACGGTTGCGATTATTTAATAGTATTCCTTGCCTGTAAGATATCTCCACGCCGCAATATACTTATTGGGTGAACGGGGGATATGACACTTGATGTCAAGGAAGATTTTATCGTCAACAATAAGAAGGGTGTCCTTATTAGCAATGGAAGCCTGCTTGATTTTTTGCATTTCCATTACTATAGGCTCACTGCCGTTATTAAGGTCAACCACAAACTTTTCGGGATAAAGGCTGATTGTAGCGTTATCGGAAAGGTCGGTTTCTGCTTCGCCATCAACCTTCTTGACAATCTGTCCGTCTTCGGTGAAAATACAGGTTCCTTCCTCTGTGGAAAGCACCTTTTTCTTCCACTCATCTCTCTGCCACATATCCCAGTCAAGAACATTATCGTGAATGTTGCCTGAGCCTGTATCGTGGAAAAGACCGTCGGTGCCCATATCCACACTGTAGCCGCAGTCGCAGGTAAGAGAGTTGCCCTTTGAATGAAGTTTACCAACCTCGCCGCAACGGGGACACATATAAAGGATACGCTCAACACATTCTGCAAGGTTTTCGCCTGCATATTCCTTAGGATCCTTCTTCTGCTCCTGATAAACATTTACATATGTATCCCGTCTTATAAGCTCGGTGATTTCCTTTACGGACATTTTACTGAGCTGTTCAGGTGAATATTCACCAACAAAGTGGCCGATAATGGGGCCGCTTCGGGCTGTGTTTGCCCAACGGGGCTTTCTCAGATAACCGCCAACAAAGCGGTAGGTAATAAGCGCAGCACCCGAGTCCTTTACAAGCTGACCTGTATGCTCGGAAATGAAGCCGGTCTGTCCGTTGAGAGACATTGCACCTTCAGCGTGAAGACCTACGGGGATGCCTGCTTTAAGGTTTTTTATGATTTCATCGGTGAGTATTTTCGAGGGCTTATCTCTGTGCTTGATGATAACACCGCCCACAATTTTGAACACCGGACCTACACCCTTCATTCTTACGGCATGGTCGCTTGAAACATAACGGATGTATTTTTTCATTGCCGCCATTTCGTAGCCGGGGTCAAGTGCCTCGGTGTGGTTTGCAATAAGGATAAATGCCTTGTGCTTAGGCTTATAATACTCAAGATGAACATTGTTTTCCGTTATGACCTTTTTCTTGAGAATGTTGATTATGGTTGTTGTTGTAAAACGGTTGAAGTCATAACGGGGGCGCATTTTAAGCTTTTCTAAGGTGTTCATACCGTTGCAGTCTCCTTTTCCTGAAGCTCTTTTTCTGCTTCTTCTTCAAGTGAGTGGTAAGCAACCTTACCGACAAGTGTCTTGGGAAGCTCGTCTTTGAAAATGATTTCCTTCGGTCTTTCAAAAACATCAAGGTAGGTCTTGCAGTAGTCAAGAATCTGTTTTTTTGTTTCTTCCGTTGCCTCAAAGCCTTCTTTAAGAACAATGTATGCTCTTACTCTCTGCATCTTATAGGGGTCTCTAACGCCTATTACACAGGAATAGTCAACGGCATCGTGCTTATCAAGGATGTTTTCAATATGGGTGGGATATACATTGTAGCCGCTTGTAACGATAAGGCGCTTCATTCTCTGCTTGAAGTAAACAAAGCCCTCCTCGTCCATAAGACCCATATCGCCTGAGAACATCCAGGTCGTGCCGTTTTCGTCAACCTTGAGGGTCTTTGCGTTTTCTTCGTCTGCATTCATATAACCAAGCATAAGGGTGGGACCTGATATGATAATTTCACCTCTTTCGCCTCTGGGAAGCTCATTGAAGGTGCCGGGCTCAACAACCTTATAAATCATATCGCGAAGCGGAAGACCTATTGAGCCTTCCTTGGCTCTGTCGTGGGGGGTAACGCAGGAAGCGGTAACACATTCAGTAAGGCCGTAGCCCTCTCTTATCTGTACGCTTGCATTGTGCTCCTTAAGGAACTTATCGGCTCTCTTTTTGAGCTCGGGACTGAGTGAGTCACCGCCTGAGAATACGCCGATAAGGAAGGAAAGGTCGGCACCGTTGAAAATATCAACCTTTAGAAGCGCTTCGTAAAGAGTGGGAACACCTGCAATAAAGTTGGGCTTATGCTTAAGCACTGCCTTAGCGTAGGTTTCCTTTGTAAACTGAGGGATAAGGATACACATAGCTCCGTTTTCAAGCACGGTGTGAATACCGATACCAAGACCGAAGCCGTGGAAAATAGGCATAACTGAAAGGAATTTACAGCCGTAGTCAAGGTTACAGCCTGAAATTTCAGCAACCTGCATACCAAGGGCGTTGAAGTTGAAGTCGGAAAGCATAATACCCTTGGGCGTACCGCTTGTACCGCCGCTGTAAAGGATAACTGCGGTTTTATTTTTATCAAACTCAACCTCGGGAAGAGTAACGCCGTCGGTATTCTTTACGAATTCGGAGAAAATAAGGTCATTTTTACCTTCGGGGATATTTACAATTTCCTTATTCTTAACGGCTCTGAAAAGCAGATTTTTCGGGAACGGGAGCTCGTCACGGATTCTTGCAACGAGAACGGTAACATCTTTTTCGGCTTCGTTGGCTGCTGCTCTTACCTTATCATAGAACTGAGCGAGGGTAAGAATCATCTTGCTTTCGGAATAGTCAAGATAGAAGGTGATGTTCTTTTGTGAAGAAAGGGGATGCACCATATTTGCAACGGCACCGATACGGTTAAGAGCGTAAAGGCAGATAACGCCCTGAGGAGTGTTGGGCATACAGATTGTTACTGCGTCGCCCTTTTTAATGCCGTATTTCAGGAATGCTTTTGCTGTCTGTTCAATTCTTTCAACGAACTGACGGTAAGTTGTATACTTGCCCTCGAATAAAAGTGCGGGTGCATCGGGAACTCTTTCCGCAGAAAGCTTTATTGCGCCGAACATGGTGGTCATAGGGTAAGGATGGCTTACGGGTGTTCTTTTAATAGGGGGGAATTTCATTTTATATATCCTCCGGAATATTTTTTGTTAATAGAAGGTTTTTGAGAAAACCTCAATTTCACATTATACTATATATAAAAGCAAAAATCTATTTAACAGCGTTAAATTTATCGAATTGTTAATAATTATGTATAATTTTTATTTAAAACATATATAATCTTTAAAACCTGTTTAATGAAGAGAATTTTTTATTGCAATAAGGAATTTAAAAAGCATAAAATGCAGTTGACAGAACGGGGAAAGGATGATAAAATTACTTTTAGCGTGTCCGGAGTAAGAATGTTCTTACGAGCCGTGGACACATCTGCTCCGGCAAACACGCCCTCTTAGTTCAATGGATAGAATAAACCCCTCCTAAGGGTTAGATGTGGGTTCGATTCCCGCAGGGGGTGCCAAAAAAGAGCCTGAAAACCTTTATTTTACAAGGGTTTTCGGTTCTTTGTCATTTTATGGTTTATCGTAAAAAGAGCAAAAATCCATTAGCAAGAATTTTTTCTAATGGATTTTGTCTAAAATGACATCCACCTTCAAGGCGGAGGGTTTGCTAATGAAAATTAGCACGAAAAATGGCGTGGTGCTAATTTTCTGCTAATGGAATTTTTGGCGAAATTATGCTAATTAAAAAGGCGGGTGTAGTATC
>JAZSDP010000099.1:0-6461 GCA_045531265.1 Acutalibacteraceae bacterium
CGAAGCCGTAGCCCTTTTCCATAAGTCTCTGAATAGCAAGACCGGGAAGCTGCTTTAATGCACCGAGGTCACCGAAGTGAGTTACGATAGCCTGATAGTTCTTTTCCTTGAGGAAACGCTCGAAACCGAGCTCAATCTGAGCCTGAACCTCAACGTGACGGCGGAATTCAGCCTCATCTCTGCCTTCGAGAAGGATGTTGTATTTTTCGTAGTATTCATCGGTGAGAGCCTTTATATCACTGAGGGATACGGACTCAACAGCCTCAGCGATTTCGTTAACGGGGTAAGCGTCAATTTCCCAACCGAATTTAAGCTGGGCTTCAACCTTGTCGCCTTCCGTAACGGCAACATTTCTCATATTGTCGGCAACACGCATAACACGGATGTGTGAGGATTCAACAACGCCTACAGCCGTTCTCATCCAGGCTGCGATTTTTTCCTGAACAGCCTTTGTTGACCAATGGCCTACAACAATTTCACGGGTGATATTCATTCGGGACAGGATATGAGCATATTCTCTGTCGCCGTGTGCTGACTGATTCTCGTTCATAAAATCCATATCGATTGTGTCATAGGGAATTTCCATATTGAACTGAGTATTGAAATGGAGAAGGGGTTTTTTGTATTCCTGAAGACCTAAAATCCAGCTTTTTGCGGGAGAGAAGGTGTGCATCCAGGTGATAACTCCTGCACATTCTTCGTCATTGTTTGCTTCGTTGAAGGTTTTTCTTATAAGCTCATTTGTGATAAGGGTAGGCTTCCACACAATTTCAAAGGGCATAACGCCGCTTTTATTGAGCTCTGCTACGATTTTCTGAGAGTGCTCTGCAACATTTCTCAGACATTCATCTCCGTAAAGGTCCTGGGAGCCTGTGCAGAACCAGAATTTATATGCTTTCATTATATGTTTCCTCCTTGTAAAAACGGAAAATTTTATACATAAAAATTTTAACATTATTTGATTTTTATGTCAAGATAAAAAGGTAATTGCCGACCAACTAAAAAACAAATACGCATACTGAGTTAATATACAAACACCTCAATCTTGTCTAAAATTTGCCGGAATTGTTACAGAAGAAATAAAAATAATCGACTCGCTGAAAGTTTTTGTCTATTATTAACATATGAATAAGAGTTTGTTTTCTGTGAGTTCATAATTGCACATTAGAATTATTTTCGGAGAAATATTCAAGGGAGATATATATGAAGAACAAAAAGAAAATAATAATCGGCGGCTTGTGTGCATTTTTAGTGTGTGTTGTTGCATTGTGCGGAATTTCACATTTGTATTTCGGCCGTTCCGTAATGGCAACCCTTTCTGAAATGGCAATGGTTGTTGTGGACAGAGACAGAATCTATGAGCAGGGCAGAGACTATGTTCTTAACCTCAGACTCAGAGGAGAAGAGAACGAAAAGATTTATAATAAGCCTGACGGAGTCAAAATGGATATTTCTTATTACAGCCGTTATGAACACGGAATGCAGGTTTTTTATTTCAATAAAGAGGCTGTGAGTGATACACTTATAATTTATATTCCCGGCGGAGGTTATCTGAATAATCCGTTGAATTTCCATTGGAAGATTATCAACCGCCTTGCCAAGGAAACCTCAAATCCCGTTTTAATGCCTGTTTACCCAAAGCTTCCCATTCACACCTGTGAAGAGTCCTACGAAGTTATGACGGAGTTTTACCTTGATGTTGCTTCAAGAGAAGGTGTTGAAAGAATCGTCCTTGTGGGCGACTCCTCGGGCGGTGCAATGAGTCTTGTTCTGGCTCAGCTTATGCGTGACGGGCATCCCGATGTGCTTCAGGCTGAAGAGCTGATTCTTATAGCACCCTGGATGGATGCTTCAATGGAAAACGAGGAAATCAAGGAAATTGAGCCTATTGACCCAATGCTTGGACTTTACGGTACTATTGATATCGGTATTCAGTGGGCAGGCGACAGAGATGTTCACGACCCGATGGTAAGCCCCATATACGGCACCTTTGAAAACCTGGGCAGAATAACAATGTTTGCAGGAACAAGGGATATGCTTTGTCCTGATATTGAAAAGTTCTCTCGTATCCTTACAGAACAGGGTATTGAGCATACGCTGATAGTGGAAAAAGGACTCGACCATCCTTATCCGCTTTTTCCCATCCCTGAAGCCGATAAGGCTCAGAAGCTGATGATTGATATCATAAATAAAGAAGCGTAAAAAATTAAGGCAGGTATTTCAAGCGGTTTACTGATTTGAAATACCTGCATATTTTTATGTATATGTTTAAATTTTGCTTGTAAAAATCGGATAAAGGTAGTAGAATATAAAAAACAGAAATTCAGATTTAAGGAGAAATATAAATGTTTGAACAGCTTGGATTTGACAGTAACGGTATAAAAACCCTTTGCGAAATGGGCGGAAAAAATGCCGAAATGCTGATGACAATCAGAATAAAGAAATTCAGAGAAGATGAAGAAATCACCGTGTGTGACGGAGAGTGCGAAACGGCCTTTCTTATTCTTAAGGGTGAGGCTACGATAAACTGGAATGGTGAAAGCCGTAACATCGGGAGAATTAACGCTTTTGACAGAAAGCCCTACTGCCTTCATGTTCCGAAGAATACTGAGGTTAAAATCAAGGCTAAGGAAAACACGGAAATCCTTATTCAGCAGACGGATAATGGAAAGGACTTTGCTCCTGTTTTCTACACTCCCGAGGATGTATTATATCAGCACTTCGGTGAAGGACAGTATGACGGTACGGCATACCGTATCTGTTCCACTATTTTTGATTATGACAATGCACCATATTCAAATATGGTGCTTGGCGAGGTCTTCAATCAGCCGGGCAGATGGTCAAGCTATCCGCCTCACCATCATCCTCAGCCTGAGGTGTATTATTATCAGTTTGATAAGCCTCAGGGCTTCGGTGCCTGCTTTATCGGTGACAATGTTTTCAAAAGCACAGAGGGCTCTGCCTGCTTTATTACCGACGGGTACGACCATCAGCAGGTTGTTGCTCCCGGTTATGAGATGTGCTATGTGTGGATGATAAGACATCTCCCCGAGGATACCTGGTACAAAACCTCACGCTTTTACGCTCCCGAGCACGAATGGTTAGCAAAATAACCATAGAAAAGCAGCTGAGAGAGTCCTTACTACTCATTACTTACTACTTGCTGCTAAAAAGCTCTCCGCTGTGCGGAGAGCTTTTGTTATATAAATCAGTCAGCATCCTTTTCCCAACGGATGATTTTGCCAGTTTTAGCGTTGATGTCATATTCGTAATCGTATCTGCCGTATTCAAATTCTACCTCATAGACCTGGATGCCGTTTTCTCTGTCAAGCTTGCATTCAAAGTCGCGTACCTGACTTTTTTTCAGCTTGGCGTGACTGAGAGCTATTGAACTTGCCTTAGAGTTGCCGATTACTGACTGTGAGGAGGATGATGAAGAGCTTGAAGATGAGCTTGCATTTGCTTTTGTCTTAACGCTGAGCACATCGGTGAATTCGCCGTAGTAGTATTTGCCTTCAGCTTTGAAGTAGGCTCTTACCTTGAATTTATAGGTCTTGCCTGCCTTAAGGTCTTTGATTGTTGCTGAATTTGATTTAACAACAGTTCTTTTAACGTATTTGTTTTTGGATGAACTGTAGATATAAACCTGATAGCCGGTTGCACGCTTTTCTTTTTCCCATTTGAGAGTGATTGTGGTTTTGGTCTTTGATGATGCCTTGAGGCCTTCAACTTCGTCCGGGTCTGTTGCTGAAAGGAGTACAGAAGAGAATGAACCGTAATATTTTTTGCTACCTTTCTGGTCGTAGGCCCTGACTTTGAATTTGTACTGCTTTGCACTGGCAAGGTCATCAGCTTCAAAATATAAGTTTTTGGTTGTGCCGATTCTTTTCCATTCCCCTGATTTATACATATAAACCTGATAACCGTCGGCGTTTTTTACCTTTTTCCATTTTAGGTTGATTTCATCGTCGTCAATGTTGTAAGCCTGAAGCGATGTAACCTTTCCTACCGATGCTGCCGAAGCCACTGTTACTGTCGAAAAAGCAACAAGGAGAACGAGTGTTAATGCGAGTAAACTTCTGAGTGATTTTTTCATAATTTTTCCACCTTTCTTTTTTGGATTGAGAATGTTTTCTCTTCTGTTTACACCCATATAATAACTGCCCAAGATTAAAGTACGATTAGAAAAAAGTAATTTTTTATTAAAATTGACAAAACATAAGCAGTGTAGTATCATTTAATAAAACTTATTATGAAAGGCGGCAGATAATGAAAAGAATAATTTATATTGTAATTACCCTTGTACTGATATCTGTATTTTTTACATTTTCTGCAGCCGAAGCCAAGCAGGAGAAAAAAGCAGGATTCATTGAAGGAACTGCGAATACTGTCACCTTCAGTTGGGATAGCGACCCTGAGGCCGATTTCTATTATATATATAAGTACAGCCCCGAAAGTAAAAAATATGAGCTTTACCGCGGTGCAGAGAAAAACAAGTTTACTGCCGACAGCCTTGAAAACGGTAAGGCGTATTATTTTAAAGTTTTGCCTGTTAAAATTGAAAACGGAAGAAAAGTACCTCTTACGGCAGGAGAAAAAATCACATGTGTTACTTCACCGCAAGGAACATTCAGAATCAGCACCGAGGATATCGGAAGTGATTATATCACACTGAGATGGAATAAAATCAAGGGTGCGAGCGGTTATAAGGTTTATGTTTATAACGGTAAAAAAGAAGAATATAAGCTGTTGAAAACTACGGACAAACAGAAAATTACGGTAAAAAAGCTAAAAAAGAATAAGGAATATAAATTTATCATTGAGGCTTATAAAAGCAAAAACGATGCCGTGGCGTATGGAACGAAAAGTGAACAGTATTCGGAATTCACTCACACAGATGGTGCTCCCCATACTGCAGCTCAGGTCGCAAGGGTCTATAATGACCTTGTAAATAAAGCCAAAAATACCAAAAATATGACGGTGAAATACACCAAGGAAATTGATACGGAAATGGTTTTTTGCAGCAGGGAAAACCTTGCTATGACAGTAAGAAACATTGCAAACCTTTATAAGGGTGTTCTCAATAAGAAATATGTATTTAATGGCGGCAGAAGCGGAAATATTACTGCCAATAATCTTTTTGAGCCCTACGGAAAAAATGCTGATGTTAAAAAAGACGATATAGAGTTTTTTGAAGTTAAAAAAACAAAGGACGGCTACAGTATAAGCTTTACTGTTAAAAAGGATAACGGAAGCCGCAAAAACGGTGCCTATTGTGACGGACTTATGTGCCTTAAAAATCCTGACTCCCTTGATACAACGCCCCTTAAAATCTGTTCATCAGACACCTATTTTGATGCGGCAAAGGTTAGTTTCTCTGCAAAGAACAGCAGGCTTAAGAGTCTTTCGGTACAAGGCTCCGTACTTTCGGACATCAAATTTGAGGTTGCAAAAACCGTAGCGGACACAACAGTGGGCTATACTCTTATAGAAAAATATAAAATAACTTATTGAGGAGGATGTGAAAATGAAAACATTGGGAAATATTATCTGGATAATTTTCGGCGGTGCCGTTAATGCGGGACTCTGGCTTCTTTACGGGATTCTGTGGCATATTACAATAATAGGAATACCTTTGGGAAAGCAGTGCTTTAAGCTCGCTTCCCTCACATTTGCTCCTTTTACAAAGGAGCTTCAGGAAAAGCCTACCGCCGTCAGCGGTGTTCAGAATTTCTTCTGGGCAATTTTCACGGGAATACCTATGGCTGTTGAAAATTTTGTAATAGGAGTTATCTTCTGCATTACGATTATCGGCATACCCTTCGGCAAGCAGTATTTCAAGCTCGCAAGGCTCTCACTTGCACCCTACGGTGTTGAAGTGAAGAATATATAAAAATTTATATAGTTTTATTTAAAAAATATATGATTGTGCTATTGAAAGTCTGAAAGATTTTTGATATTATAAATGGTGGTAATCAATTAAAACCAATAATACATTCCGAAAGGAGCAAAAGAACATCATGAATTATTCACATGAAGTTGAACAAATGTGTATGGTCAAAAAAGGACCGAACCATGGCCCCGCACCCATTCCTCAGGAAGGTCTGTGGACCAAGGCTTATGAAATCAAGGACATCTCCGCTTTCACACACGGTGTGGGCTGGTGTGCTCCTCAGCAGGGCGCTTGCAAGCTCTCCCTCAACGTTAAAAACGGTATCATTGAGGAAGCTCTTGTTGAAACAATCGGCTGCTCAGGTATGACTCACTCCGCTGCTATGGCAAGTGAAATCCTTCCCGGTAAAACAATTCTTGAAGCTCTCAACACAGACCTTGTTTGTGATGCTATCAACACAGCTATGAGAGAGCTCTTCCTTCAGATTGTTTACGGAAGAACACAGACAGCTTTCTCCGAAGGCGGTCTTCCCATCGGTGCAGGTCTTGAGGACCTTGGTAAGGGTCTC
>JAZSDP010000027.1:0-2635 GCA_045531265.1 Acutalibacteraceae bacterium
ATGAAATCGAGAAGGTAGAGAAAAACGAAAGCCATACTGCTATTATGACAGAAGCTACTGTCAAGGATTTCAATAGTGCGGATTTTTCAATGAACACAGTGTTTTATAACATTGACGATAAGCGTACTCTTAACAATTTTCAGGTTGTGAGTGAAAGTGAAAATGATGTTGACAATCCAATCTATATTCCGCTTTATGTTTCTAATTTTGGCGGATTTGCCTTAAATGACGAAATTGTTTATGTAATTGACGGCAAGTCCCATAGTTTCACAGTAGCAGGTGTAATTGAAGAAATGCAGTACGGCAACTACGGTTCGGGTTTGCTGTGTGTATATTTGCCAGAACAAGAGTTTGCAGAACTTGCGGATTCTTATAGTGACAAGGCTGTGGTTGAATATTCAATGAGCGTAAAGGGCGATGCAAGCCTTGATGAAGTGAAAGATGATGTCAGCAAAGCAATTGAGAACAAAGGTGTTATGGCTTTATCAATCCTAGACAGCGAAAGCGTAAAGGGTACACGAACAATGGTTACGGACCTGCTTGTTTTGATTTTAGCTGCGTTTGCACTAATCATCCTTGCAGTCAGCGTGTTCCTTAGTAACTTCAAAGTGAAAAATGCCATTGAGTCCGAAATTACGAATATGAGCGTGCTCAAAGCTCTGGGTTACACAAGTGCTCAGATTGTAGCGAGTATCACACTGCCTTATGCTATTGTTTCGCTATTATTTGCAATCTTCGGCGTTGGTCTGTCTTACGCTTTGCTTCCTGTGCTTTGCTCGGTGCTCACTGTTCAGTCGGGTTTTTCCTTTGCTGTCAGATTTGATTTATTGAGCTTTGTATGTGTGGGTTGTATTCTTTGCGGTGTTGTTGCGTTCTTTACATATATATCCGCACGAAAGATCAAGAAAACTCAGCCTATTGACGGCTTAAGAGGTAACACAAGTTCAAAGCACACAAAGAAAAATTATTTTCCGCTTGAAGAAACAAGGGGCAACACAAAATTCCTGCTTGTCTTAAAGCAGATGATAGCTTCTACAAAACAGAATGTAATGCTCTTTTTGGTGTCTTTCGTGCTGACGGTTCTCATAGCATTTTCAGGCACACTGTTCTACAATGTAGTGGTTGAGCCGGATAACTTTATGTCTGCTTTGTCAGACGAAGTAGCAGATGTGATTATTTATCCTAAAAGCGACAGCATGAGTGAGCTTGAGTCAAAACTTGATAACGATAATCGTGTGCAAAATTCATTGAAATATATGTCTGCAACTGTTAAAATTGAAGAGAAAACGGTGACTGCTTTTGCCTGCGAGGACTTCTCAAAGGTGAGAAATGATGTATGTTATGTGGGTGAAAATCCGAAAGAAGCAGATGAAATCGCTCTGGGCAGTGCTTTTGAAGAAAATATTAAAATCGGCGACACAGTCAGAGTGACGGTGGATGGTATTACAAAAAGCTTTCAGGTCACAGGCTTTGTGCAAAGCGTAAACTTACAGGGCGAGCTTTGTGAACTGAGCATAGAAGGATACAATAGTCTCTTTAACCAAAATCAGACTCCATATTTTTATGTGTATCTTGAAAATGCTGAAAATGCCGAAAAGATTACAAATGAATATAAATCCGATTACTCTGCATTGGTAGCAGACACAGTGAATTCTTACAAACTTCAAACTGAAGCACAGGATATGTATATGGGTATCACTGTGGTGCTTGTAGTGGCAATTTTTGCGGTAACAATTCTTATTGTATTATTTATTCTATACATTGTTATCAAGTCTCTGCTTGTAAAAAGAAGACAGGAGTTAGGTATTTACAAAGCAATGGGCTACACAAGTTCACAGCTTATTGTACAGACAACAGGTTCATTTATGCCTGTGTCGATGGTGGCAATTGTGCTTTCAAGCTTTTTGGCAATTTTTTATATGCCGGCTATCTATCAATTTGTTTTTGAAGCTTTAGGTGTTATGAAAAATAACATTGAGATTTCATTTGGCTTTTTAATGCTATTTGCAGTAGCTCAGATTTTAGTAAACATTATGATAAGTATTATTTTGTGTATGCCGATAAGAAAGATTTCAGCATATGCACTCATTAAGGAATAAGGAGAGACAAAAATGGATTTTGGTGATAAGTTAAAGCAGTACAGATTAAAAGAGGGACTTTCTCAGGAACAACTTGCTGAGAAAATAGGAGTAAGCCGTCAAGCGATAACAAAATGGGAAACCAAGCGAGGTCTCCCTGATGTTGAAAATATGATTATCCTCGCAGAGCTTTTCAAGCTCACTCTCGATGAGCTTGTGCTTGAAGAGGTCAAAAGGCAGGAAGAAAAACCGGTGGTTTTCGAAAGCGAAACCGTTTATGACATCGACACCGGCAAGCATTTTGATATAAACTTGGGCGGTGCAAGGAAAATTACCATCAAAACAGGTGTGGATGAAAAAATCCACATTGTGCTTTCTTCTGAAATACTTGCTGAAATTGGCTCTCTTTTCAAGGTAAAACTTGACGAAACGCGTAATAAACTGGATGTTGAGCTTGTAAATAAAAAGGGCGTCAGCCGTTTTGAAGCACAGGAAAGCGTGGATATTACACTCCTGCTTCCCGAAAAGTTCACCGAGCATGCAGAGGTGGGTGCAAG
>JAZSDP010000013.1:0-3372 GCA_045531265.1 Acutalibacteraceae bacterium
AGAGAGCAACGAAACCAGTTTTGATTAAATGTGTAGTTGAGTTTTGCGTATGCGTCTGGATATAATCACAACAAATAAAAATCTGTCGGAAGAACACTTTAACCGAATATAACAAGCCCATAGGCAGAAAAACCTATGGGCTTAAATAAATCTGTATTATGAAATGTATCTACGGCTTTTACATCAATCCCATACACCAAATTACGCCAAGCGCCGTTAATGTTACTAATGTATCAATTGTAATTCCGTAGAACATGGGTTTAAGTCCGGCCTTTTTAAAATCGGTTATACTTGTTCCCAAACCGATTGCAGCTAAAGCAGTGACCATCAAAAACTTGCTGGTGCCTTTAAAAATTCCGGATGCGGCTGCGGGAATGAAACCAACGCTGTTTAAAACTGCCAACAGTAAAAATCCTCCGATAAACCAAGGGATGATTTTCACAAGATTCACTTTTTGACCGTTGTTTTTTGCTTTGAATTCCTTCTGCTTCATTCGAGTGCCGATATAGGCAAAAACCAAAACAGTAGGGATAATTGCAATCGTTCTGGTGAGCTTGACCATGGTGGCAAAGTCACCTGCGATTTCGGAGAAAGCATATCCGGAAGCAACAACACTTGCTGTATCATTTACCGATGTTCCTGCCCAGATTCCGTAAGCAATATCGGACATACCCAATGCTTTTCCCATAAGCGGATACAGAGCAATCATAACCATATCAAAGAGGAATGTGGAGGACATAGCAAAAGCAACGTCTTTGTCATCTGCATCGATTACGGGTGCAATTGCAGCTACGGCAGAACCACCGCAGATACCCGTTCCCGCTGAAATAAGATTACTCAATTTCCAGTTCAGACCGAAAAGCTTACGGATAAAATATCCTCCGCCAAAACACACCGCAAAGGTGAATATCATTACAAAAAACGTCTTTTTTCCTACGGACATAATTGTATTGACCGATAATGAAGCACCTAAAAGTATAATTGCAATTTTTAAAATCTTTTTTGAGGCGAATTTAAGCGCAGGTTTTATCCAGGTTGGGTGAAAGAATGTGTTAATAATTGTTCCCAAAAACAGAGCTATAATTGATGCACCCAACAGCTCTCCCGGAATCAGACTTTCCACCAAAACCGATAAACCGGCAACAGCAAAGCATATTGCGATACCTGTTATAAACAAACCGTACTCTTTAGCTTTAGACTTCATAACAAATCTCCGAATAATCATTAAAATTTTTCTTTATTTTATCACAAAACTATGATAAGATAAAGTTATTATATGGAATCGAACCATTCCGAATATTTATCAGACGGTGTTTATATGGACTCAAAATTATTTACATTTCTCACACTCTGTCAGACAATGAATTACCGACTGGCCGCCGAACGGCTTCACCTTTCGCAGCCTGCCGTTACAAAACAAATTCAGTCTTTGGAACAATCGCTGCAGACAAAGTTGTTTTTCTATGACGGACACACCTTGCATAAAACAGAAAAATGCTTGCTTCTGGAAAGGTACGCAATTTCTATGCAGTATCAGTTTGAAGAATTGCAAATGGCTATTGCGGATAAAAAACGACTGAAATTGCGGATAGGTGCAACAAAGACCATCGGTGACTATGTGCTGATAGATGCAATCAGAGATTATCTCAGTTATCCCGAACACGAACTTTCACTTATTGTTGATAACACCAAGAATCTTTTGCAATTGTTGGACGAAAACCAACTGGACTTTGCCATTATTGAAGGTACCTTCAGAAAAAGCAAATATGATTCTTACTTGCTGCGAATGGAACCGTTTGTAGGAATATGCGCAAAAAGCAGCCCTTTAAACGGGAAGAATTTAACAATTGAAGAATTGTTGAACGAAACAATAATTGTCAGGGAAGACGGTTCAGGTACACGTCGGATTTTCGAAGAACGTCTGATGTCCTACGGATATGAGCTGAACGATTTTTTCAGGCAAGTATCCATAAGCAGCTTTGTTTCTATTAAAGCGTTGGTATCAAGCGGAATCGGTATCAGCTTTTTATATAAATCCGTTATTTCAGACGATGATATCGGCGTATTTACAGTTGACGGATTAACAGAACCGCACGCATTCCACGTTGTATATACCCGAAACACCAATGCGAAGAATTATTCGGAAGAATTTCTCGGTAAAAAAACAGGAAATAAGAATTTGGCGAGGTAAAAAGTTTTGAAAATAGTAATTCGAAAATACGAAGAAAAAGATTTGTGCGCAATGACAGAGATCTGGAATGAAATAGTTGAGAAAGGAAACGCCTTTCCCCAAGAAGAGCTCCTGACGCCTGAAAGCGGCGCTGTCTTTTTTGCTGAGCAAACCTATACGGGTGTTGCGGTTGATACTGAAACGGAGAAAATATATGGACTTTATATTTTGCATCCGAACAATATCGGAAGATGCGGTCATATCTGCAATGCAAGCTATGCGGTCAGCTCGCACAGCAGAGGATTGCATATAGGAGAAAAGCTTGTGTTGGATTGTATTGAGCAAGGACGTGAACACGGATTTTCCGTTTTGCAGTTTAATGCGGTTGTTGCGACAAATATACATGCCAGACATTTATATGAGCGCCTTGGCTTTACCCAATTAGGCACAATACCAAAAGGCTTTCGTATGAAAGACGGGTATTATGAGGATATTTGTCCTTATTATCGGGTTTTATAAGTTCTTATTTGTTGGACTAATTATTGAAACAAAAAATTTTATCAAACCGTTTCACATTCAGTGAAACGGTTTTCTCATACCATAAAACAGAAAAGTGTTTTTTAAAAAATGTTGTTCTTAAAAATTATCATTGTTTTTATATTAAGATTAACACCACTTTGTAAAAGTGCGCAATTATACACCTCGTCAGAACAAGCTGCGTATCTTTCGTTTCCGTGCTTCAAACTTTGTTTGCCCAAAAACTCAATCACTCCGATGTTCTTCCTCTTCCCCAAAAAGTTTTTTGAACTTTTCGGGGACCCCGTGTGAGGTGTCATTGCGATTTTTTACAAAAATACTCGGACCCCACTTGCTCTGATTTCATCAGACAAGGGATTCACCCCTGCGACTTCGTCTACCCCAAATTAAAACTTTTAAGGAGAGTGATAAAAAATAGCTTGTACTCATTTTCAAATATCAATACAAAAGCGGAGTGAAAATAAATCCGCTGTTGCCGGAGCCGCTTACCAAAGCGGCTCCAAGCTTTTCTCGGAATATGATAACCGAACTAAAAACTACACACAAAAACAAAATGAAGTCATCCATTCTGAAATTCTTCTTCCTCAAAACGCACCGCAAGAATATCTCGACAGAGAAACTTTATGGAACTCTGCCGAGAAAGTTGAAACACAATGGAACTCACA
>JAZSDP010000033.1:0-4512 GCA_045531265.1 Acutalibacteraceae bacterium
TCTTAGGTTAAGGAGGGCGTTCAAGATGGCAGATGTAAAGGTAAAGCTCGTAAAAAGCCTTATCGGTTCAAAGAAAGATCAGATTGCTACCGCCCATGCACTTGGTCTTAAGAAAATCGGCGACGTTTCCGTTCAGCCGAATAACCCCCAGACTCAGGGTAAGGTGAAGAAGATCTCTCACCTTATCGAGACCACCGAAGCATAATTGAGGAGGTGCGCAAAATGAAATTGCATGAACTTTCACCTGCAGCAGGCTCAACCAAGGAGCGCAAGCGTATTGGTCGCGGTCCTGCTTCCGGCCAGGGTAAAACTGCCGGTAAAGGTCACAAAGGTCAGAAGGCACGTGCCGGCAGAGGCATGCGTCCCGGCTTTGAAGGTGGCCAGATGCCCCTTCAGAGAAGAATTCCGAAGAGAGGCTTTAACAACATCTTCGGTACAGAAATGGCAATCGTAAATGTTGCTGCTCTCGAAGAAGCTTACGAGGCAGGCGCAACAGTTACAGTTGAATCCCTCATCGAAAAAGGTCTTGTTAAGAAGGCTCTTGACGGTGTAAAGGTTCTCGGTCACGGCGACATTACAAAGAGCCTTACAGTTCAGGCTAACGCTTTCAGCGAATCTGCAAAGCAGAAGATCGAGGCAGCAGGCGGAAAGACCGAGGTGATCTGACATGATTAGTACTTTTATAAATGCATGGAAGGTTGCTGACCTTCGTAAGAAGATGCTCTTCACTGCACTTATAGTATTGATTTTCAGAATTGGTGCCGCAATTCCGGTACCCTTCACAGATATCACAGAAGCAATCGTTGCAAATAACGATGAAACCTTCTTCGGTTATCTTTCCATGATGACAGGTGAAGCATTCTCAATGGGTACTATTTTCGCATTGTCAATCACACCCTACATCAACAGTTCAATTATCATTCAGCTTCTTTCAGTTGCTATTCCCTACCTTGAGAAACTCTCAAAGGAAGGCGAAGAAGGCAGAAAGAAGATTGCAACAATCACAAGATATACTACAATTGCTCTCGCTCTTTTACAGAGTACAGCATACTTCATCTACCTCAGAGCTCAGGGCTACGTTGTAACAGACGCTAACGGCGACCTGTTCACCGGTATCTCAGCAGTTCTTCAGGGTATCGTAGTTATCCTTTGCCTCACCGCAGGCTCCACATTCGTAATGTGGCTCGGTGAACAGATCAATGATAAGGGTATCGGCAACGGTATTTCAATTATCCTTTTTGCAGGTATCGTTTCACGTATCCCCACAATGATTTATATGCTCTGGACATACCTTTTAGCAGGTGGTGCTTACTATGCACTTGTTCCCATCGTTGTTATTTGCCTTCTTGCTATGATCGCATTCATCGTATGGATGGACAACGCTGAAAGAAGAATTCCCGTTCAGTATGCAAAGAGAGTTGTTGGCCGTAAGATGTACGGCGGTCAGAGCACACATATTCCCATCAAGGTTAATATGTCAGGTGTTCTTCCCGTTATCTTCGCATCATCAATTCTTTCAATTGTTCCCACTGTTCAGATGTTCCTCGACGAGGAAACAATGTCAGACAGAACAAAGACATTCTTTGATATGTTCTCAACAACCCACTGGTTCTATGCTATTGTTTATTTCTTCCTGATTCTCTTCTTTGCTTACTTCTATGCAAGCATTCAGTACAATCCCGTTGAAATGGCAAACAATATCAGAAAGAACAGCGGTATGATTCCCGGTCTTCGTCCGGGCAAACCCACTGCCGACTATATTAAGAAGATTCTCAACAGAATCACCCTTCTCGGTGCACTTCTTCTTTCAGTAGTAGCCCTTTTCCCGAACATCGTTTCACTGTTCACACAGCTTATCGGTTCAGAAATGGCGCTCTCACTCGGCGGTACATCACTTATCATCGTTGTTGGTGTTGCACTTGAAACAGTTAAGCAGCTCGAAAGCCAGATGATGATGAGACACTACAAGGGCTTCCTTGACTAATTGAAAAAGGAGAGTAAAACCATGAAGTTAATTCTTTTAGGTGCTCCCGGTGCGGGTAAAGGCACACAGGCAGAGGTAATCTGCAATCACCTTAATATCCCCACAATTTCAACAGGTAACATTATCCGCGCAGCTTTAAAGGCTGAAACGGAAATGGGACTCAAAGCCAAGGAATTCATCAATAACGGTCAGCTTGTTCCCGATGAAGTAGTAATCGGTATTATTAAGGAACGCCTCAACGAAGACGACTGCAAAAACGGCTTCATCCTTGACGGCTTCCCCAGAACAATCCCTCAGGCTGAGGCTCTTGACGAAATGGGAATTGAAATCGATAAGGTTATCGACATTGAAGTTCCCGATGAAAAAATCGTAGAGAGAATGAGCGGCAGAAGAGTATGCCCCGCTTGCGGTAACTCATACCACCTGCTTTATAAGAAGCCTGAGAAGGAAGGCTTCTGCAACGCTTGCGGTGCAGAGCTTATCATCAGAGCTGACGACCATCCCGACACGGTTAAGGAAAGACTTGATGTTTATCACAGCCAGACCGAACCGCTGAAGGATTTCTATGAAAAGAAAAACAAGCTTTTCATTGTTGAAGGACAGGAAGAGGTTGCTGATACATCAGCTCTTGTCCTCAAAGCATTGGAGGAATAAGCATGATAGTGCTCAAGACTTCCCGTGAGCTTTCTCTTATGAAGGAAGCGTGCAGGATATCGGCAGGAGCGCTGAAGGTGGCCGGTGAGGCTGTCAGACCGGGTATATCAACCTGGGAGATTGACAAAATAGCCTATGATTATATAAAGAGTCAGGGTGCTGAGCCCAACTTCTTAGGATTATACGGCTTTCCGGCTACTGCGTGCATTTCCGTAAATGATGAGGTCATTCATGGTATCCCCTCAAAGAAGCGCATCCTCAAATCGGGCGATATTGTTTCAATCGATTTAGGTGCAAAGATAAACGGTTATAACGGCGATAATGCCGCCACCTTCCCTTGCGGTGACATAAGTGATGAAGCAAGGAGACTTCTGGACACAACCCGTGAGAGCCTTTATGAGGCAATCAGGTTTGCTGTTCCCGGCGGAAAGCTCGGCGATATAGCCCACGCTGTGCAAAGCTACTGCGAGGAAAGAGGCTACGGTGTTGTCCGTGAATATACGGGCCACGGCATCGGTAAAGCCCTTCATGAAGACCCAAGCGTGCCGAATTACGGCACAGCCGGCCGAGGCGTACGCCTGTTACCGGGCATGACAATCGCTATTGAGCCGATGATTAACCAGGGTACTGCAAAAATCAAGGTCCTTCCCGACGGCTGGACAGTCAAAACAACTGACGGAAAGCTGTCTGCCCATTTTGAACATACGGTGGCAATCACAAAGGACGGCCCCGTAATCCTCACTCAGGTGTAAGGAGCTAAGAATGGAATATTGTAATGGACAGGTTGTGTTATCCCTTGCAGGTCACGATAAAGGTGAGCTGCTTGTGGTTGCAGGAACTGAAAACAACAAGGTTCTTCTTTGCGACGGAAAGGGCAGGGGACTTGAAAGTCCCAAGCGTAAAAATCCTAAGCACATTGAACCTACTCAGACCGTCCTTGACGGTGACTCAATGGCAACAAATCGTAAGATTAGAAAAACGCTTAATAAGCTTATAGCCCAGGAGGGGTAAAAGTTATGTCAAAACAGGATATGATCGAAATCGAAGGAACAGTTGTTGAGGCTCTTCCCAATGCAACCTTCCAGGTCGAACTCGAAAACGGTCACAAAATTTTAGCGCATATATCGGGTAAGCTGAGAATGAACTACATTCGCATTCTTCCCGGTGATAAGGTCACAGTCGAAATGTCTCCATATGACCTGACCCGCGGACGCATTACATGGAGATCAAAATAAACCAAACAAGTTTGAATTTAAAGGAGGCAATCCTATGAAAGTCAGACCTTCTGTAAAGAAAATATGTGAAAAATGCAAGGTAATCAAGCGTAAAGGCAAGATTATGGTTATCTGCGAAAACCCCAAACACAAGCAGCGTCAAGGCTAATTTGACGCAAATAATTTAGGAGGTGCAACTGAAACATGGCTCGTATTTCAGGTGTTGACCTGCCCAGAGACAAGAGAGTTGAAGTAGCTCTTACTTACATCTTTGGTATTGGTCATAAAACTGCAGGCGATATCATTGCTGCAACAGGTATCAATCCCGACACAAGAGTTAAGGATCTTACCGACGACGACGTTTCCAAGCTTCGTGAGTACATCGACCACAATGTAAAGGTTGAAGGTGACCTCAGAAGAGAAACAGCATTTGATATCAAAAGACTTATTGAAATTGGTTGCTATCGTGGCATTCGCCACAGAAAGGGCCTTCCCGTAAGAGGTCAGCGTTCAAAGACTAACGCTCGTACCCGTAAGGGCCCGAAGAAGACCATCGCTAACAAGAAGAAATAATTCAAGGAGGATAATTTTATGGCAAAGGTTGCAAAGAAAGCTACCAACGTTCGCCGTCGCCGTGAGCGCAAGAACATTGACCGCGGT
>JAZSDP010000072.1:0-16834 GCA_045531265.1 Acutalibacteraceae bacterium
TGCAAGAAGGTGCTTAGCTGAGAAGGGTCTGTAAAGACGAACCTTGATAAGACCAACCTTTTCGCCTGCAGCAGTAAGGTAATCAACAACTTCTTCTGCAACGTCGTTGAATGAACCCATAGCTACGATAACTCTTTCTGCATCGGGAGCACCGTAGTAGTTGAAGAGCTGATAGTTTGTGCCGAGCTTAGCATTAACCTTGCCCATATATTCTTCAACGATTTCGGGAACTGCATCGTAATATTTGTTACATGCTTCTCTGTTCTGGAAGAAGATATCGTCGTTTTCATGTGAACCGCGCATTACGGGACGTTCGGGGTTGAGAGCTCTCTTACGGTAAGCTTCAACAGCGTCCATATCGCACATTTCCTTAAGGTCTTCGAAATCCCATACTTCAATTTTCTGAAGCTCGTGAGATGTACGGAAGCCGTCAAAGAAGTTGAGGAAGGGAACACGGCTCTTGATTGTTGCAAGGTGAGCAACCGCGCCAAGGTCCATAACCTCCTGAGTATTTGTTTCAGCGAGCATAGCGAAGCCTGTCTGACGGCAGGCATAAACGTCGGAATGGTCACCGAAGATGTTAAGAGCGTGAGAAGCTACACAACGGGCTGATACATGGAAAACGCAGGGAAGAAGCTCACCGGCGATTTTGTACATGTTGGGAATCATAAGAAGAAGACCCTGAGAAGCTGTGTAGGTTGTTGTAAGAGCACCTGCTGCAAGTGAGCCGTGAACTGTACCTGCGGCACCTGCTTCTGACTGCATTTCAACAACGTTTACTTTTGTGCCGAAAATGTTCTTGAGGCCCTGAGCAGACCACTGGTCAACATAGTCAGCCATGGGGCTTGAAGGTGTGATGGGATAAATACCTGCTACTTCAGTGAATGCATAAGACACGTGAGCAGCGGCATTGTTACCGTCCATGGTTTTCATTTTTCTGGCCATTGGATTTTTTCCTCCTGATATTTTAATTTTTTCAAAAAATAATTTACAAAGAAATTACCACCTGATATTTTAGCACTTATTTGTCAATATGTAAATACAATTTAAGTAAAAAAGTTTTCCCGAAAAGGGAAATTCTGCAATTATTCTGTTTTTATGTGTCAAATTATCTCCCTTTGTCAAAAAAACCTCAGTTAACATCAATATGTTGCATTTGTAAACCAAGTATTGATTTTGTTAACAAATTGTGATATTATGCGCCCATAAAGTGATTTTGTTTAAGGAGGTACAAATTTATGAAAAAAACAATTTCTTTAATTCTCAGCCTTTTGCTGATCTTCTCTGCTTGTGTTCCTGCACTTGCAGCACAGGAAGAAGAGTATCCCACGGTTTATGTAATCGGTGCGAGAGTTCTTCACATTTATGCCGCTGACGGCACTTCTCTTTTCCCGAATGAAGGGGTAGATACTGAAGCAGTTATTAAAGAGGCCATAAAGCCCTGCCTCGAAAAGCTTGCTCTCGGTATGCTTACCGATAATTATGAAGCATGGGCTCAGGAATTTTATGAGGCAGTTATCAAAGTAATGGGTAAACTTCCTCTTGATAAAAACGGTGAAGCAAGTGACGGAAGCCATCCTGCACATCCCTACAATCATTTGCTTCCTCAAAAAACATCAAATTACGGAGATCAGGATTACCGTCTGTCGTATGACTGGAGAATTTCACCTATTGAAACAGCTGAACTTCTCAAAAAGTACATCGATGAGGTCAAGGCTGTAACAAAAGAAGACAAGGTCAATCTCATCGGCCGTTGCTATGGCGCAAATGTTGTTCAGGCTTATCTTTCCCTTTATCCCGAGCACGCTGTAAGCAATGTTGATGATGTTGCATACCTTGCGTCTTCCGTTGACGGAATTGATGCTCTGGGTGCACTTTTCACCGGTGATATTGAACTCGACGACCAGGCAATTACAAACTTCGTTGATTATTATATGGAAAACGGAGAACTTATTGAGGATGAAACCGTCAGATCATTCATCAATGTTACCGTTGAACTTCTCAACGAGGTTACCGTACTCGGTCTTACCGGTGATGCTCTTGAGCTTTTTGTCGACAGAGTAAAAGATGATATATTCCCCCTCGTTCTTAAAGATACGTTTGCAGGCTGGCCCTCATATTGGGCTATGCTTCCCGCAGACAAATACGAGCAGGCAAAAGCCTTTATCTTCAACGGCGTTGAGGATGAATATGCCGGATTTATAGCTAAGTGCGACAATTACTATTATAATGTTCAGCTCAAGGCTACCGAAACGCTGAAAGCCTTAGAATCTCAGGGCATTGATTTCTATATGATTTCAAAGTATAATTTCCCCGATTTTCCGATTTATGAGGGCGCAACAGCTCTTTCAGACGGCAACACAACTGTAGTACGTCAGTCCTTCGGTGCAACCTGCGCAGACCACGGCACGGTGCTTTCCGAAAAATATATCAATTCACTTGAAGATAAGACTTATCTTTCTCCCGACCTTAAGATCGATGCATCCACCTGTCTCTTCCCCGAAACCTCATACTTTATAAAAAATATGCACCATGAGACATTCCCTGCTGCAATAAACCAATTTGCATTAAAGGTTATGAACGGTGAAGCAACCGTAAGCGACGGCACATACAGTCAGTATCTTCTTTACAACGGTTCCTCTGTACTCGAGCCTGTAGAGGGCCTTGATGAAGACGGTGAAAGCCCCAAAAAGAATGTTCTGATGATTTTTATCAGCTTTATTACAAAACTTATGAACATCCTTACAAAGCTCTTCAACGGCGAGCTTTCCCTGAATTTATCTGAATAAGAAAACATATTTCAATTAAAGCCGATTTTGAGTCGGCTTTAATTTTTTATAATATTTAATTAACATCTTGTTAATATTTTATTTTTACAGGTATGTTAAATTAGACTTACAGCAATATAATATTTAAAGGAGAGATAACAAGAAAATGGATCTTAAGAAAATCATTGACAAAAAAGACATTGCTGCACAGTATATGATTGACTCAATCACTCATATCTGTACAAACTTTGAAAAGCGCGGCCCCGGCGACATTGGTGAAAAGCAGGCGTGTGAATATGCCGCTGAGCAGATGAAGGAATACGGCTGTGACCGTGTATATGTTGAAGGCTTCAAGGAAAATCCCAACGCCTTCCTCGGTTGGATCTACATAACCATCACCTGTTGCTTTGTTGCTCTTGCCGCTTATTTCTTTGTTCCGGCAATTTCAATCGTAGTTATTGCTTTAGGTCTTCTTCTTTGCGTGCTTCAGTTCGGTCTTTACAAAAAGGTTGTTGATAAGCTTTTCAAAGAGAAAACAGGCCACAACGTTGCAGGCTTCAAGAAGCCTACAGGCGAAGTTAAGCGCAGAATCATCTTCAACGGCCACCCCGACGCTTCCTGGGAATGGCCCTTCAAATACAAATTCTCATACCTTGGCTTTGACATTCATATGATGGTTTGCTTTGTAGGCGCTTTCTACACACTTATTATTTCTATCCTCAAAGTTGCAGGCATCATCCCTGAAGACCTTGTAAAAACACTCGGTCTTGTAGGTCTTGTTTTTGTTCCCTTCTGGTTCGGCCTTTACTTTATGTGGAACGAAAAGAGAATTGTTGATGGTGCAAACGACAACCTTTCAGGCTGCTACATCGGTATGGCAATTCTCAAAATGCTCAAGGACGAAGGCATTGAATTTGAAAATACCGAAATCGGCGTTGTTCTCACCGGCTCAGAGGAAGCAGGTCTGCGCGGTGCAAAGGCATGGGCAGGCAAGCACAAGGACGAATTCAACGATGTTCCCACCTTTGTTTATTCATACGACACAATTGCTCAGAACGAACAGCTTATGGTAAACTACCGTGACCTCAACGCAACAGTTAAGGTTGACAAGGATGTTTCCGATTTGTTCTATGAAGCTTGCGAAGAGCTTAAGATTCCCTGCAAGAAGGGCTTTGTTCCTCCCCTCGGCGGTGCAACAGACTCAGCAGCATTCGCTCAGGCAGGTATGCGTGCAACAGGCATCACAGCTCTTAACCACGCTCTTCCCGATTTCTACCACACAAGACTCGACACTCCCGATGCTCTTAATGCATCCTGCCTTGCAGATTGCTTTGCAGCAAGTGTTAAGGTTCTTGAAATGTTCGATAACGGAGCTAAGCAGTAAATAAGTAAGTAAAATAAAAAGCGGCACACTTCACAGTGAAGTGTGCCGCTTTTTTATTTATGGCAGTATTTTATTTGTAGTTATCAGCTCTGCACCGAGCATTACCATAACATCCATATACGCTGTGTTATCAACGGTCCACACACCGAGCTTTACTCCCTTTTCTCTTGCATAAGAAAGCACATCTGAGCACTTATAAACATTGTAATAGCCGAAGTCAAGGCCTGCTGAATATTCCACACACCAGTCAACATCTTCCTTTTCGGGCGTACCTTTAAGAAGCATAATTTCAGCTTTACCGTCAAGCTTTCTGTATTTTTCAAGGTATTCCTTTGTGAAGGAAATGATAACAGCCTTGTCCGTTACACCGTATTGTTCAAGAATATCAATAAAATCAGGCAGATACTTCACATCGCACTTCTTGATTTCAATAACAGGAGTAATACCGCTGTTTTTATATACCTCAAGAGCCTCCTCAAGGGTAGGTATTTTTTCATCAGGACAGCTTTCAATTCCGTTACCGCCGTCAAGCTTCATCTTTCGTATTTCTTCAAAGGAGAAGGAATCAACATCACCGCTTTCGGCGGTCATACTGTCCACAGTATCATCGTGAATAACAACCCATTTGCCGTCCTTTGTGGTATGCACATCGAATTCATAGCCGTCAAAGCCGTATTCCGCCGCACCCTCAAGAGCAGGCAGGGAATTTTCGGGGTAAAGAGAGGAAAGCCCTCTGTGTGCTACCATAAGGGGAGCGTTTTTTGTGTGCGATGAAATTGCAAGTGATGACGGAAGCGTTGCAAACAGTTCGTGACCGAGTCCCACTCCCAAACCCGCTGCAACAATGCAGAAAACAATTACAACAGCCGGTATTAGTTTTTTATGCTTTTTCATATATATCCTCCTGAGCATATACTTTATTTCAGTATACACCCCCGAGGACATATAATCAAGTTATTTTCTGTTTACAATTTTGTATTCATTGGGATAAACTGCCATAAAATCGGCTATTGTCACCCTTGTTTTTGAGCCGGGATCATTTACGGTAAAGCCTGACTTTGTTAATTTTTCCTCACTTCCCTTGTAGCCCGTAACCGTTACCCAGTGCTGAGTACCGTTTGCCTTTTTTGCACCGAACACAACAGGCTTACCCTGTTTCAGAAGCTCATATATTCGGCTGAGATAATCCGATGAAGCTAACTCAACAGAATAAGTTGAAGGCCAGTAAAGTGTTCCTGAGTTGGAATAAGAAAGCTTTTTCACCATATCCTTAGGAGTTATTGTTGTTCCCGTGTGGTAGGACTCAGTCATAGCAAGAGCAGTTGTTGTGCAGCCTATTGTGCCTATGGTACCGCCCGTTGTACCTATGGGGTATGAAGCCCAACGGGAATCTGTCTGCTTGAAGGAGGGTACGGAAAGTGAAAGGGCCGGATATGAGGCAGCTTTCTTTTTAAGGTAAGCAGTTGCCGCATAGCCTGTCTTATTGCCCTTATAAAGAATACGGCTGAATTCACTGCCCTTTTTTATAACTACGGCATCCTCGCCCTTATAAAGCTTTGCCTTAACCTCATAATCCGTGCCTGCACCTTTACGCACATTAAGATAGCCGGATGAAATGTTAACCGTAACAGGATAGCTGTCGGAATAGACCTTGATGTAGTCACTGTGGCACCAGCCGTATTTTCCGTCAGCATATTCCACACGCCACCACTTGCCTTCTTTTTCCGTAAGCGTTACCCAGCTTGAATTCTTGATTGAGGTTATAACAGAAGCAGTTGACGATGCGCGGGACCTTACATTAAGGTTACCGGACTGTGTCTGCACCTTGCCTGCATAGGTTTGCCCTGAAGCCAAAGATGTGAGTGAAAACATAAGAAGAGTTGCCGTAACAACAGTAAAGGATAAAATATACTTGAGTATTTTTTTCATTGCATTCCTCCGCAATAAGATATTAGACGAAAATCAATCGCCTTTTATTTGGGCACCCGATTCATTTTAACATAAAAACTCCGTATTTTTGCAGGTAAGTGTTTCCAGACATTTAAACATTGAGTAATTTTACCGAAACTATTGAACATTTATGTTTTTTGTGTTATTCTTAATAGGAACAACTTTCCCCGAAAGGAAGAATTATTTATGTTAGAACAAGTTGAACAGAAAATTCAGGAACTGAAAAAAATTCAGGCAGAAGAATTTTACAAAAAAAAGGACACTGACCTCAGCACCTGGGGACTTACATCAAAAAAGAACGGAAAGAAAAGCACCCCCATCATTGTAACCGACGATGAATACGAAGCACTTATCAAGGCTTCAAACGGCGTTGGTAAATCAGGCAGAAATCCCGTTGCAAATACCCTTAAGGCTTTCTCTGTTGCAAGCATCATTGTGGGTATTGTTGCAGGTGCAACAGCATGGTTCTCCGCAGAAGAAATGGGCTTTATCTGGTTCAGTATTGCTGTGCTCTCGGGAATTGTTATTTCCCTCATTTTCCACGGCCTCAGCGAAGCCATCAGACTCCTTCAGCAGATTCTTGACCAAAAGCCTCTCAGAAGGCCCGATCCCTTGCACACAAGGGTTCAGCAGAATCAGCCCATCCCCACTCAGGCACCTCATTACATGGCTGCACAGCCCCCCATTTATCAGGCTTCATCTGTACCTCAGCCTGTTCCCCACCCTTATTACGGTGCTCCCGTACAGTCAGTACCCGTACAGCCTGCAGCAGCTCAGGAACCCGTTGAAGCTCCTTCTTTCGGCGCTCCCCAGAATTACAATGAAATGGGCGCATTTGAAAGAAGCACACAGACAGATTAATAAAATAAAGCCAAAATGACAGTCCGCAAGAACGGACTGTCATTTTTAATTGAGATACATATATAGTAGGAATTTCAGTCTTTTATTACCGTTCTTCGCCTTTTCGGTTCAAAAACAGCAAGATATATAAGCTCCGTTCTCTGGAATTCGCGGCGAAGCTCGTGAAGGAAGTTATCTGCATATGACAAAAAACGGTAGTGGTTTGTTCTGTGGGTCATTGCGGTTTTGCACAGCAGATAATTGAGTGAGTCGATAATAAAGCCTATACCTGTCATTTTTAGTGCAAGTAAAACAAGCTTCAACTTTTTTTGCATAGGAAAAACCCCTTTCTTCTTTTTAATTCTACAAACATCAACAACCTCTTGTGTTGTCTGTGAGTGTATGATACAACATTTAGTCGATAAAATGTGTTGTTTTTTGTCGAATAAAAATAATATTTTATAAAAAAAGCGTTAAAAGGAAAAAGGCGTTGTTTTTAGTCGATTACTGTTGGTAAGATACTTGCTTTTTTCATATATTAATTGTATAATATATGGCAATACCATAAATAAACAAAGGAGATGAACGGTATGGAACCTATTAAGGTTGACTTCGGAGGTAACGGCGGCAGCGGAAAAAGTAAGGGCAGCGGAAAAACTGCTTACCTTGCACCGGATAAAGCAGGTCTTAAGCTTATAATCTGCATTATCGGTACCGTAATCGGTGCGGCAATTGCATATTACTTTATGCTTCCTCCCATGAATTTCAAAAGCACAGACACATTTATGTATTTCGGCGTTGTTCTTGCAATTTTTATCGGACTTCTTACTGTTGTAAGCGGTGCGATGATGAAGCCTGAATATACGGAGTATGTTAAGAAAAAATCAATAGTACCTATTGTAATCGCAGCAATTCTCGTTCTCGTTGTTGGAGTTGGTATGGTTGTATCCTCAACCTTCTTCAGAGCAAAGACCTACAGCAAAATTATTGATGTTAACGAGAACAAGTCCTTCGCAAGCGACATTCAGGATGCGGACTTCTCATCTGTTCCCGTGCTTGACAATGCTGCTGCAAGCGTGCTTGCAAACCGTACACTCGGTGACCTTGCTTCAATCGGTAAGGTTTCACAGTTTGAGGTTTCAAATCAATTCACACAGATTAACTACAAGAATAATCCCGTAAAGCTTACAACCCTTGCTTACGGCGACGTTTTTAAGTGGCTCAAAAATACAGGCACGGGTCTTCCCGGCTATGTTGTTGTTAACATGGTAACCCAGAAGGCTGAGCTTGTAACACTTCCCGAAGGCGAATATATCAGATATTCAACAAACGAACACTTCGGCAAATATCTTATGCGTCACGTACGCTTTGCTTATCCTACCCATATTTTTGATGTGCCCCGTTTTGAAATCGACGAAAACGGCAGACCCTTCTGGCTTTGCCCTGTTCTCGATAAGACTATCGGTCTTTTTGGCGGTACCGATGTAAAGGGCGTTGTTATTGTTGATGCAATTACCGGTGAAATGACAGAATATACCGTTGAAGCCGTTAAGGAAAGCAAGGAGCTTCAGTGGATTGACGGTATCTATTCCGAAAATCTCCTCGTTGAGCAGTTCAATTACTACGGTAAGTTCCAGAAGGGCTTCATCAACTCCGTTCTCGGTCAGGACGGTGTTAGAATGGCAACTCAGGGTCAGAACTTCTTAGCTCAGGGTGACGACGTTTATATGTACACCGGTGTTACCTCTGCAGGTAATGACCAGGCTATTATCGGTTTTGTTCTTATTAACATGAGAACAAAGGATGCATCCTTCTATGACGTTTCGGGCGCTACGGAATATTCAGCACAGATTTCTGCTCAGGGTGCCGTTCAGGACTATAACTACAAGGCAACCTTCCCCATCCTTCTCAACATCAGCGGTCAGCCCACTTACTTTATGACCCTTAAGGACTCAGGTGACCTTGTAAAGCGTTATGCAATGGTTAATGTTCAGAACTACCAGGTTGTTGTAACGGGTGAAAAGATTTCCGAATGTACGGAAGCTTATGTAAAGAGCCTTAAGCAGAACAACATCAACATCAATGTTGATATTGATAAGATTGAAGATGCAACCCAGAATGCAGGCAACGAAAACGATACACCTGCTGTTGAGCTTCTTAAGGTTAAGGGTGCTGTTACCGATATCCGCACAGCAGTTATGAACGGTGACAGTGTATACTTCATTGAGCTTGACGACAGCGGAGTGTACTATTCAATCAAGGCTTCAGACAGCGAAAATGTTGTTATAATGAACATCGGTGATAAGATTACCGTTTCATACGAAAAGGCTGACGGTAAGATTATTGAAGCAAGTGAAATAAAATAACAAAAAAGACGGTCGCTGAGCGACCTTCTTTTTTCTGACTACTAACTACTGACTACTAAAAGAAACAACTGCCACAAAATGGCAGTTGTTTCTTTTATATCTTGCTTTCATCAAAATCAATCAGCACCGAACCCTTTTTCGGTGTGATTTTTGTAAGCTTTACCCCTGCGGCTTCAAACATTCTTTTTGAAGCCTTTGTTGTGGGGGTCTCCGCATATTTATCGGAAAGGTAAACAACCTCCTTTATGCCGCTCTGGATAATAGCCTTTGCACATTCGTTGCAGGGGAAAAGGGCAACATAAATTCTGCAGCCTTCAAGGGATGTACCTCTGTTATTGAGAATGGCGTTAAGCTCAGCGTGGCATACATAGGCGTATTTCGTGTTGTAAACATCACCCTCTCTTTCCCATGGGAATTCATCGTCACTGCAGCCCATGGGGAAGCCGTTATATCCCATTGACATAATACGGTTTTTGTCGTTTACTATGCAGGCGCCCACCTGTGTGTTGGGGTCCTTGCTTCTGTATGCGGAAAGCATTGCTATTCCCATAAAGTATTCATCCCAGGATAAATATTCCTTACGCTTTGACATTTTATGTTTTCTTCCTTTCTGTTTTATGTTTCAGATTATAATTTTTCTCTTATAAAAAGCAGGGGCACTTGAGCGGAAAGGCTCCTCTTTTAGGGGAGCTGTCAAAATCGTCAGATTTTGACCGAGGGGTTAAATTTATGTTTCAACAAAACAATTAGTCGTCAATTCTCTTGCCGTGGAGCCTTTTCCTGACTTTTTATAAAACTTATAAATGTAGTTTTTCCTCAATATCCGTACGCTCATGCCGCTGTGGCACTTACTTTGGCTCATACGAGCGCCAAAGTAAGCAAAGCGCCCTTTTTGGGGTGCTACGGATATACCACGAGCATACACCAACATTCGTCTCCGCATACAACCCTTACGGGTTGTTCGTACGGGTAAGAGATTCGCTTACTTAATTTGATTAAAAAACGATTATACATTATCACGAGCCTTTGATAAAATGTAAACCCGAAGACTGTGACTTATTGTTTTATAATGCTTTCCCCCTGCTTGACAGTAACGGCTGCAGTAAGACTTCTGCTGACTCCTGACGGACGTTGCGCGGGCGTATATCGAAAGCACGGGAAAGCCCGATGGAAAACGGGGTTATATTAAACCTATCTGCGGTGATGCTTATGGCATTCGGTAGTAATAACGAGTAAAGATTATATTTATGACAGATTAAGGGTGAATTGTAAAAGGTTTTATTAAGCCTTCAGCCGAATATAGTTAGCATCATCCGAGATAAAAGCGTGCTTTTGGTTACTTTTGTCACAAGCGACAAAAGTAACGCCAAGCGCAGCGTTCACGACTGAAAGGTTTATTGAAACAAAAAACAACAAACCGCCCACATACCGAACCAAACAATTTTGCACTTTGCACTCTGCATTTTGCATTTATAAAGTTCCTCTGTAATAAAGTCCTCTTGTGAATTCACCCTTAACGGATTTTCCTTTGCGGTAAGCGTCAAGAACAGCTTCACAAAGCTCCTTTTTTTCTTTGGTAAAATAGAGGGTTATGAAATCAAGGTTTTCAATTTCCTTCATTCTGTCCCCCATATAAATGGGTTGACTGTTGAGAATTTCACTGCAACCGAAGGAGCATACAACGGGGAACTTTTTATTCATTCTGTCCGTCAGATAACTGTTACTTTTGCATTCGTCGCAGGTCTTACCGTTTCGTATCGGGCAGTTTCTTGTAAGCATAAGTGGCAGTCTGCCGTAGGCGATTATACCCTTTTTCGCATTAGTGCCGATATCTGACAGCTGCTTCAGGGTAAGCTCGGGCGACAAGGTGATATCCTTTACACCCAAAGACTCCAAAACCCCTGCTGAAAGGCTGTTGAAAATGTTCATTCCGAAGCCGGTGTGAATTTCAAAGCCGAGCTTCCTTGCAAGGGCAACTGCATCAATTGTTGAGCAGTATGCTATGCTTATTCCACATTCCTTCATCTTCAAAAGTCGCTTTTCAACAATTCCTTCATTACCGAAAATGCCTCTCGGAACCTCAATTCCCACTGAAACAGGTAACTTTTTAACCTTTTCCACCGAGTTTTCCTCAGAGTTGAGAGGAATATACAAGTTTTCAACATTTTCTAAATTTTCAGGTATCTGACTTATATCTGCCACCCTTATTCGGTATTTTAAAGGTGTATTTCTTTTGTTTTCAGGAAAATTCAGCTTGATATCTGTAAAGCTTAACACCTTTACAGATGAAACAGCTTTTTCAAGCTCTGAAAGGGCGTTTCTTCTCAGATTATTGATAACACTTGCGGGTACAATCAATCCTTCGTCAAGGTCAATTTCAATGCTTTCGGCATAAAACTGAGTGCCACCGCATTTACCTATTCTTTCCTTAAGGCTTTCCTCGGTCATCGGCTTGTTGAGAGCCTTTTCGGGAACGGCTTCATCCTCAATAAAAACGGTTTTGCCCATAGCCGAGGCTGAAAGGGAAACCTTTTCGTTGGTGATAACCGTAAGATAGAAGCTAACGGGAATAAGAGGTGTCTCTTTTTCATAAATGCGTGAAAGCTCCGTGAGCACCTTATTTGTGGCGGCGGTAACATCTTCCTTCTGCCTTGTGCCGAACATATCCCTTCCGCGGCGGTTTTCGTAGTAGCCGTCGGTAAAGCCTGAGCGTGAAAAAACAGCCCTCAGCTTTTCGTTTATGTCCGACGTATCCTCTGAATTGAGTGCTTTTTTTACTGCCGTAACTGCTGCGGCCACATATTCGGGTCTTTTCATTCTGCCCTCAATTTTAAGGGAGTCAACACCGATTGAAGCCATTTCCTTTACCTTGTCTGCAAGGGATAAATCCTTGAGGCTCAGGTCAAAGCCTGTACCTCCGGGAACGGCAAAGGGTAAACGGCAGGGCTGAGCGCACAGACCTCTGTTGCCGCTTCGTGAGCCGAACATACTGCTCATATAGCACTGGCCCGAAACGCACATACATAAAGCTCCGTGAACAAAGCATTCAATTTCTGCTGAGGTATTGTTTTTTATGTTGATGATTTCTTCTCTTGTCATTTCACGGGGAAGAACAACTCTTTTATAGCCAAGGCTTTCTAAAAGCTTTACTCCGTGGGTAGTCTGCACAGACATCTGAGTGGAAGCGTGCATTTCAATTTCGGGCACAGATTTTCTTATAAGCTGAGCAAGACCGAGATCCTGCAGAATAAGGGTATCCGTACCGCTTTTGCATATTTCCTTTACAGTTTCAATTGCCAAGGGAATTTCCTCGTCACTTATAAGGGTGTTCATTGTAACATTGACTCTGACACCGTGACTGCGACAATAATTCACCGCCTCGCTGAAGCTGTCTTCGTCAAAGTTATCAGCCTTTATTCTTGCGTTGAAATTTTTTGTGCCCATATAAACTGCATCGGCACCGGCACGCACAGCGGCCTTTACGCTTTCTTTGGAACCGCAGGGTGCCAGAATTTCAGGTCTTTTTTTCATAGCTTATTTTTTATCTCCGATTGAGCTGAGAAGTGCAGTCAGCTCCTTATGGAGTCTGTCATTTTCAATTTTAAGGCTTTCAACCTCTTTTTTCAGGGTTTCGCTTTCGTGCCTTGCCCAGTCAGCCTTGCTTTTTGCACTTGAAGCGTCATCAAGGTAATCCTTTATCTGATCACGAAGGCGGTCAGCGGTGGCAGTTGACTTATGTGCCTCGTCGGCATAATCAAGGGCGGCAAGAATTGCAGCCTGAGTTGTGGAAACCCTGCTGTTAGCCTTCATAATATCAGACATTTTAAGGTCAAGAGCCTTGCCGAGAGCCTGAACATACTTTGCATCGTCTTCTGCGATAATTGAATATTCGGCTCCTGCGATGCTGATTTTAATTTTATTGTTTGCCATAAAAAATCATCCTTTCACGGCTGTATATATTTAATCTGTTATATTATACAATAATTTTACCGTATAATCAAGTTATAAATAATTTAACTTAAATGCAGATAAAATACCTGACCTTGATTTTTTTGTGCCGTAGTGGTATACTATAAAAATATAAATCATACAGAGCTTACAGCGGTTTTTATGCTGTGAAAGGAGTGACTCAGGTGAAGGAAATAATTACGGGCTTTTTTGAGCTTTCCGGTGTTCAATACGCCCTTGAAGCCGTTATTAAGCTTGTTTTTGCAATTATTTGCAGCGGTATCATCGGCTTTGAGCGAGAGCACTCTCACAGACCTGCAGGCTTCAGAACTCACATTCTTGTTGCAGTTGGCTCAGCTCTTGTTATGATGACCTCCGCCTATGTTTTTAAGGAGTATCAAGGCATTACCAATGTTGACCCCACACGACTCGGTGCTCAGGTAATCAGCGGTATCGGTTTTTTAGGTGCGGGCACAATTCTGCGTGAGGGCTTTTCCGTAAAGGGTCTTACAACGGCGGCATCTCTCTGGGCGGTCAGCTGTATCGGTCTTGCCGTGGGTGCAGGGTACTATGTGGGCGCAATTGTTGCAACCCTTTTCATTTATCTTACCCTTAACACCTTCAAAAGATTTATTGCAAAAAGCTCACCTTCAAAAAACATTTATATTGAGGCTGAAAATATGTCCAAGCAGGCTTCGGAAATCGGAGCTATAATAAAACGCTACGGCGGTAATCTTCACACCCTTGAAGTGCTTTATGCCGATTCATCACCCACAAAAAGAAAAAGCGATTCCATTGTTATGAAGGCTGTGGTTTTCCCAAGAGATGAGGAAGGACTTAATCTTACAATTTCAGCCATAAGAGCCCTTGAGGGCATAAGAGATTTATACATTGATTAAAAGGAGAATATAAGTATGAGCGTAACAAAAACACTTTTTGACACAATGCCCGACGGTACAGAGGTGCATCTTCTCACAATTGAAAACAACAACGGAGTTTCTGCAGGCATCATAACCCGCGGTGCAACCCTCCAGAGCTTTGTATGCCCCGATAAGGACGGCAAGGCAGGAGATATTATCATGGGCTTTGATACCGTTGCGGGTCATATGGCTTCAGGCACCTACACCGGTAATATTATCGGTCAGTATGCAAACAGAATCTGCGGCGGTAAATTTACCGTAGGCGGCAAGGAATATCAGGCTACACAGAACGAAAAGGGTAAGACCTGCCTTCACGGTGGCGGAGAGTTCAACAGTGCAATCTGGAAGGCTATCATCATTGACGACGATGCAGTTGAATTTTCCTATAAGTCACCCGACGGAAAGGAAGGCTTCCCCGGTAATCTTGATGTAACCGTTACATATATTCTCACTGACCACAATGAGCTTGAAATTCACTATAAAGCAGTTCCCGACTGTGAAACAATCATCAATATGACAAATCACGCTTACTTCAATCTCGGCACGCCCGAAAACGGTGATGTTCTTGACCACGAGCTGCAGCTTTTCTGCGATTACTATACCCCCACCGATGCTGACAGCATTCCCACAGGTGAACTCAGAAGTGTTGAGGGTACAGCATTCGATTTCAGAGAGCCGAAAAAAATCGGCAGAGATATAAAGGCTGACGATGAACAGCTTATTATGTGCCGCGGCTATGACCATAATTTCTGCGTTAACGGTGAAATCGGCAAGCTTCGTCCCGTTGCAAAGGTAAAGGATGAAAAAAGCGGAAGAAAGCTTGAAGTTTATTCCGACCTTCCCGGTGTTCAGCTTTACACGGGCAATTTCATTGACGGCACGGAAACTGGAAAGAACGGTACTGTTCTTCAGCAGCATTACGGCTTCTGCCTTGAAACACAGTATTATCCCGATACACCCAATCATCCTTCATTCCCTCAGTGCACCTTCAAAAAAGGTGAGGCATTTGAGAGTGTGACAATATTCAAGGTTTAAAAAGACTTTTATACTTTTATAAAGAGGTTTTGCCATATGAGAATGAGAAAAAAGAAAAACCTTGAAGCCCGTCTTGAGGAATGCAAGGAATACCTTCTGCCCGTCAACGACGAAAACAGAGATTTCAGCAAGGCAGAGGAAAACAAAAGCCTTTATAACCTTTCTGAGGTTTTCGGCAACTATAATCCTGTGAGAATGGAGGTAGGCTGCGGTAAAGGCGGATTTATTCTTGAAACGGCAAAAAGAAATCCCGATATCAACTTCATTGCTGTTGAAAAGATACAGAATGTTATTGTTTCCGCCTGCGAAAAGGTTAAAAGCGAAGGTCTTACCAATGTGCGCTTTATGGCAAGCGGTGCGGAATATCTGCCTTCATACATACCTGAGGGCAGTGTTGAGCTTATTTATCTTAACTTCTCCTGCCCATTTCCCAAGGCAAAATATGCCCGCCACAGACTCACCCACAGATACTTCCTTGATATTTACCGCAAGCTTCTGAAAAAGGGTGGAGAAATTCATCAGAAAACAGACAATATGCATTTCTTTGAATTCTCCCTTCAGGAGTTTTCTCAAAGCGGCTATGCTCTGCAGAATGTGAGCCTTGACCTTCACAACAGCGATTTTGAAGGTAATGTTATAACAGAATATGAAAAGCGCTTTTCCGACCTCGGTCAGCCTATTTACAGGCTTGAGGCTGTGCCGAAGGAGTAAAAAGGGCAGTAAACGACCCCTTTGTTAAGGGGATAAAAAGCCTCTGTTTTAGTAAGAGTTATACCAAAACCGCCCGTAAAAGCGTATATTTTGTTGAACATAACAAATATTGGGCTTTACGGCAAAATATTTCTGAAAAAGGTTGAAAATTTCAGATAAATCGGGTAATATATTAAAGGTTAAAAATTTATTTTTCAATACAATTTTTGGAGGTAAATCATTATGTCAGTAAAAGTTGCTATTAACGGTTTCGGTCGTATCGGTCGTCTTGCATTCCGTCAGATGTTCGGTGCAGAAGGTTATGAAGTTGTTGCAATCAACGACCTCACAAGCCCCAAGATGCTTGCTCACCTTCTCAAGTACGACACTGCTCAGGGCAGATACGACGGTCACGAAGTAGTTGCAGGTGAAAACTCAATTACTGTTGACGGTAAGGAAATCATCATCTACGCTAACCCCAACCCCGCAGAACTTCCCTGGGGCGAAATCGGTGTTGACGTTGTTCTTGAATGCACAGGTTTCTTCTGCTCAAAGGCAAAGGCACAGGCTCACATCGATGCAGGTGCTAAGAAGGTAGTTATTTCTGCTCCCGCAGGCAATGACCTTCCCACAATCGTTTATTCAGTTAACGAAGATACTCTTACAGCTGAAGATACAATCATCTCTGCTGCATCATGCACAACAAACTGCCTTGCTCCCATGGCTAAGGCTCTCAACGATTACGCTGCTATCCAGAGCGGTATCATGACAACTGTTCACGCTTACACAGGTGATCAGATGGTTCTTGACGGTCCTCACAGAAAGGGTGACCTCAGAAGAGCACGTGCAGCTGCTGCAAACATCGTTCCCAACTCAACAGGTGCTGCTAAGGCTATCGGCCTTGTAATTCCCGAACTCAACGGCAAGCTTATC
>JAZSDP010000016.1:0-1683 GCA_045531265.1 Acutalibacteraceae bacterium
CGCCCATTGTGCAATATTCCCCACTGCTGCCTCCCGTAGGAGTCTGGGCCGTGTCTCAGTCCCAATGTGGCCGTTCAACCTCTCAGTCCGGCTACTGATCGTCGACTTGGTAGGCCGTTACCCCACCAACTATCTAATCAGACGCGAGCTCATCTCTCAGCGGATTGCTCCTTTGGTATCTCGATGATGCCATCAAAATACATTATGCGGTATTAGCGTTCTTTTCAGAACGTTATCCCCCTCTGAAAGGCAGATTGCTCACGCGTTACTCACCCGTCCGCCACTAAGAATACTACTCACTTGACCGAAGTCTTGTTCATAGCATCTCCGTTCGACTTGCATGTGTTAGGCACGCCGCCAGCGTTCGTCCTGAGCCAGGATCAAACTCTCTAAAAAATTGTATCTAATCATCTTTCGATGCTTAAACCTTTTTCAGAGCTTTCTCGCTCATTGACCGATACTCTAGCGTATCGCTTTTCAAACTTCTTTCGAAGCCCGAATTTTACTGTCGCAAAATTTTCTTTTACGCTCAAAAAAATCTCAAGGGTTTCTTTTTTCTCGTTGTTTAATTTTCAAGGTTCGTTGCTCTCTTTTTAAGGTCTCCTGCGCACCGCTTTTGCGGTTCGTTTTCGCCCCTCTCGAAGAGTGCCTTGATATAATATCACCACATGTACCATTTGTCAAGCATTTTTTTCAAATTTTTTTAAAAATTTTTCAACTTTTTTACCAATCACAATATATTGTGGTTGTGCATATTGAACAACCACAATTTTTATGCTTAAAACCTTATAAAAGGAATGAATATTCTGTTTTTTATTGAAAAAACTACTAAAAAACTATATGAGGTGCTATATGAAAAAGAAAAAATCTGAATTTAATTTTCAAAAATTCTTACACTCAAAATACGGCAGTTTCATTGCCATTGTTCTCAGCCTTTCTATTATTTATGGTATAGGCTTTATTTATACCAACCGAACAGAGCAAATTGAAGCTCAGGAAACACTTTCTAAAATCGGCTCCAGAGGCGACGAGGTAAGGCGTATTCAAAACAAATTAAAATCCCTTGGCTTTTTTAACGGCACTGTTGACGGCATATACGGTGCTAAAACTCAAAGTGCCGTTAAGCGCTATCAAAGGTCTGTGGGAATTACTGCCGATGGAGTTGCAGGACCTAAAACACTTTTATACCTTGGTCTTGGTTCTTCGTCAGCAGGGTCAACAAGTGGTTACAGTTCTTCTGATGTTTATCTTCTTGCAAAGGTTATTGCAGCAGAAGCACGAGGTGAAAGCTACACAGGTCAGGTTGCCGTGGGTGCCGTTGTCTTGAATCGAGTTGATTCATCATCATTTCCTGACACAGTTGCAGGTGTTGTTTATCAGGCAGGTGCTTTTTCTGCTGTAAGAGATAGCAACTGGTCTGTTGCTCCCGATGCTACCTCACGAAAAGCCGCACAGGATGCTATTAATGGTTGGGACCCAAGTGGTGGGGCGTTATATTATTACAACCCTGCAAAAACCTCTAATAAATGGATTCGCACCCGACCTGTTATTACCACCATTGGCAGACATGTTTTCTGCCGTTGAGCTACCATATATAATAGTATATAAAAAAGCCGGTAACCTCTGCTCTTTGTATTTTTACAATAGCAGAGGTTTTGTTTTTGCATATAGAAACATTTTATT
>JAZSDP010000017.1:0-47862 GCA_045531265.1 Acutalibacteraceae bacterium
AGTGAGCAGCTGAAAAAAGATAACCTTTCTTCTGAAAGAAGAGAAAAATATATTGATACGGTTTATGATAAGGCTGTGGATATCCGTGAGCTTGTTGATGAGTTTGACGAATACCTCGGCTTCAATCTGCCCTATGAAATGAAAAAAGAGAAGCTTACGGTCGGCGAACTTGCAAAATGTATACATAACGATTTCTATGACGATTTTGCTCTTGCGGGAATAAGCTTTGAAATCAGGAAAAACGCAGACGATGATGATTTTATTATTGCTGACGCCAAAAAGCTTAAGAGAGTCTGCAGCAATATATTGACTAACAGCGTAAAGCACTTCAGAGACGAGAACAAGAAGATTGTTGTTGAAATTATGAAATTTGATGAAGTGATTGCTTTCAGATTCAGTGATAATGGTAAGGGTGTGCCTGAGGATAAGCTTGAGCTTATTTTCGAACCGCTCTATACATCTGATGAGGGCAGAAAGGTTGCAGGTCTGGGACTTGCTATCTGCCGTGAAATTATAGAGGGACATTTAGGCAAAATCTATGCTGAGGAGAGCCGTTTTGGCGGCTTGAAAATTTGCATAGAGCTTGAAAGACTAAGCAAAAAAGCAGTTAAAAAGCAATAAACAATTATTCGGAACGGGTGAAAATTAAATGGAAAAAGCAGAACAGATACTCAAGGAGCTTCAGAAAAAGCTGCAGCCATTTCTTTTGAAATGCGGAGTGTATTTTACAAAGCTCACAGAGTTTTTATATAAGCACAAGGTGGCAACAATAATTGTTGTTGTACTCACTTTTCTTGTTTGCTCAGTTGTTGCTATTGGTAACTATTATCTTAGTAAAATCCATTATGATGACGGCTCAACACCGCCTTCTGTAATTTATACTCAAGAATCAACAACCCAGGTATTGTTGGGCACGGGTGAGTATATTACAATCAATGTATCTCAGATGAATCCCGACGGTTCCTTTACACTTTCGGACGGAAGAATATACTACACTGACGGCTCAGTAAGAAACCCTGACGGAAGCTTTGTTTTCAAGGACGGTTCATATATCACTGCTGACGGCCTTGCTGTTTTATCAGACGGTACAACAATTTACCGTGACGGTAATGTTGTTTTTCAGGACGGAAGTTTTCTTCCTGCTTCGGGTATAGTTGTGGATGCATCGGGTAACGCTGTTTTTTTTGATGGAGCAAAGAGGCATATCTCTGAATTCCTTATTGATAAAACCGGTAGGGTAACAATTAAAAATGACGGTAATAATCTTCTGCAGATAGGTAACAATATTTCTCCGCAGACCACTCAGCCTGAGCCTGAGGAGGATGATAAAGCAGATGACATTATTCAGGCTGCAAAGGACAATGATAAGCTAAAGGATGAGCTTAAGCAGAACGATAAGCTTATTGAAGAAAACGCACATAACGATGAAATCTGGTACAGCGATGATGTTATGAACATTCTTCTTATGGGTATCGACCGCGGCGGTAAAAACTATCCTTACGGCAGATCGGATGCTATGATTATTGTAAGCATCAATAAGGTAACTAAAAAGGTCAAGCTCATTTCCGTTTCAAGAACGGCCTATGTTGCAATTGACGGTTATCCCAACACCCGTCTCAATCACGCTCACGGCTACGGCGGTGCTCAGCTTGCGGTGAAAACAATTGAGGATAACTACAAAATAAGAATAGATAACTATATCAGCACCACATTCGACGCTTTCAAGGAGCTCATTGATGCAGTAGGCGGCGTGACCATAACTCTTACTAAAAAAGAAGCCTCGGCACTTAAAAGCAAGCTTAAGGCAAACGGCTACGAATATATCGGTGCAGGTGCATATAATCTTAACGGCCCTATGGCTCTTGAATATGTGCGCCTTCGTAAAATTGATACGGACAGAGAAAGAACCCAGAGGCAGAGGAATGTTCTTACAGCCCTTGCAAACAAGGCAAAGTCAATGAATATTTTCCAACTTAACCTTATGCTTAACAGGGTCCTGCCCCTTATTACAACAGACCTTTCAAAAACAGAGATTGTATCTCAGCTTGTAAATGTACCCACATATCTCTCCTCTGATTTTGAACAGCATGTATTGCCTCATAAATCCTCAAAGCTTACCCTTATTGATAATTTTGAGGTTGTGCTTGTTGACTGGAAGGACGAGGTCAAATACACCCATAAGCTTATTTATGACGGCGTAACACCAAGCTATTATACCCGGTGATAAAAATGAGAACCAATGAAGTAATCAGAAAAAACGATGATATAAGACTTACCGTAACCACTCTCACCTCAATGGGGAGTGGTTTAGGCCGTTATAAGGATATGGCGGTTTTTGTTGACGGAGCCGCACCGGGAGATGAGCTTGAGGTACATATAATCAAGGTTAAAAAGAATTATGCGGTAGGTAAGATAAAAAAAATTATCAAAAAATCAAAGTACAGAGTAGAATCTGACTGTGTTTATGACAGCCGTTGCGGCGGCTGTGCCTACAGGCATATTAAATATGAAAGTGAGCTTGAAATCAAAAAGCAGACCGTTACCGATGCTTTGCAGCGTATAGGCGGTCTTAATATTGAAGCCAAAGAAATTCTCAGTATAGAAAAGCCTTATTATTACAGAAACAAAGCACAGATTCCCGTTGGCCTCAGTGAGGACGGTAAGCTTCTTACGGGCTTTTATTCAAAGCGTACCCACCGTATTATTGACAGTGAAGGTTGCCTTTTACAAAGGGAGGATTTCCATAAAATTATCCCTGCCGTAAGGCAGTATATTGCGGAAAGCCCCGTTACAATTTACGATGAAACAACTGGCAAAGGTCTTGTAAGGCACATCTATCTCAGGCAAGGCAGAAAAACGGGTGAGATGATGGTATGCCTTGTTATTAATGGTGATTCGGTGCCTAAAAAAGAACGGCTGATTGAGCTTGTCCGCTCAGCGGACGATAATGTAAAGTCGATAGTGCTTAACATCAACAAGGAAAAAACCAATGTGATTTTAGGAGACAAATGCATAACCCTGTGGGGCAGTGATTATATTGAAGATGAGCTGTGCGGATTAAGATTCAGAATATCACCCTTGTCTTTCTATCAGGTAAACCCGGAAGGTACAGAGCTTCTTTACGGAAAAGCCAAGGAATATGCCGCCCTTACGGGTGAAGAAACCCTTCTTGACCTTTACTGCGGTACAGGTACAATCGGTCTTACAATGGCAGACAAGGTGAAAAAGCTCATCGGTGTTGAGATTATTCCCCAGGCAATAGAAAACGCAAAGGAAAACGCAAGGCTTAACAACATAGAAAACGCCCGATTCATCTGTGACGATGCAACGGGAGCCGCAAAAACTCTTTATGATGAGGGCATCAGACCTGATGTTGTTGTTCTTGATCCGCCCAGAAAGGGCTGTTCTGAGGAAGTAATCAGAACCGTAAATGATATGTCACCTGACAGAATTGTTTACATTTCCTGCGACCCTGCAACCCTTGCAAGAGACCTTGCTGTTTTTGCTTCTCTTGGCTATGAGACAAAAGAGGCTACTGCCATTGATATGTTCCCGAGAACGACCCATGTCGAGACGGTTGTTCTTTTGTCCCAACGCAGACCGGATGAAAATTAAAGTTTTATATTCCTGTGCAAATAAAAAGGTAGATACACTTTTTTAGTGTATCTACCTTTTTTATTATTAAATTGAAATAGACCTTTATGCTCTTTCAGCACCGTATTTAAGGCTTGCTGTTTCGTTCTTTTCGTTTCTGAATTCAGGAATCCAGTGTTCGTTTGCCTTCACTGCCTTGAAGGCTTCCTGTGTGGCTGCTATGCTGATTTCGGTAAGACCGGCCTTGTTGCCGTTTTCGTCAATTTTTGCACAGTAGCAAAAGCTGTATGCGCCTATTTCAGTGACGGAAGCGGGAATGTAAAGGTAGGTAAGACCTGATGCATAGTTGAAGGCATCAAGACCGATGAATTCAAGACCCTCGGGAAGTGAAGAATAAACTGTTTCACCCTTGTAGGAAACGATTTCCTTGAGATTTTCAGCCTTGAGGAATGCCATGCTTTCAATTCTCTTAAGACCCTCGGGAAGTGAAATCTTCTCAAATTTACAATCAGAGAATGCGGAACGGCTGATTGTTTCAACCGTTGAGGGAACGGTGAATTCGGTTTCTTCTTCATAAGCCTTCGGGCAGCAAAGAAGAGTTTTCATATCCTTTGTGTAAAGCACACCGTCAACGGCACAGAAGCTTTCGTTTGCCTCGTCAACAACGAAGTTTTTGAGTGCACGGAGATTAACAAAGCTTTCACCGTAAAGTTCTTTGACATCCTTGCCGATATATACGGTTTCAATGCTTGTATCCCACTTGAATGGATGATGTGCAACACCGGTGATAACCTTGCCGTCTGCACTGTCTATTCTTACCTCTTTGGCATTTTCTCTGTTTGTGAATGCAGTGAATTCAAAGGTGCCGTCTTCCTTTTCCGTAAGAGTAAGGGGCTCATCGTATACCTTTTCGGCATTGAAGATAAGCTCAACCTTTTTATCAAACAAGCCGCTGTCGTACTGGGGGAAGCACTGGTCGCCTGCTTCAACATTTTCAAACTCTTCCTCGGTCATTGAAATGTAAACCTTGAAGTAGCCGTTGAAGGTGTCACCATTCTTTTCAACGGTATCCCAGAAAGCATGGTGCCCGATGTAGGTTACACTTGAAGGAATACGAAGATAGTTACAAACTCTGTTGTAGCTCATTGCATCGGAGCCGATGTATTCGAGACCATCGGGCAGTGACTTATAAACACCGCTGAGCTTTGCAATTGCACTGAAGCCGGTTTCGTTTTCTTCGGCAATGCTTGACTTATAGGAATAAATATCTGTCATCCACCAGTTTCTCATAATAGCCATGGTTTCTATTCTCTTGAGGCCTTCAGGCATATAGAGAGCCGCAAGAGGAAGGTCATAGAATGCAAGCTCGCCGATGGTTTCAACCGTTGCAGGAAGCACATAGGTGAGAATATCTGCCTCATATCTTGCACGGAATTCAAGATTGTTTTCACTGTCTGCCCAGATTGTATCATTATATCCGAGCTTTTCACGCAGATATGCGACATGATTCATAGGATAGCAGATAATTTTTGTTTTATCCTTGTTGTAAAGAACACCGTCAATATCACAGTAGTATTCGTTTTCCTCGTCAACAATAATCTGCTTGAGAGCCTTGCAGGTGAAAAACGCCTTTCCGTCTATTTCCTTAACGTTTTTACCAATGTAAATTGTTTCGACTTTTTCGTCACAGTTGAAGCAGAACTGAGGAATTTTAGTAATGGGCTTGCTTTCATCCTTCTGAAGGGTGAAGTTTGTTGCTGCATCGGGGTTGTTTTTGTCTGTTACAATTTCAACTGCATAATCAATGTCAAGATGACCGATGTAGCCGGTGTTGTTGAACTTGACAAATTCGTAAGTACCGTCTGAAAGCTCATTATATTCAAAGGGAGTACGGCTTACAACTCTTACACTGAAGTACATTGAAAGACCGACTGCAATAAGAATGAGAACGGTGAAAATAATCTTTTTGAGAGTGAAGTTTGTGAAAGGCTTGTTTATGTGGGGCTCTGAAAGTCCGTCGATTTTATAAGTCCATATTTCATCCTCAGGAATATCAAGGTGGACATCAACGGGAGCAGTCATGCCTTTATAAACTTTTTGCTTTTTTTCTTTCATGATGTCATACCTCCTTTAACCTGTATAGCCGCCGCTGACGGCTTCGCCTTCTTCCTGAGCCTTCTTTTCCGTTACCTCGGCACGGCGCTGAAGAACCTGGATAACCTTCGTCTGCTTTTCATTGTCATAATCCCAGAAAATGTAGGGGATTGTCATAAGAAGATAGCCTACGATGTCAATAATAAGAGGAACGGCGATTATATTGAAGCGGGCACTGTCAATATACAGAACGTCCCAGTTACTGTTAAATCCGAATTTAAGAAGCAGAAGAGGAATGATAAGACCAACGAAAGAGGTGATGGGACCTGTGAACCAGCCGAACACACCTGCAAAGCTTTCAAGTCTTTCACCGGAAAGGTACATCTGATAGTCACCGATACGTGTACCCATATCGTGACCGGCAGTGGTGGGAATTGTTTTTGTTGCTTCCATAAGGAACATAACGATAATACACAGTGTACCGCAGACCATAAGATTATCACCGCAGAACCAGAAGGCGCCAACAATAAGAGCATTACCCAGGGCTCTTGTAAGCTGATAGAAAATCATAATCTGCTTATAGTTGAAGCGCTTGAGGAAGTAAGGTGCACACAAATCAGGCGGAGTACCTGCAAAGGAAATCAGGTTGATGATTATTGTGTAAGGAAGACCTGCAAGTCTGAAGGTATAAAGGTATAGGATTGTTGTGATTGCAAGCATACCGTTACCGAGTGAGTCGATAAGACCTACCACGGTGTTGATAAGGAGATACTTGTTGCGCAGAACACCGAACATACCGTCCCAGAAGTTGATCTGAACCTTCTTTTCAAGCGGCGGCTGCGGGATTCTTTCCTTGATTCTTCCTGCATAAATCATGGTGATGATAGCAGGAACAATAAAGCTGATGGGATATACCCAACGGAAAAGATTGATGTCAGCCCATTCGTCCTTGAGAGAGTCAACAACAACGGGGATGATAATTGAAACAATAGTATGTACAAAGTGAGAAAGCTTTACGGGATAGGTACGAACAAGCAGACGTTCCTGCATATTCGGACTGATTGTTTTGGAAAGAGTTTCAAGATTATTACCGAAGCCGAAGATGTTGTAGCAGGCAAACAGAAGGTTTGCAGTCCATACTCGTGTAACCATGTCGGGAATGTTGTAAAGGGGGAGCCAACCGACAAGGATAACCATAATACACTTGGGGATAACGTCGCAGTAGAGAGAATACTTGTATCTGCCGTATTTGGGAATAAGCTTCTTTCTCCAGAAAATGTTTCTTGAGCCTGCCCAACCGTTCCAGAGAATGTGAGTACCGAGAATTTTCATTGCCGATGTGGCGTTGATACCGATACTTTCCATATTGTTAAGATATGCGATGAAGGGGTTGGTAGAATTTGCAAGGAAGGGGAATTTGCCCAGAATCATAACAAGACCTATTACTATAAGCGAGAAATAGAGTCCGTAGAATTTCCTTTCTGTTTTTTTAGGCAGGAAGCCCAGGTTGTCATTAATAATCCAACCAATAAGAGTCCAGATATAGTTGAGCGGCATATTGATAATACCGATAAACGAGAAGGTAAGGTAGGGCAGCTCATAATGGTACATAAACAGGTAGCAGGCGGCCCAGAAGCCGATGCTTTCAAGCATTTTTGAACCTGTGTAGTTTGAGCCGACGCCCAGGAAGATGTCCTTATACTCTCTGTAAGGAACATATTTACCTTCAGCGGGTGTTTTCCAGTGAGTTTTTACTTCGGTGAAAAATGATTTAACTTTTCCCAATCAAACACACTCTCCTTTCTTTATAATTAAAAAAATTATAACACAGTTGTCGAAAAATAACAACGATTTACACTGCTGAAAAAATACAGATATATTTGGTTATTTTGCTATCGGCAACACATAGATTTTTATCATTAAGCGATAAGTAAAAATATAGGAATAAAACACCTTTCTTTTTTTGTATTATTATGTTATAATTCAGAAAACACATTAAATTCGTAATCCGTATTTTTATAACTTGGAGGAGAAAATATGAAAATTGCTTCAAAAGTCAAAGATCTTTTTGTAACAAAAGAGGGCTGGTCAACTGAGCCAACCGAAAGAGCGAGTTATTATTCATATTTTGCAGGTCAGAATATGATTTACACCCTTTTCAATGTGTGCCTTACAACTTATCTTCTGTTCTTAGGCATTGATCCCATTAAGTCAGCGGCGGTTATGCTTGTTGTTAAGGTATGGGATGCCGTAAACGATACGCTTTTCGGTGTAATATTTGACACAATCAAGTTCAAAAGCGGAAAGAAGTATCTGCCCTGGATAAAAATTTCCACCATTCTCATTCCTCTTGCCACCATACTGACCTTTGTGATTCCTTCCGCTTCTTCGGAAACGGTTAAGCTTGTGTGGTTTGCTGTTGCGTACATACTCTGGGATACGGCTTATACGCTTTGTGACGTGCCTATATTCGGCGTGCTGACATCTATGAGTCAGAGCATTGACGAGCGAAATACAATTCAGTCACTTAAGAGCATTGCAACCTATGCAGGTGTTGGTGTTACCTCTACCCTGTCAACTGTTCTTATCAGCGAAAAGGTTGGTATGAATTACGGCATGATAGCAGTGATTATCTGTGTTATTGCTTTTGCACTTATGCTGCCCGCATCCTACAAGCTCAAGGAGCGTTACCACGCCGAGGCAGAAGAAACCTTTACCATCAGACGAATGTTTTCATACCTTTTCAAAAACAAATACCTGCTGATATACTATGTAGGCATTTTCTTCTATTCTTCACTGAGCATCGGAAACGCATTCACTCTTTATGTTTCCTATTATCTGTTCCACAGTGCACTGTTCTCCATTGTTGTCGGTGCAATAGGAACTGTTCCGCAGCTTTTAATTGCTTTGCTTCTGCCTAAGCTTATCCGCAGATTTGATAAGATGAAGGTGAATCAGGTGTGCTTGCTGCTTTATGTAATACTCAGTGTTATCACATGGCTTGTGGGCTACGGCAATATTGCTGTTTATATCATTCTGTTTACCGTACGCTCAATTCCGTTAGCGGTAGTTTCCCTTGAAATGTTCATGTTTACACCGGACTGTGCAGAATACGGTCGCTTCAAAACCGGAACGGAAGCCAAGGGTATAACATTTGCCGTGCAGACCTTTATGGCAAAGCTTACGGGCTCAATTTCCGGTGCATTGGGACTTTTCATACTCGGTCTCAAATCAGTAGGCTGGCAGGTAGTTGAGGTAAGTTCATTCCAGGAGCTTGAGCAAAGCGGTGTTACACAGACTCCCCACGCATTGAATATGCTCTGGCTTATCTTTATGCTTATCCCTGCAATAGGCGGTCTGCTTGCGTATATAGCCTGGTCCTTCTACGACCTTAAGGACAAGGATGTTCAGGTTATGATCGACTGCAACACGGGTAAAATTACAAGAGAACAGGCAATGAGTATGTTATCCAAGAAATATGATATAGAGAAATAAAGAAATAAAGAATCAACCCTACGGCAATTGCCGTAGGGTTGATTCTTTATTCAGCATACTATATTGCTTTCAATAGGCTTACCCTCGCCGAAGCTCTGTGCATTTTCTAAAGTTGTTTTACATATAGCTTCAAGTGCCTCCTGAGTCAGAAAGCCCTGATGAGAAGTGACAATAACATTGGGGAAGGAAAGCAGTCTTGCAGTAACGGAGTTTTCAAGAATGTCATCCTCACGGTTTTCAAAAACATTTTCCATTTCTTCCTCGTAAACATCAAGTCCTACGCCTGAAAATTTATACTGCCTGATACCTTTTATCAGGTCCTCAGTGCTTATGAGGGCGCCCCTTGAGGTGTTGACGAGAATGACGCCGTCCTTCATTTTTTCAATGGCATCAATATCAATTATGTGATATGTCTGCTCGGTAAGGGGACAGTGGAGGGAAATAAGGTCGCTTCTTTTCCATATTTCATCTAACTGCACATATTCGGCAAAGGGCAGCTGCGGGTTAGGGCGTCTGTCATATGCTATAACCTTCATCCCGATTCCGTAGCAGTTTTTTGCCATTTCCGCACCGATTTTTCCGGTACCGATTATACCCGCCGTTTTACCCTTGAAATTGAAGCCCTGAAGACCTATAAGGCTGAAATTGTTTTCTCTCACCTTGATGTATGCCTTGTGTATGTGGCGGTTTACTGCAAAAGCGAGAGCAAGAGCGTGTTCTGCAACAGCCTCGGGGGAATAGGCGGGCACATGCATAACGGTGATGCCGTGTTTTTTTGCCCTTTCAAGGTCAACATTGTTGTAGCCTGCACACCTAAGAAGTATAAGTCTTACCTTGTATTCCGCCAGCTTATCAATTATATTTGCGTTGACGTCGGAAGCCACAAAAACACAAACGGCATCATAGCCCCTTGCAAGGTCAACAGTGCGGTGGGAAATATCGGTTTTTAGAAAGTCAACGGTAACACCGCTGTAATCGGGTACGCTTTTTTCAAAGGATTCACGGTCATAGGGCTTGGTATCGTAAAAAAGAATTTTCATTAGTTTTTCCTCCGTAGTTTTATATAAAATAGTATTGTTTTAAAAGTAAAATAAATACATAAAAATAACGGACTGCATTTTATAATGCAATCCGTTAAACGTTATTTATTTGTTTTTATCAGTCCCACTCAGTGCCCGTTACGGTGTCAAGGTCAATGCCTTTAGTGTCGTGGGTGTTCTTGATAAGAGCAAAAAGAGTAACCGCAAAGCTGGGTATTAGAAGGCACAGCGCAACGGTTGTGATTGATTCGTTGCCGAAAATCATTGTAATGGGCACATAAATCATATATGCAAGGGCGTAGCCTATAAAACCTATAACTGTCTGTGCCGATGAGGTTGAGGAACGCAGGTTGGTGGGTGCGGATTCACTTGCCATCATAATAAGCACATCGTTTGTGGAGTAGTAGCTGCCCACAAATGCACCGCACAGGAAGCCGACAACGTAGGGGTTGAAGTTGATCTTTGCACCAAGAGTGAATCCGATAAAGCAAACAAGACAGTTTGCGGCAACTGTGATTGCGGCTGCTTTTCTGCCCTTAAGGTCAGATACAAAGCCCATAATAACCTGTGCTATTGCTGAGCCGACGGGGAAAAGAATAAGAGCCTTAGTAACTTCGTTAATGCTTACAAGATTCAGGAAATCGTCACTTATACCTCCGTGTACGCTCTGTGCATAACCGTAGGTGATGATTGTCTGATAGTCAAGACTGCCGATAACGCCGATGCCTGCAAGGGCAAAGCAGATGAATACCCAACGCAGCTGCTTGTGCTGTAAGCCGAATTTAAGTGCTGCAATAAGTCCGCCCTGAGCGTTTTCTGCCTTTTTCTGGGCTTCTTCCGCTTTTAATTCATCCTCTGTCATTTTAAGGAAACGAAGGCGGGAGGCAATAAATGCATCGGTTTCTCTTGCGCAAAGCAGTGCAATAAGGCTTATTACAATACCGACTATTGCAGGAATCATATAAACCTTACGCCATTCGCCTGCACTCTGCATAAGCAGACGGCGGAGAATGGGGACAAGCATAACTGCCATATTGGCAAAGAACTTTATAACCGAATAAGTAATGGCGCGTCTTTTTTGCGGCGAGGATTCCATAATAAACACAACATGCATATCGTGGGGGATAAAGAACATTATAAGACAAGCACCGATAACATACATAAACACATTCTGCGAAAGGAAGATAACAAACATTGCAATACTCATACCGAATGTGTTTACAACAAGGAATATCTTTCTGCCGAAGCGGTCAGCAAGGGGTCTGTAAAGAAGACCTAAAACCTGGAAGGGTACGGCAACAACCTGCAAAAGGTTGAGGATTGTAACGGAGCTTTCGCTCTGGAACAGGTCGTTTGCAATTTCCGTTTTCATAAGTGTGCCTATCTGTGATGCAATTTCATCAACTGCATAGATAAGGGCAATAATCAGCACAAGGTACCAGAAATATGTGTGACCCTTTGGTCTTGCCTGCTGTTTTTCCCAATACCTGATTTCCTTTTCCCTTTTTCGCTGCATTTTCTGCAGCTTTTCGGTAGTCATTGTTTTTGTTTTCATTTTATCTTCTCCTTAAGTTGTTTTTCAAAGGGATATCTGAGCCCCATCTGACGGCGGCATTCGTCCATAATTTTCATACACTGAAGGGTGCTTTCAAATGGAATGTAATCCGACTGCTTTTTGCCCTGACGGATTTCTTCTGCTGCACGGTCGAACTCATTGATATAAGTAGTTTTGCCGAAGAAAAGCTTATTGCCTTTTTTGCTTTTAAGCACAGCAACGGGAGCCACATGGAAAAGAGGTAAGGTTATTTTTCCCTCGGTTCCTACAATTTCAAAGCTTTCCTTGAAATATTCAAATGAGATATAGTTTTTGCACTTGAGGTTGCCGTAGTAAAGAGTAACATTTTCTTTTATGTCAATACCCTTATCAATTTTACCCTCACACTTGATTTTATCGGGAGTGCCGAAAATGTTGTAGCAGTATGTAATGGGATAAATGCCTATATCAAGAAGGGCACCACCTGCAGTTCTGGGATCTCTGACACGGGAATCTTCCTTTTTCTTAAGACCGGGATAAGCGTGAATAATTTTTACTTTTTTCACTTTGCCGATTTTGCCCGACTGTACCCATTCTTTAACAGTGAGGGAAACATCAGAAAACCAGCTCCACATAGCTTCTGTAAAGTAGGTGTTGTTTTCTTTTGCGGCAGAAATCAGAAGACGGACATCTTCTTCGCATATGCCCACAGGTTTTTCGCACAAAACAGGCTTTTTTGATTTCAGTGCAATAAGAGCATATTCAATATGGGATGTGTGGGGTGTTGCAATGTAAACTCCATCAACACCTTCAAGGTTGATCGCTTCTTCTGCAGTTTTTGTTGCCGCAGCACCGAATTTTGAAGCGAAAACTTTGGCTTTTTCAAAGTTTCTTGAATAAACAGAAATAATTTCGTGTTCCCCTTTGAGAATGCTTTTTGCAGTTTTATCGGCAATACTTCCGCTGCCGATATAAGCCCACCTGAATTTTGCCATAAATCAACCTTCTTTTCTGTTTTTTGTATACTGTATTAATTCTATCTCAGATTAATCGCTGTGTCAATATAAAAAGAGAGATTAAAGAATATAAGAGAGCAATAAAAAACTATTGACTTTACGGTGATAAAGTGATAATATATTAAAGCATTAAATTATTGAGGTGTGTAATATGATGAAAAAATTACATTGCGAGTCTGTTGACAGACTGTTTCAGACCATTTTGAATTTAGAAACGCTTGAAGAATGTTACGATTATTTTGAGGACCTTTGCACCGTTAAGGAAATTGAGGATATGTCACAGCGCCTTGATACGGCTGTTTTGCTGAGTGAAGGCCTCAGCTATCAGAAAATAACGGAAAAGGTTGCAGTAAGCACGGCTACAATCGGCAGAGTAAGCAAATGCCTCAATTACGGCTCGGGCGGTTACCGCACAGCTATTGAAAAGCTTAAAAAGGAGGAAGAAAAATGAATATAAACGAGCTTTCTCTTTCTTTCGGCGAAAAGGTTGTTTTCTCCCTTCGCTCCCTTTATGAAAAATACGGCTATGCACAGTATAAAATGAGTAAGTTTGAGGAATATGACCTTTATGCAAAAAATAAGGCATTCCTTATTTCTGACGGTGTAATCACCTTTACCGATACAAACGGTAAGCTGATGGCTTTAAAGCCTGACGTTACCCTTTCCATTATAAAGAACAGCAAGGACGGAGAAAAGGCAGTTCAGAAGCTTTACTATAATGAAAACGTTTACCGCACCTCAAAGGGCACAGGCTCTTTTAAGGAAATTATGCAGGTCGGTCTTGAATGTATCGGTAATATTGACTCATACAACATAAGCGAGGTTATTCTTCTTGCCTGTAAGAGCCTTAAAAAAATCTCGGAAAATTCAGTAATTGATATTTCTCATTCAGGCTTCATTTCAGGGGTTATTGATTCCTTCGGTATACCCGAAGGAGATAAGGATGAAATATTGAGATGCATCAGTGAAAAGAATCTTCACGAGCTTAAAAAGATATGTGCCGATGCTCAGCTCAGCGACAGAAAAACGGGTGCACTTGTAAGCCTTATCACAACCTACGGCTCACCTGATACGGTATTGCCTAAAGTAAAGGAGTGCTTTGGCGGCCTTTGTGACACAACGGCACTGTATCAACTCAGCGATGTTGTAGCCGCCTTAAAGAAAAGCGGTGTGGGTGATATGCTCAGGATTGACTTTTCCTGCCAGAGTGATGTAAACTACTATAACGGTATTGCCTTCAAGGGCTTTGTTTCAGGTATTCCTACCGTTGTTCTTTCAGGCGGTCAGTATGATAAGCTTATGGAAAAGATGAACAGAAAATCGGGTGCTATCGGCTTTGCCGTTTACCTTGATACCCTTGAACGGTTTGGCGAAAACAAGGATGAATACGATGTTGACTGCCTTGTGCTTTATGATGAAAATGCCGATATGAGCGAGCTGAGCTCTTTTGTAAATTCCCTTGTTGAAGGCAGGCAGAGTGTAACGGTACAAAGGGAAATTCCCGACTCTTTAAGATACAGAACAGTAATTAATTTTTGTGAGGTGACAAAAGGTGAAAACAATGCTTAATGTGGCACTGCCCAAAGGAAGACTGGGTGAAAAGGTTTATGCCATGTTTGAAAAGGCAGGCTTCCCTTGTCCCTCAATAAAAGAAAACAATCGCAAGCTCATTTTTGAAAATGAGGAGGTCGGAGTACGATACTTCTGGGTAAAGCCCTCCGATGTTGCAATTTATGTTGAAAGAGGCGCCGCCGATGTGGGCGTTGCAGGAAAGGATATCCTTTTGGAATATGAGCCCGATGTATACGAGCTTCTTGACCTTGATATAGGTAAATGCCGTATGGCTGTTGCGGCAAAAAAGGATTTCCGTGACGATACGAGACAGACCTTGCGTGTTGCAACAAAATTTACCAATATTGCCCGTCAGTATTATCTTTCAAAGGGCAGGGATATTGATATTATCCACCTTAACGGCTCAATTGAAATTGCTCCCATTCTTGAGCTTTCAGATGTTATAGTCGATATTGTTGAAACGGGAACAACCTTAAAGGAAAACAACCTTGAGGTGTTTGAAACAATAGTTCCCATAAGTGCAAGGCTTATTGCAAATAAAGCCAATTACAAGTTCAAAAGTGAACAGATAGAAAAAATAGTTGCAGAAATTGCGGCTGAGGGAAAGGCGTAAGTTATGATTAAAATTCTTGAATACGGCGAGGTCGCCAATGAAGATATTTTTGCAAGGGTTGTTCCCGCGGTAAATGTGGAAGCCATCGTTGCCGATATAATTGAAAATGTAAAAACCAACGGTGATAAGGCACTTTTTGAATATACGGAAAAATTTGATAAGGCAGTGCTTTCATCTCTTCTTGTTTCCGAGGAAGAAATTGAAGAGGCTGTAAATGCCGTTGAGCCCGAGTTTCTTGAAATTCTGAAGAAGGCGGCAAAGAACATCCGTAAATTCCACGAAAAGCAGGTGAGAAACAGCTTTATTATAAACGACGAAAACGGTATAGTAATCGGACAGAAGGTAATTCCCGTTGACAGAGCAGGTCTTTATGTGCCCGGCGGTACGGCGGCTTATCCTTCAACTGTGCTTATGGATTCCATCCCCGCTAAAATTGCAGGAGTTAAAGAGGTTGTTATTGTAACTCCTCCGGGAAAAGACGGTAAGGTCAATCCCGTTATTCTTGCGGCGGCAAAAATTGCGGGCGTTGATAAGATTTTCAAGGTCGGCGGAGCTCAGGCTGTTGCGGCTCTTGCCTACGGCACCGAAAGTGTTCCTAAGGTTGATAAAATCGTCGGCCCCGGTAATGCCTTTGTTGCGGAAGCTAAAAAGCAGGTTTTCGGCACTGTTTCAATTGATATGATTGCAGGACCGAGCGAAATCCTTATTGTTGCTGACGGCAAAACAAATCCCGCTCACGCTGCTGCTGACCTTCTTTCTCAGGCTGAACACGATAAGCTGGCTTCTGCCGTTCTTGTAACCGATTCACCGGAGCTTGCCATAGCCGTTCAGGCTGAGCTGGAAAAGCAGATTCCTCAGCTTCTAAGGGCAGAAATCGCAAGGGAGTCCATTGATAATAACGGAAAAATTATTGTTGCCGACAGCCTTTCTAAGGCAATTGAAATTGCCAATGAGATTGCGCCCGAGCACCTTGAGCTTCTTGTGGATAATCCCTTTGATTATCTTGATTCCATCCGTCACGCGGGCTCAATCTTTATGGGCAGAAACTGTCCCGAAGCTCTGGGCGACTATTTTGCAGGGCCTAACCACACCCTCCCCACAAGCGGAACGGCTAAATTCTCAAGTCCTCTTTCCGTTGACGATTTTGTGAAAAAGACACAGTATACCTACTACACCTATGATGCACTGAAAAAGGTCAGTAAGGATGTTGCCTTCTTTGCAGAAAAGGAAGGCCTTACAGCCCACGCTAAAAGTGCAGTTATCCGTACGGAGGATGAAACAAAGTGAGCAGATTTTTCTCTTCAAAATATAATAAGCTTATTCCTTATACCCCCGGTGAACAGCCGAAGGATATGGAATATGTAAAGCTCAACACAAACGAATCACCTTTTCCGCCGTCACAAAAGGCAACCGAAAAGGCAAAGATGATGGCGGAAAGTCTTCAGCTTTATTCCGACCCTGAGGTCAGAGATCTCGTTGCAGTAGCCTCGGAGCACTTTGGTGTAGAAAAGGATGAAATTCTTTTCACCAACGGCTCAGACGAAATTCTGAACTTTGCTTTTATGGCCTTCTGCGATGAAAGTCACCCCGCAGTATTTCCTGACATCACTTACGGCTTTTATCCCGTGTTTGCTGATATAAACAACATTCCTTATGAGAAAATTCCTCTTAAGGAGGACTTTACAATAAATGTTCAAGACTATATCGGCATAAACAAAACAATTATTATTGCAAATCCCAACGCTCCCACGGGAATAGCTCTTCCCGTTTCCGACATCGAAAGGATTGTTAAGAGCAATCCCGATTCCGTGGTTGTAATTGATGAAGCCTATGTTGAGTTCGGTGCCGAGAGTGCTGTACCTCTTATACATAAATACGGTAACCTTCTTGTTACCCGTACCTTTTCAAAATCCTGCTCAATGGCAGGTGCACGCTTAGGCTTCGGTATCGGCTGTAAGGAGCTTATACAAGACCTTAACACAATCAAATATTCCACCAACCCCTATAATGTTAACCGTATGACAATGGCGGCAGGTGTGGGTACAATTGAAGACTACACTTACGTTGAAAATAACTGTAAGGAAATTGCAGAAATAAGAGAATGGGCAACGGGTGAGCTCAACTCTCTCGGCTTTACGGCTACGGATTCCACTGCAAACTTCATTTTTGCAAAGCACGAAAAAGCAGAGGGTAAGACTCTTTACCTTAAATTAAAGGAAAAGGGTGTTCTTGTCCGCCACTTTGATACACCTAAGCTGACATCTTACCTGAGAATCACTGTCGGCAGTAAAGAGCAGATGCAGATTCTTATTTCTACACTTAAAAATATATTGGAGGAGATTTTATGACAGCAGAAATTATCCGCAAAACAGCGGAAACAGATATCTGTTTAAAGCTCAAGCTTTACGGCAAAGGAAACAGCAACATAAATACGGGCTGCGGTTTTCTTGACCATATGCTTACTCTTTTCGCAAAGCATGGCCGCTTTGACCTTGAAATCACCTGTAAGGGTGATACGCAGGTGGACTTTCACCACACTGCCGAGGATATCGGCATCGTACTTGGTCAGGCATTCAAAGAAGCACTCGGCGATAAAAAGGGCATTATCCGTTACGGTAATATGATTCTGCCCATGGACGAGGCTCTGATTCTTTCTGCCGTTGATTTTTCGGGCAGAAGCTACCTCGGCTACGGTCTGCAGATACCTACGGAAAAGGTAGGCGTATTTGATACTGAGCTCGTTGAAGAATTTTTCCTCGGCTTTGTAAGAAACGCTGAAATAACCCTTCACATAAATCAGCTGGCAGGAACAAACTCCCACCACATTATTGAGGGCGCTTTCAAATCTGTTGCAAGAAGCATTAAGCAGGCAGTAAAGATTGACGAAGAATTCAAGGATGAGATTATGTCCACGAAAGGTGTTTTATAATGGTAGCAATTGTTGATTACGGTGTGGGCAATCTCTTTTCCCTTAAAAGCTCCCTTGCAGCAGTCGGTGCTGAGGTTGTTGTAACTTCCGATATTGAAGTGCTTAAAAAGGCAGACCAGATTATTCTGCCCGGAGTAGGTGCTTTTGAGGATGCGGCAAGAAAGCTCCGTGAAAGCGGTCTTGCAGAAAAGCTGATTTGTCTTGCAAAAAGCGGAAAGCCCTTTTTAGGAATATGCCTCGGAATGCAGATGCTTTTTGAGAAAAGCTTTGAATACGGTGAGCACGAGGGCTTAGGTCTTATTAAGGGTAATGTAAAGGCGATTGAGGGCGTTATTCCCGCTGAATATAAAATTCCCCATATCGGCTGGAATGCACTTATAATGAAAGGGGAAAAGAGTCCTCTTTTTAAATACATAAATGAAGGTGACCACGTTTATTTTGTCCATTCATATTATGCCGCTGACTGCGACGGTTCTGTTATTGCCACAGCCGAATACGGAGCGGAGCTTACCGCCGCTATTTCTGACGGAAGCATTTTCGGCTGTCAGTTCCATCCCGAAAAAAGCGGAAAAGTCGGCCTTGCAATTCTTAAAGCATTCACTGAAATGAAAGGGGAGTAAATATGATTATTTATCCTGCAATTGATTTATATGAGGGTAAGGCTGTGCGTCTTTTTAAGGGCGACTATAATCAGATGACGGTTTACAGTGAAAATCCCCTTGAAATAGCTCTTGATTTTGAACAGTCTGGTGCTACTCATATCCATATGGTAGACCTTGAAGGTGCAAAAAGCGGAACTACCCCCAACTTTGAAACAGTAGTTAAGATAAAGAACAATACAAGCCTCTTTTGTGAAATAGGCGGAGGTATCCGCAGTATGGAGGTTATTGACCGCTATATTTCAGCAGGCGTTGACCGTGTGATTTTAGGCACTGCCGCCGTAACAAGCGAAGGCTTTGTTAAAGCTGCCGTGGAAAAATACGGCGACAAAATTGCCGTTGGTATTGATATTAAGGACGGCTTTGTTGCCATAAAGGGCTGGACGGAGAAATCAGAAATCAAGGCAATGGATTTTGCCTGTGATATGGAAAAAATCGGCGTAAAAACCCTTATCTGTACCGATATTTCAAAGGATGGTGCAATGGAAGGCACAAACCACGGCCTTTATAAACAGCTGAGTGAAAAATTCGGTATGCAGATTATAGCTTCGGGCGGTGTTTCATCCATAGATGATGTTAAAAAGCTCACAGAAAGAAAAATGTACGGTGCGATTATCGGCAAAGCTTATTACACCGGTGCCATAAACCTGAAGGAAGCAATTGAGGTGGCAGAATGATTACAAAAAGAATTATTCCCTGCCTTGATGTAAGAGACGGCAGAGTTGTAAAAGGTGTAAATTTTGAATCTCTCCGCGATGTTAATTCACCTGTTGAATTAGCAAAGTATTACAGTGAATGCGGTGCCGATGAGCTTGTGTTTTACGATATCACGGCATCATCCGACGGAAGAAAGCTTTTCACTGATATTCTTTGTGAAACCGCAAAGTCCGTTTTCATTCCCTTAACCGTCGGCGGTGGAATTAATACCGTAAGTGATTTTGACCGTGTTTTGAAATGCGGTGCAGACAAGGTCAGCGTGAATTCGGGCGCAATAAGAAATCCCGACCTTATATATGAAGCCGCAAAGCTTTACGGCGATCAGTGTGTTGTAATTTCCGCCGATGTAAAGCGTGTTGACGGAGTTTTCCGTGTTTTCTCCAAGGGCGGAAGAGAAAATACGGGTATGGAAGCCATTGAATGGATAAAACGCTGTGTCGGTAACGGTGCAGGTGAGGTTGTGCTCAACTCAATTGACACCGACGGCGTAAAAAAAGGCTTTGACCTTGAAATGCTGGATAAGGTCTGCAATGCTGTGAATGTTCCCGTTATTGCTTCGGGCGGTGCGGGCTGTATACAGGATTTTATTGAGCTGTTCAACACACTTCCCAAGGTTGATGCAGGTCTTGCCGCATCTATTTTCCATTTCGGTGAGGTTAAAATTTCCGACCTTAAACGAGAAATGGCAAAAGCAAATATTCCCACAAGGAGATAATTATGATTAATATTGACGAACTTAAATTTGACGAAAAAGGCCTTATTCCCGCAATAGTTGTTGATGCAAAAACAAAAAAGGTCCTTACACTCGCTTATATGAATAAAGAAAGCCTTGAAATTTCAATGGAAAAGGAGCTGACCTGCTTCTGGAGCCGTTCCCGTCAGGAGCTGTGGCTTAAGGGTGAAACAAGCAAAAACTACCAGCACATTGTTTCAATTACCGCTGACTGCGATAAGGATGCATTGGTGGTTATGGTTGAGCCTGACGGTCCTGCCTGCCACAAGGGTACGACCTCCTGCTTCAATTATGAGGTTTTTCAGAGCGAAGAACGCCACGAGTTTTCCTATGAAGGTCTTTTGAAGCTTATAGAGGGCAGAAAGACAGAAAGAAAGGAAGGCTCATACACAACCTATCTTTTTGATAAGGGTATAGACAAAATTCTTAAAAAGGTGGGCGAGGAAACAACAGAGGTTATCATCGCTGCCAAGGCAGAGGATAAAAAAGAAACAATTTATGAAATCGCAGACCTTGCATATCATATTATGGTGCTGATGGTGGAGCAGGGTATTTCTCTTGAGGATATCCATAACGAGCTGGCATCACGCCATGTAATTGACCATAAGGTTAAACAGGAAAAAATGACCTGAGCCTACGGGACTGCCACATTAAGCGCAGACCAAAAAGCAAAAATAATAAAGCAGGTATTTCAAGCGTAGAATTACTTTGAATGCCTGCATTTTTTTAGCAGCAATTCTTTATTTGTAAGAGCTAATAAAACTTTTTGCTTTTTTAGGCGTTTTTTCACCCGCTCGGAGTATCAGCATACGCCTTCGGGGTGAAGAAAACGCCTTCTGCATCTTAATGAGTCAGTCCCGACTTTTTTTAGCTTTTATCGAACCTTCCATCAACTTGCATAAAAAAATATCTTTGGTCAATAATTATTTCTACAAAAAATAATTCATACCCACTTGCTATGAATTAAAAATGATGATATACTACTGATAAGGTAGGAATTACATAAGGAAAGGGGAGAAAAGGATGAAAATATCAACAAAAGGTCGTTACGGTCTTCGCATTATGACTGACCTTGCCGTACACGGAAAGGATTGCTGCGTTTCCTTGAAGGATATTGCAGAAAGAGAACACCTTTCCGAAAAGTACCTTGAACAGATTATCAATAAGCTAACAAAAGCTGAGCTGGTTGAATCGGTAAGAGGTGCAAAGGGCGGATATCATCTTACAAGGTCTCCCGAAGAAATTACCGTTGAGGATATTCTCAAGGCTACGGAAGGCTCCCTTGCTCCCGTTGCCTGTGCAGAGGATAACGGCAAATGTGAGAACTACTGTGACTGTGTAACCTCCTTTATATGGACGGAAATATACAAGGCGACGATTTCGGTGGTCAGCAGAATAACTCTCCGTGACCTTGCCGAAAGAAGTCAACAAATAGAAAAAATCGAATTGGAGTGTTTGAAATGAGATTTGTTTATGCAGATAACGGCGCAACAACTCCCGTATCAAAAAAGGTTGTTGAAGCCATAATTCCTTATATGACAGAGCATTACGGCAATCCTTCAAGCCTTTATGAGGTGGGTCAGGTTGCTCACAGAGCCGTTGAAAAGGCAAGGCAGCAGGTTGCGGTGGCACTGAACGCCAAGGCAGATGAAATTTACTTCACCTCAGGCGGTTCGGAAGCGGATAACTGGGCAATCAGGGGTGCCGCACTTCTCGGTGCAAAAAAAGGCAAGAAGCATCTTATCACAACAAAGATTGAGCACCACGCCGTGCTTCATACAATGGATAAGTTAGAAAAGGAAGGCTTCACTGTAACCTACCTTGATGTTTACGATAACGGTATTGTAAAGGTTGAGGATGTTGAAAAGGCTATTACCGACGAAACATGCCTTGTAACCATAATGTTTGCCAATAACGAAATCGGCACAATTCAGCCCATAAAGGAAATCGGTGCACTTTGCCGCAGTAAGGGTGTGCTTTTCCATACCGATGCAGTGCAGGCTGTAGGCCATGTTAAGGTTGATGTGGAGGATATGAACATTGATATGCTCTCACTTTCAGGCCACAAGTTCCACGCCACAAAGGGTATCGGTGCTCTTTACTGCAAAAAGGGTATCAGACTCCCGAACCTTATTGAAGGCGGTGCTCAGGAAAAGGGCAGAAGAGCCGGTACCGAAAACGTACCCGGCATTGTCGGACTCGGTGTTGCTATCACTGAAATGTGCGAATCCTTAGAGGAAAACGCAAAAAAGGTAGCCGCACTCCGCGACCGACTTTTTGAGGGCGCAAGCAAGATAAGCCATTCAAGAATAAACGGCGACAGAGAGCATAGACTCCCCGGCAACTTCAGTATGTGCTTTGAGGGCGTTGAGGGTGAAAGCCTTCTTCTTATGCTCGACTTCAAGGGCGTATGTGCTTCAAGCGGCTCAGCCTGTACCTCAGGCTCACTTGACCCCAGCCACGTGCTACTTGCAATTGGCTTAAAGCATGAGGTAGCCCACGGCTCACTCAGGCTTTCACTCAGCGAATATAATACCGAGGAGGATGTTGACTACATTCTTGAAGTTCTGCCCCCGATTATTGACAGACTTCGTTCAATGTCACCTCTTTGGGACCACATAATGGAACAGGAAAAGGAGAATAAGTAATTATGGAATACAGCAAAAAAGTAATGGAACATTTCGCAGAGCCTCACAATGTTGGTGAAATCCCCGACGCTAACGGTATCGGTGAAATCGGTAACGCAAAATGCGGCGACATTATGAAAATGTTCCTTAAAATCGAAAATGACATTATTGTTGATGTTAAGTTCAAGACCTACGGCTGTGCAAGTGCAATTGCAACATCATCCATTGCAACGGATATGATTAAGGGGCAGCCTATAAGCGAAGCACTCAAATTAACAAACAAGGCTGTTGTTGAAGCCCTTGACGGACTTCCCGCAGTTAAAATTCATTGCTCTGTACTTGCTGAGCAGGCAATCAAGGCAGCTCTTGCCGACTACTACAAGAGACAGGGTATTGACCCTGAGCCTATAGTAGGTAAGATTGAAGACCACGACCACGATGCGTGTCATATATAAAAAAATACGGAAGTCGTCGGACTTCCGTATTTTTGGTAGTCAGTAGTTAGTAGTCAGTAGTCAGAGAAAAACGGTCGCATTGCGACCGTTTTTTACTCACCCGTCACTTCGTGACACCCTCTCTATGAGAGAGGGCAGACTCACCCGACTTCGCTCCGCTCAGCCACCCTCTCTGCGAGAGAGGGCAAAAATGCCTCCTCTGAAGAGGAGGGGGACCGCTTGCGGTGGAGGAGTCTGAAATTAAGTTTTTCAACACATTTGTTAAAGGTGTATTTTTAAAAAAAATAAAATAAATTTTATTGACTATTTATGAACAAAGGTTTATAATTTATTATGTATAATTGCCGATATTGTATTTATCGGTTGAAATTGCTAAGTGAACAATATGTATGCCAAAAAGCACAAGGAGGTCAGATGTGTCCGGCACACATTCAGCTCAAAAGCAAGTATACAGAAAAAAAGAAAACAAAAAACAAAGGGGATATTCCCTTTGTGTCAGTCATACTACCTGACACAATACATCTTATAAGGAGATGATATTTAAAATGAAAAAAACATATTTCAAAAAATCAATGTCAGTATTTCTGGCGTGTCTTATGATTTTGTCCTGCTGGGTATGGTTCCCCGGTGAGCATAATCATGCTCTTGCAGCAGACGGCACTGTCAATCCCTCCGCCTTAACAGCTATTTATGATGGAGGTAACAGTGACAGAGGCGATAGTTCAAAAATAGTTTTATGTAGTGACGGTGGGAGTGACAACACAACTGTCGGTCATATTCGTTTCAACATATCGTCTTTTGAAGTTCCGATAGAAAATGCCACACTAACTCTGAGTACAGGTATGCACAACGGAACGGGTGTAACTAATGCACGTGTTGATGTTTATCCTATTCAGGTTAGCCAGTGTAAGGCTCAGTCGGGCTTGTATAAAACCAGTGGTATCGCTGAAGTTTACGGAAGCACCTATAACGCTGCAGCGGGTGTAAGCAATGCTCTCAATTACTACGGACTCACAACTGCTGACCGTCTTGGAACTTTCAATCAGGGTACAGCAAGCACTCAGACTATTAATGTAACTTCTGCTGTTCAGAAAGCAAAATCTTTAGGCCAGAGTGAGGTTTGTTTCCTTTTCATTATGCCCGAAATTTTCAATGATAACAACGGAAACACGTGGTCAGATACACATATCTATACCTCCGGTACTTCTCTTTCTTATACCAAGGGCACTTATGTTTTATCAAACACAGGTAAAACTGTTACAGATATTAATATGGATGCAGCAAACTCAGTTGTTAATCTTAATACTGATATTGCAACGATTCACGGTTCTTTTGAATCTGACGCTGATTATCTTGATTCACAGTATTATGATGCTATCTATCATAATGTTCTTTATACAGACGGACCCACAACCATTGCAGCATCAGCAACATCAGCACAAACAGAATATGGCAATTCATGGACCGGTTCTAACGGTGTAACTGTTTATTGGTATCATCCCACTGCAACACTTCTTTATGACGGTGATACAACAAATCTTCCCCGTCTCGGTGTAGCTGTCAATACTGTTATGTATTATACCGGTACATGGAGCAGAAAGACCGTAAACAGACTCTCGTACGTTGCTTCGGGTGGTAACGGATTTGATTTTAACCAGAATTGGCGCGGTAGTGACGGCAGACTTAATTTCCAGTATATGTGGCACGGCCAAGGCGAAATGATGGGTTATACATCAACAGTTGTTAATGATGCAATGCGTCAGACTCTCAGCGGTAACAGTGATAACCATTTTTACGCTAATCTTCTTAAATTTACCGGTTCAATGGGTGATAACGAATACTGGCGTTCTGCACAGCCTACTTTCGGTTTCTACGGAGATAATGGTGATAGCGCCAAAACAATAACTGCAACAACAAGCGATACATTATATATTATCAACTATGTTCCCTTAAGAACCGCAATTGAAGATGCTATTGCAAAAATTGCAGAAATCAAGGCAAATCCTGAAAAATATACAACAGCATCAGTAAAAAAACTTACCGATGCTGCAAAGGCTCTTGTTGCAGCAAAACCCAACAATTACATAAACTCATCCAGCAACGATGTTGCCGGTTGGGCAGCAGCAGCTAAGAGTGCAGTTGATACTTATAACCTGGTTAAAAATCTTGATGTGAGAAAGCTTGAAGCAGGCTATCATAATATCTTCTCTTTCAATAGCTGGTATAACTCACTTTCCTCATGTCCGGATGATGTAACAGGTGATTTAAACTATAATCTTGATTCAAACTACCTTTCAATCAGAAACAATACCTCAGACGAAAGAATTACAAACTGTTCTTACGGTAACCATGAATCAAAAATGTATTCTGTGCCCGTCCAGGGAAGTGAAAACTATGTTTTTGAATGGGAAACTGATAACGCAAATGCGACAACTCAGGTGTTTATGTTCTGGTATGCTTCAGACGGCACAAATCTCGGAAATTCAAACAAGCAAGAAGCAGGTAGCGGTAAACATCAAGCTGTCTTTACAGCTCCCTCAAACGCTGTAAGAGCACAGGTGCGCTTTGATAATGATTCTCCAAACACAACGGTTCAAATCAAGAATGTTGTTATCTGCAGAGAAGACCTGGCTCAGTCTGTTGACCTTGACAACTGGACGAGCAGACCTTATAAGACCACCTTTAATTACGGCACAACCCTTGGATCACAGACCCTTGCCGTTCCCGCAAGAACAGGCTATACCTTCAACGGCTGGTGGGTAGACTCCAATCTTAACGGTGAGAAGGACAGCGGTGAGCAGGTGTCCGACGGTAGCGGAACAGTTGTTTCCGGTTTTACGAATTTCGCCGTAACTCAGGACTTGCCGATTTATTCAGAGTGGACACCCACTACATACACAATCACATACGACCTTGCCGGCGGTACTATAACCTCACAGCCATATACCACTACATACACAATTGAGGATGATTTTATACTCCCCTCAGCAGAAAAAACAGGCCATAACTTCCTCGGTTGGAAAATAACCGATGCTACTGAAAGATTTTCTTGGGAGGATTTAAACGGTCAGGTATTTGGCCCGGCTAACTATGGCGCTAACCTTCTTTACGGTAATGCAACAATGGTTGCACAGTGGGAACAGAATTCCTACACCGTAACCTTTGAAAAGGCAGACAGTACAACAACATCAGCTCAGTATGCTTACGGCACACCTGCCGAAAATATCACAAAGCCCGCAAATACAGAAACAGTAAAAACAGCAACAAACCATACTGTTTATACTTGGCCTGCAATCGCTGATGTAACAGCAGATGCAACCTATAAAGAAATCGCAACAACAGAAGACCACGATTGGAGCGAATGGACTGTAACCAGCAACTCCACTTGTACTGTAGCAGGTACAAAGGTAAGAAGCTGTACTGTTTGCGGTTATCAGGAAACAGGCTCTGCTGACCTTGCAGCTCACACCCCCGGTGCAGAAGCAACCTGTACAGATCCTCAGACATGTACTGTTTGCGGTACTGTAATTAAAGCGGCAAATGGCCACACCATCACAGAGGTAGCAAAACAGGAAGCAACCTGTGGTGCTCCCGGTTGGGAAGCTTATGAATATTGTTCAGTGTGTGATTACACAACAAAGGTAGAAATCCCTGCAACAGGTGCTCATGTTTATACTTATGTTCAGAATGAAGACGGCAAAACCCATACAGGTATCTGTACCTGCGGTGCAACAGTAAGCGGTACTTGCTCAGGCGGCGCAGCTGATTGTGAAAATCCCGCAGAGTGCTCAACTTGTAATACCGCTTACGGTGATGCCCTCGGTCACAGCTGGAATGACGGCGAAGAAACAAAAGCTCCCACTTGTATTAATCCCGGTGTGAAAACTTACACCTGTTCTGTTTGTAGCGATACAAAGACAGAAACAATTGCTGCAACAGGTAACCATATTTATGATGAATATGCAGATTATGATGAAAAAAATCATAAGGTATCCTGTTCTGCGGATGACCTTTGCGAAGAATATATTTTTGAAGCTCACACTATTTCAGAAGACAGTAAGCCCGAACATGTTGAGGGTGAATGGCACGATTATAAGTGTGATAAGTGTCCCGCAAGAGGTTCAATGTTAAACGGTACATATGTAGACAATCTGAAGGAAGCCTGCTTCGGTGAAGGCACAACCTTCGCACAGATTGAAGGCAATGCAAACGCTCATAACGAAACCTGTAAGTGCGGCAACACAAAGACCGATGCTCACGCTTACGGCGATTGGGCAGCAGACCCCGAAAATACGGCAAATAATCAGGGTACGATGTCACGCGTCTGCTCAGAATGTAGCTATAAGCAGGAATCAACCTGTGAATATGAAAAGACGGACAGCTATAAAGCACCCACCTGCACTGAAAACGGTTATCAGGGCTGGCATTGTAAACATTCAAACTGTGTTAACGGTTATACTGAAATTCTTCCGGCAACAGGTCATAAATTCAGTGCTGTAACACAAGCAAATGCTGCAACCTGTTCAGCAACAGGTAACACTGCTTATAAGTCATGTTCAGCATGTAGCAAGTTCTTTGCAGCTGATGCTGAAGCAAATTCAACTGAAGCAAAAGACAGCGCAGAAGCATTCACAACTCCTATTGACGGAACAGCTCATAAGTACGGCGACTGGACACAGACAAAAGCACCTACCTGCTCAGCAGACGGTGAAGAAGAAAGAGTCTGTGAATATAATACAGCTCATAAAGAAACACAAAAAGTTGCTATTGTTGAAACAGCCCACGAATGGGACGAAGGCGTTGTAACAACTCCTGCAACCTGTTCAAAGGAAGGCGTTAAGACCTTCACTTGTAAGCACAACGGTGAACACACAAGAACAGAAGCTGTAGAAATTGACGGAACAGCTCATAAGTACGGCGACTGGACACAGACAAAAGCACCTACCTGCTCAGCAGAAGGTGAAGAAGAAAGAGTCTGTGAATATAATCCGGACCATAAAGAAACACAAAAAGTTGCTATTGTTGAAACAGCACACGAATGGAATGCTGCAACATACACTTGGACAGAAGCTGATGATACATGGGCTTGTACAGCTGAAAGAGTATGTAAACATAACGCCTCACACACCGAAACTGCAGAAGCAACAGAAATCACATCCGAAGAGAAGACCCCTGCAACCTGTGAAGAAATGGGTACAACAACCTATACTGCAACATTTGAAGAAGCATGGGCAGGAACTGATACTAAGGATGTTGTAGATATTGCAGCACTCGGCCACAACTATTCTGCAGAGGTTACAGCCCGTCCCACACAGAATGAAGACGGTACATGGTCAAACGGTACATATACCTATACCTGTAAGAATGACGGAAGTCATACATATACTGATGATGCATTAAGAGCAAACTACACTGAGTTTGATAAGGCGGTAGCTGACCTTGAAGCTCTTCTTTCAAACGAAAAGCTCACAGACGAAGGAAAAACTGCTGTTAACGGTGCACTTGTTAAAGCAGAAGCACTCGCTAAAGACCTTGTAACTGTTGAGCAACCTAAGATTGATGAGCTTGTGAGTGAACTTAACAGAATAAAGGCAGCTGCTGAAGAAATTATTGCCAACTCAGGCAAGCCTCAGCCCATAACAGAAGCTGTTTCCGGTCTTAAGGTTCAGTTCCTTAAAGAAACAGGTATTGAAGCAATTGAAAGCCTTCAGCTGAATGCAAACGGCGGTTTTGACCCTGCAAGACTCAGGCTTACAAACAATAACAAGGACCTTCCCATCACAGTTACAAAAGTAACTGCTGACAAGGCAAACATTGAGTCTGTAAGCAATGCAGTAATCGCCGTTAACGGCTCACTTGACCTTGATATCACAGCTCCCGAAAGCTTCAATGAAACAGGTCTTATCACTTATACTATTACTTATAAGATAGGCAGTGAAGATGAAGGCTTCCTTAAGGATAAGGACGGCAATGCTGTTGAGTTCACCACCAAGGCATATATTTATGTAAAGGGTGCAGCGGTTACTCCCAATCACGCTATGGATGAAAAAGCCGCATGGCCTCTTACTGCAACCAGCAAGTGGCAGCACTACTTTGAAGCTGTTAACTACGGTGATTTTGAGCTTGTAAGCTATAACTCTGCAAGTAAGTTCAGCGATAATCTTGAAGTAGGCTCAAGCAACTTCGGCTTTAGACATGATGCTTATGACTATGCAGAAGATGGATGTCAGGCAGGCTGTAAAAACGGAAGTTGTACAACCGGTGACGCTCATGCAGCAACCTACAGATATTATGTTGATACAAGTCTTGCCCCCACATGGGAAGCTGCCGGCTTCAGAGCAAGAATAACAGAATCAGCTGAATCCGTTTATGAAAATGCTCCGCTTAAATATGTCAGATTGGCTGTTGACCAGTCTTATCTTAACGGTATAACGGGATCTGACAAGACCTTTACAACAACATTTGTTCCTTCACCTTCATCAAATGTACCCGGTAAGACATGGATTGTTACATCGACAGGTACACTTGAAGTTAAAGCGTATGAGAATCCTGACAGAAGCGAATATCTCTTTGGTGAACATAAGAACAAAGACGGTTTCGATGAAACATCAGCATATGTAAACTTCTCCGGCATAATTCCTTCAGGCGTTAACGATGCAAAAATGATGTTCTCTCCCAGAATAGAGTTCAACGGTAAAACATCATCCGAGTCTGTAACAATGACTTCACACATCTGGATTGTATCCTACGATAAGGGTGCGCTCAGAGCAGCAGTAAACGCAGCAGAGCAGGCAGCTTATAACCCCAACTATTATGATGCTGATAAGTATTCAACTTATGAATCAGCACTCGCAACAGCTAAAACAGTTCTCGGTAAGGTTGAAACAACTCAGGCTGAAGTTAACGAAGCAACAGCAGCTCTCAACAGTGCGGTTGCAGCTCTCACAAGAGCAGAATATGTTCTCACTCACAAGGATATTATTCACGCAAATGCAGACAGAAACGGTGCTTCAACCACAAACACTTACTACTATCTGTTAGTGAAGGATACAGAATTTACTGTTCCTCAGGACAGTGATGTAATCGGTCTTGATACTATCAATAAGTATGACGATGTAAAGACTCTTACAATCACCGAAACAGCTGAATCAGAATATCATTACTGGTATATTGATTATTCAGAGGTTCAGGATGCTCTTGACGCTGCAAATGAAATTCTTGATAATTCAGACGACTATTCAGAAGAGTTTATTGAGGATGTAAAAGAAGCAAAGGAAGCTCTTGAGGAAATTAAGAACAACACTGAAACAGATACACCTGAATTACAGGATGCTGTTGATGATGCAGTTAAGAATGTAACTGACCTTACAGGTCATGAACACACATATTCTGATGCAACCTGTACAGAACCCAAGACTTGCTCAGTCTGCGGCGCAACAGACGGTGAAGCATTCGGCCATTCCTACAGTGCATTTGCACACGTTGACGGAACAACAACTCACGCAAAGACTTGCTCAGTCTGCGGTGATATTGTAACAGAAAACTGCACAGCAGGCGATTGGGTAACCGATAAGAATGCAACCTGCATTGAAAAGGGTTCAAAGTATAAGAATTGTGAAGTTTGTACTTTTGAACTTGAACGCGAAGAAATCCCGATGATTGCTCATAACTTCGGTGGCGATGCAGAGAATAAGGAAGTCGGTAAGCATCATTATGCTTGTCAGAATCGTCTCGATACTGAAGGGACAAAATGTGGCACTTACGGTGCAGAAGAAGCTTGCTCCGGCGGCACTGCAGATTGCCTGAATGCAGCAGTATGTTCAAAGTGTAATACTGCTTACGGTGAAGCACTCGGTCACAATTACAATGAAACAGTCGGCACAAAGAATAATGACGGTACACATACAGTAGCTTGTACCCGTTGCGCAGAAGGCACCGAAGGTCACACAAAGATTGTTAACTGTACTTACGGTGAAGATGTTGTAACAGCTCCCACCTGTACAAAGAACGGCTACACAACTCATACCTGTACAGCTTGTACATATTCATACACCGATTCAGAAACCGATGCAACGGGACATAAATTCGGAAATTGGACTGCAATTGCTGACGGTAAGCATACAAGAGAATGTACTGTATGTACTGACGAAGAAGGCAGAATTGAAACTGTTGACTGTACTTACGGTGAATGGGCAAAATATGACGATGCAACTCATAGACAATATTGTGAAGACTGTACAAACTATGAAGAAGGCACACACGCATTCAGCGGTGATATAAAGAAGCTTGACGGTGAAAACAATCATCAGTACAAGTGTGCACAGTGTGAAGCTTATGGCGTAGGTACAGAAATAGATGCAAAAGAAGCCTGCTTCGGTGAAGGCACAGAATTCGACCAGATTACCGGTGATGCAGCCGAACACAAGGAAACCTGTAAGTGCGGCAGAGAACAGAATGACGACCACAATTACAGCGAGTGGGAAGTTGTTAACGGCGAAAAGACACGCAAGTGTTCAGAGTGTAATTTCCTTGAAACAGTAGCTGTTTACACCGTTACATGGGTAGACGGTGACGGTAATGTTATTGAAACTGATGAAAATGTTGTAGTCGGCACAGTTCCCACTTACGACGGCGAAACACCCACAAAGACAGCAACTGCACAGTACACCTATACATTCAATAACACATGGTCACCCGCTATTGAAGAAGTAACAGGTGATGCAACCTACACCGCACAGTTTGAATCAACAGTTAACAAGTACACAGTTACATGGATAATTGACGGTGTAGAAACAGAAGAAGAGTATGAATACGGTGCAACACCTACACATGCAGATCCTACGAAGGAAGCAGATGCACAGTATACATACACATTCACAGGTTGGACACCCGCTATTGAAGAAGTAACAGGTGATGCAGAATACACTGCACAGTTCGATGCAACAGTTAACAAGTACACAGTTACATGGATAATTGACGGTGTAGAAACAGAAGAAGAGTATGAATACGGTGCAACACCTACACATGCAGATCCTACAAAGGAAGCAGATGCACAGTATACATACACATTCACAGGTTGGACACCCGCTATTGAAGAAGTAACAGGTGATGCAGAATACACTGCACAGTTTGATGCAACAGTTAACGAATACACAATCAAGTTTGTAGACGAAAACGGCACAGAGATCCAGTCAAGTGAAGTTGCATACGGTAGTCAGGTTGTTTACCCGACCAATCCTGAGAAGGCTTATGATGCAGACAATCATTACACCTTCGCAGGTTGGAAGACAGCGGACGGAACTGTAATCAACCCCGGTACAGCAAGTCTTCTCGTTATTGGTGATGCAATCTACACCGCAACTTATACCGCAACAGCACATAGTTATGAATATGTACAGAATGTTGATGGCTTAACACATACAGGTACTTGCGAATGTAAAAAGACAGTAGAAGATACATGTGGCGGCGGTACAGCAGACTGCGACAATGCAGCAGTATGTTCAGTTTGTAAAAAAGCTTACGGTGATAAGCTCGGTCATGACTACGACACAACCAAGTCAGAAGAAAACCTTGTCCGTCCCGTTCAGAATACTGACGGTACATGGACAAAGGGTTACTACACTTACACTTGTAAGAACGATCCGGACCATACAACCAAGGAAGAAGTAGACAGAGCAAACTATGATGATTACAACACAGCAGTAAAGAATCTTGAAGAACTTCTTGAAACAGATATTACCGACGCTGCAAAGGAAGCTATCGAAAAGGCTCTTGATGACAACAAGATTGCAGATAATCTTATTGCTTCAGAAAAGAAAACCGAGATTGATCCTAAAACCAAAAATCTTGTTGATGTATTCGATCAGTATAAGGGCTCACTCAAAACTTATACCGTAACCTTTGTTGTTGACGGCAAAACTGTTAAAACTGAAACTGTTATCAGTGGTAAGGATGCAACAGCTCCCATAGAAGGTCTCACAAAGGATTATGATGATACCAACCACTATACTTTCAACGGTTGGGATACAGACTTTACAAATGTAAAAGACAACATTACTGTAAAAGCTCAGTTTGCTTCAGAGGCTCACAATATGGGCGACTGGACAGTAACTAAGAAGGCAAGTTGTACAGAAATCGGTACAAAGAGACAGGATTGCTCAGGTTGTGATCACTTTGTAACAGATTCAATCGCAAAGAGAACACATAATCTTGTTGATACAACAGTAGCACTTGAACCCACATGTTCAGCAACAGGTATAATGAACCAGAAGTGTGATTGTGAAGAAACAGCAGAATACGAAGCATGTGATTACACAACCACAAGAGTAATGGACAAGGTAGCAGATGCCCATAAGGCAGAAGAAAACTACACAGTAATGCAGAAGGCAAGCTGTGAAGCAGAAGGCTACAAGGCAATCCTTTGCGAATACTGTGATGCAGAGCTTTCAACAGAAACAATTGCAAAGAGAGAGCATAATCTTGTTGATACAACAGTAGCGCTTGAACCCACATGTTCAGCAACAGGTATAATGAACCAGAAGTGTGATTGTGAAGAAACAGCAGAATACGAAGCATGTGATTACACAACCACAAGAGTAATGGACAAGGTAGCAACTAACCATACAGGCACAGCAGATGTTGTTAAGAACAAGGTAAATGCAACCTGTACAGAAGAAGGCTACACAGGTGACACCTACTGGTCATGCTGTGATACACTTGAAACTAAGGGTACAATAATTCCTGTTGTGGATCACGATATGCAGAAGACCGCAGAAAAGATTGAACCCACATGTGAAGAAGCAGGTAAGGAAGCAGTTTATACCTGTGCAAACGGTTGCGGTAAGACAGAAGGCGGCGAAGAAATCGAAGCACTCGGCCATTCCTGGTCAAAGTGGGCATATGTTTCAGGCTCATGTGCTGAAGGTAAGGTAGTATTCGGTCGCGAATGTGTAAGATGCGATGCTGAAGAAACCGAAGAAAGAACAACTTCAAATGTTGGTCATACTGTTCCTATGGATGCAGAGGGTAATGCTCTTTATGATACATACAGTGCTCCCAATTGTACAAGAGACGGTATGTATACATTCACTTGCGCAGTGTGTGATACAAAGGAAATCCGTATAACAGCCGCTGAAGATCCCGCACTTAAGGCTTATGGCCATAAGTGGATTATTTCCAATGAAACAGACAGCGAAGGTTGGATCGTAACAAGTGAACCTACCTGCTTCAGAACCGGTGCAAAGTACAGAGTATGTGCTAACGGATGCGGTACCTCAGGCGGACTTGATCCTAACAACAGAGAAGTTGTGATAATTCCTGCAACAGACCACGCAGGCACTCTTATCAGCATTCCTGCAAAGGCTGCAACCTGTACTGAAAATGGCTATACTGCTCATTATTACTGTACAGAATGTGGTACAGATATTGGCAGAAATGTTATTAAAGCTACCGGTCATGTGGATGAAAACAGTGACGGTAAGTGCGACAGTTGTAAGACTCAGGTTGGTGAATCAAGGAATTGTAAGTGTATTTGCCATAAGGACCACTGGTTCATGAGATTTATCTACAAGATTGTCTGCTTCTTCTGGAAGCTGTTCAAGATTGGCAAGACCTGTGACTGCGGATTTGTACACTATTAAGTTTTAAATTTAATAAAACTAAAGAACCTCCACGGATTATCCGTGGAGGTTCTTTCATCTAAAAAAGCTATCCGTTTTTTGAACGGATAGCTTTTTGCTTATTTATTTACTTCTTCTTCAAGCAGAGTTCTTATAACTGCAGGGTCTCCGTTACCTCTGAGCTCACGCATAACTGAGCCGAAGAGTGCCTGGAGAGCTTTTGTTTTACCGCCCTTGTAGTCGGCAACAATCTTTTCGTTTTCTTTGATTACATTGCGAACGGTTTCAAGAATGAAGCTTTCGTCAATTTTCTGATTAAGGCCCTGCTCTTCACAGAAGGCATCAACATCAACATCTTTTTCGAATACGGCTGAAAGCACCTTTTTACCTGCGGCACGGGTGATTTCGTTCTTTTCAACGAGTTCGATGATTCTTGCAAGCTTGTCTGCACTGATGTCAAGAGAAGCAATTTCAAGTCTCTTCATAATACCCATACATTCGGTAAGAATCCAGGAAGCAACTGTTTTTGCGTTTCTGCCTGAAGCCACAACAGCATCAAACACCTCGCAAAGCTTACGGTCGGAGGCGAGAACTGCGGCTTCCTTAGCGGCAATACCCATATCCTCGTAATACTTTGCCTTTTCATCTGCAGTTGCAGGCATACTCTTTCTGATTTCCTCAAGCCATGCATCGTCAATTACAATGGGCATAAGGTTGGGATCGGGAAAATAGCGATAGTCTGCAGCTGTTTCCTTGTTACGCATAGGGAAGGTTCTTCTTTTAACATCGTCCCAACGGCGTGTTTCCTGAACAAGAACCTCTGTGTGGCGTTCAATGGCGTCAACATGACGGACCTTTTCAAATTCAATAGCGTCCTTGATTTCTGAAAGGGAGCTCATATTCTTGATTTCCGAACGCACACCGAATTCAGTTGAGCCTTCAGGACGGACTGAAATATTAACGTCGCATCTCATTGCGCCTTCCTCACATTCGGAAATGCCTGCGAACTGAAGGGCTGATTTGAGCTTTTTGAGGTAAGTGATAACCTCCTCTGATGAACGGAAGTCAGGCTTACTTACGATTTCGATAAGGGGAACGCTTGTACGGTTGAAGTCAACGAATGAGGTGTTCGTTGCTTCATCGTGAACAAGCTTACCTGCGTCCTCTTCAAGGTGAATCTGCTTAATGCCGATTTTTCTGCCGTCTACATCCACACTGCCTTCAACACAGATGGGATTGAACCACTGTGTAATCTGATAAGCACAGGGGAGGTCGGGGTAGTAGTAGCTTTTCTTATCGAAGGTTGTATACTGATTGATTTTGCAGTTAAGCATAAAGCCTGCCTTAACTGCAAGCTCAATAGCGTGCTTATTTGTTACGGGAAGCATACCGGGCATACCGCTGCAGGCAGGGCATACACAGTCATTGGGCTCCTTGGGGCTTGAGTGACCGCCGCAGGAGCAGAAAAGCTTTGAATCTGTTGAAAGCTCAACATGAGTTTCAAGACCTATAACAAGTTCGTATTTCATAGTTTATGCTTCCTCCTTTTCCACAGTGTGTGCGATGCTTAAAAGGGTGCTTTCCTTAAAGGAATCAGCAATAAGCTGAATACCGCCGCTTACCATTGCAGGAAGACCTGTGATGGAGGGTACGGCTGTGAAAAGGCTTTCTTCAAATACCTTGGTGAATGCATCCTTTGTATCATAGGGTGCGAATTCTGCCTTGCTGCATACGGGAGTGAGAATTGCATCGTAGCAGGAAAGAAGTGCCTTAACCTTATCCAGAACAACTCTGCGGATGCGAAGGCTCTTATCGTAACAGCTTTCGTATTTGCCCTTAGCAAGAACATCTGAGCCGTAGATGATAGTTGCCTTTGTAAGGAATGAAAAGGCTTCTGAACGGCTTTTTACATAAAGCTCGTCAATGTTTTTGTATTCGGGAGTACGGTAGCCGTATTTTACACCGTCAAAACGGGAAAGGTTGTTACAGCTTTCTGCCGCAAGAAGAATCTGCCATGCTGTCTGAGCGGCAAAAACAATATCGAGGGATACTTTTTCTACCTTAGCACCTTTTGCTTCGAGCTTCTTTGCGAAAGCGTCAAGCTTTGCCTTGACTTCGTCAGAAGCCTTGTCGTAAAGCTCGGAGATGATGCATATCTTCATTGAAGCAACATCCTCGCTGAGGCTGTATTCGTATTTTTCTGCGGGAAGGCTTGTGCCGTCCTTACTGTCGTGACCTGCAATAACACTGAGGATTTCCTTAACATCCTGAGCACTGCCTGCAGTAACGCCAACCTGTTCACCTGAGCAGGCACAGGCAATAATGCCGTAACGGGAAACTGTTCCGTAGGTGGGCTTAATGAAGTCTACGCCTGAAGCGGCAGCGGCACGGCGGGGTGCACCGTTAAGATCAACATTAAGTGCGGCCTTGATTTTCTTATCCTTCACAAGCTCTGCTGCAGCACCCTTGAGAGCGGTTTCACTGTCAGCGAAATATGAGGTTTCACCCATAAGGTCAAGACCGAATTCACCAACATTGGTTTTACCTGAAATAGTGTAGCCTTCCTTTTCGAGTCTTTCAACAACCTCTGCGGAGAAAAGGGGCTTGAAGCCTTCAAGCATTTTTGAGCCTGCCGTAGCAGGAATATCTTTTACAAGAATAGTATCGTCAACTGCAATTGTACCTGCAGGGTTGATTTCGTTAATATAATATTTCACCTGTGTCACCTCACTTTACAAGTCTGGGAACCTGCCAGCTGTCTTCTGTGCTCTGAGGAGCACCGGCAAGAAGGTCTTTTCTGTCAAATGCCTGATTTCTTGCGTCTTCACGAAGAACGTTGGTCATAGGCATTACATATACCATAGCTTCAATATTATCTGTATCAATTGAGGAAAGCTCAGCTTCCTTTTTAAGCATAGAGTCGAGAATACTCTGCATATTCTTCTTTTCCTCATCGGTAAACTGAAGCTCGTTTACCTGCTCGAGACCTCTGAGCTTGCTTTCTTTGGTCTGTACTGAGGATTTTGCTGAGCTTACTGTTGCGGCAAAGTTGGAAGAATCGCCGCCTTCACTGCCGAGCATTTCACTGCTGCCCTTACCTCTGATGCTTACATTAGCTTCAAAGAGCTGAAGCTCTGTAACCTCACCGGGGGCACCGAGCATCTGATCCTGAGCTGTACCGTCAAGGGGGAATGCGATAACGTCTCTGATGGTTTCGGTGTCTGCAAGAAGCATTACGATTCTGTCAACACCGGGAGCCATACCTGCGTGAGGGGGAGCACCGAACTGGAAGGCGTTGTAAAGAGCACTGAAGCGTTTCTTTACTTCATCCTCTGTATAGCCTGCAATTTCAAATGCTTTTCTCATAATTTCGGGGCTGTGATTTCTTACAGCACCTGAAGCAAGCTCAATACCGTTACATACAAGGTCGTACTGGTATGCGAGAATTTCTGTGGGGTCCATAGTTTCAAGTGCTTCAAGACCGCCTTGAGGCATTGAGAAGGGGTTGTGAGTGAAGATAATCTTATCTGTAACCTCGTCTCTTTCGTACATGGGGAAGTCAACAACAAAGCAGAATTCAAATGAATCCTTGTTGATAAGACCGAGCTCATTACCGAGCCATGTGCGGATAACACCTGCGTTCTTATCTGCAATATCGGAAACAGTATCGCAGATGAAGAAGATTGTTTCGCCTTCCTTAACGCCGGTAAGCTCAACAATTTCTCTCTTTTCTTCTTCTGTCATAACCTTGATGATGGGGTCATCCTTGAATTCATAGGTTTGGGCATTAAGAAGGGTGATATGGGCAAGACCTGCCATTTTTGCCTGCTTTGTTGCAAAAGCCAATGACTTATCAAAGAACCATCTTTCATTTTTGCAGGGAGCAACAATACCTCTTACGGGCTTATTCATAAAGGGCTTGAACTTAACTCTCTTGAACATATCTGTAAGGTCGCAGATAACAAGGGGGTTGCGAAGGTCGGGCTTATCTGAGCCGTACTTTGCCATTGCTTCTCTGTAAGGGATACATCTGAAGGGAGTATCCGTAACCTTTTTATCTGAGAAGGTGCGGAAAATGTCGCTCACAACATCCTCGCAGACCTTGAGAACCTCTTCCTGAGTGGAGAAAGCCATTTCAAAGTCAAGCTGATAGAATTCACCGGGTGAACGGTCAGCACGGGCATCCTCGTCTCTGAAGCAGGGAGCAATCTGATAATACTTATCAAAGCCTGATACCATAAGAAGCTGCTTGAACTGCTGAGGTGCCTGAGGCAGTGCATAGAACTTACCGGGATGCTTACGGGAAGGAACAAGGAAGTCTCTTGCACCCTCGGGTGAGGAAGCGGTAAGGATGGGAGTCTGGATATCAAGGAAGCCTCTTTCCTCCATAAGGCGTCTCATATGACCGATAACCTTTGAACGAAGGATGATATTATTGTGCAAAGCGGGATTTCTCAAATCGAGGAATCTGTGCTTGAGTCTGAGGTTTTCGTTTGTGTCCTTTGAGCCGATTTCAAAGGGAAGGTCTCTGCTGCATACACCTAAAACCTTAAGGTCGTCTGCAATAAGCTCAACAAGACCTGTTTCAATTTTTGGGTTGACGGTGCTTTCGTCACGCTTGGATACTGTGCCGTGAACAGATACGACTGTTTCCTTGCTTACGCCCTTGAGAAGATTTTCGTCGTGAACAACAACCTGAGTTACGCCTGTTTCGTCACGCAAATCCACAAAGAGAACGCCGCCGTGGTCACGGACAACATCAACCCAACCGGCGAGCTCAACAGTCATACCGATGTGGTTTTCTCTTATCTCGTTGCAACGATGAGTTCTGTACATTGTATTATACCTCCATATCGTATTATTAGTTTACATTTATGATATGCTTACAAAAATAAAAAATCCCGGGAATTACAAAACATAATTCCCGGGACGAGTATTCATAACCCGCGGTGCCACCCGTATTGATACAAAAAATGTACCCGCTCTTTTATTAAGTTTTAAGCATATACCGTTGAAGTGTTGCCTTGCTTACTACTCATCCCGAGTGTGCTTTCAGCCTATGACACACTCTCTCTGACGGATTTTCCGAAAAAGCAGGATCTTCACGGAGAATTATATCAAAAAGGGGTTTGTTTGTCAATAGAAAAAATAAAACAAAATATGGTATTATATAACCGCTCCCTGACTTGACTTTAAAAGAAAAAATGCTATATAATATGCAGGTAATACAAGACTGAGGAGGATTTATAAGATGTCTGCCGAAAATATAAAAAAAGATAAAATACTCCTGATTCTCACAGGCGGTACTATCTGCTCCGTCGAGGATGAAAAGGGTGAAAGAACCTCCGATGCCGAAAAAACAAAATATAAAATTGTTTCAATATTCAAAAACAGCAGTTCACCCTTTAAGGATGTTACTTTCGACTGCCGTATGCCACTGGATATCCTGAGCGAAAATATGACGGTGAAGACATGGAATACCCTTCTTGATGATTTCAGGTCTATTGAAGATTTCAGCCCCTATAAGGGCATAATAATCCTTCACGGAACGGATACTCTCGCCTTTACATCGTCACTTCTTTCTCTTATGCTCTCTCACCTTGAAATACCTGTTATTCTGGTATCCGCTCAGCTGCCCTTAGATAAAGAGGAAACAAACGGAAACGCTAATTTCAGGGCTGCCGCCGAGCTTATTATGAACGGAATAAAGCCTAATGTTTATGCCGTTTACAGAAACAGTGACGGTAAAATGTACCTTCATTACGGCTCTCAGCTTAAGCAGTGCGCAGATTACAGCGACGACTTTTTCAGCGAAGGCAGTGTAGTTCTTCAAAATACCGAAAACTGCTGTTATGAAGGTAAGGAATTCAAGCACCGCCGCAATCTTCTCAGCAGCACAGAAGCGCTTAAAGGCAGAGTGCTTTCCATTGTGCCTTATGTGGGCATTGATTATGATTTTTATAACTTAGATAAGCTTTCTGCCGTTGTTCACAACACCTACCATTCACAGACGGTGTGCGTTGAACGGAGCAAAAGAAGGGGCGAAGTCAGCAATTTATCATTTCTGACTTTTGCTCAAAAGTGTAAGGAAAAAGGCGTTGACCTTTTTATTGCTCCCTGCAACAGTGAGGCGTATTCCTATGAGTCAACATCGGATGCCCTCGATAAGGGTGCCTTGCCCGTAAGCGGAATGACCTTTGAAATGGCATATGTCAAGACCCTTGTGGGCGTTTCAATGGGGCTTAAGGGTGAAAAGCTTTATAAATATGTAAGAGAAAACATCAACAAAAAATATATTTAATATCATTTAACGAATAATAGAACTAAAACATACAAGGAGATAAGGATATGAAAAATAAATTCCCTGTTTTTTCAATAATAGTCGGTTTTGCTTATATTGCTTTAGGTATCTTGTATTCAAATATTATCTGTGTAATATTTGGACTTGGTTTTGCAGTAGCTTTTCTGATAAAATTCGCATATGTAAAAAATAAAGCAAAGGCCAAAAATAAAAATGATAATGATAATAGCGAAAAAGAAAAAACAACGGATTCGTCTGTTGTGAAAAAGGAACCCGTTGAGGAATATACGCAGCCTGAAGAGTTGTCTGAATCTACAGATTTACGCGGATGTTTACGAGCTTCTGAGCCTAAATATAAAACAGTTGAAGAAGCAATAAGTATATTAGAAGCAGAAGGTTTTGTATTAAGCAGAATATCAACAGGTGGAGAATCGTCTTCACATATGTGGACAATGGGATTTGATTGTAAATACAAAACCCTTGAAGAATTTTATGAAAAAGCGCACAGAGAATTTAACGATATGTGGACAAAAGCATCAAAATGCGGCGGACCTTGTGTTGAGTGGGAAAACACATGCTTTGTCTTATTGAATAACACAAGAGAAATAATGATGTACATCTTTATGCCGGAGGACAGAGGTGATACCGGTCTGCAAGAAGCCAGATATTTTTTTACAGGATTAAATGGGCCGTTTGCTTACGATGTGGACTATGCTGCAGATATAAAGAGAAAATTGGATATATTAGCACCAAGTAAAGCATCGGATACAGAAAAATAAGATGTGCCCACTCGCATTAAAAAGTAAATTTGGTAATATAAATTCTATAAATCGCTTTTTCCTGCAGTGTGGGCATTGCTTGTCCGCAAAAAGGACGACCGACGGCTGCCTCTACAATGTGTGAATGAGGAGAGATTTATATATGAAAGCAACAGGCATTGTCTACCGCACCCTTCGCATCCATGAAGGCGGTCTCGGCTGCCGCCTCGGTCGGTGCTTCTGCTGCGCAGAGGTGACCACTGGACACCCGCACCCCGTTACATATAACAATGACATTTTTCGACAAGTTTTGTTGGCAGTATTTCGTGTGGTGGAGAGGTGCAAAGAAACAACGGAGTGAATTTCACTCCGCTAATTTATATTTACATTTATCTGAACAGACAAAATTCTGAGTTTTGATATGTTTATAATGGGTGTTTGTTTTGCATACAGCACATCTACCTGCTTTTTCACAGTAAACTAAATTAAGAGTCTCCATATGCTCATAATAATTATTAAGAGCTTTATCGTCGCTGATTTCTTCTCCGAATTTTTTATACAGTTCTTTAATATAAACAATATAGTCTTTTTCTATTTTCATATAGTCGTCATACAGCTTATGCCAATATAGAGTAGGATGCATTGTGTTGCATTTTTTACAGGGAACCCCATCTGGTACAATATCTATCATTTAATCACCGCCTTTATTTTATTATATCACAACAGAGCTAAAAAGTAAATTCACGCAGTATAAATCCCCTCAACATACAAATACTAACATCACAATTTGTAATTTAAGGGAGAGAAAGATATAAATGAAAGCAACAGGAATTGTCCGCCGTATTGACGACCTCGGTCGTGTTGTTATACCGAAAGAAATAAGAAGAACTATGCGGATAAGAGAAGGCGACCCGTTACATACATCATTGACACCGTATGAAAGATTCTGTTATGCAATACTCAGCTTTTCTGAGCGTTGCATCGGATAATATACAAATGGAGGTCAAAGATTATGACAACAAAAACAAAGGAAAACCTTACCTACAGAAGTGTTGGAGATTTCAGAATCCCCAATCTGACACTACCGCCCGAAGAAGCAAATATTACTCTCGGTAAGTGGGGTATGCTTTATAAGAACTATCTTCTTAATCACGAGAAAGCAGTATTTTCTACTCTCCTTGCGGAAGGTAAACTTTATCAGCACTGTGCCGAGATAGAAAATCAGGCAAGAAATATGCTTGATACTCTTGTTGAACAAATGAAAGCCGCCGAAGGCATCACAGAACAACTGAAAGAAGAAAATCAGTTGAAATGGGTGCAGAGAATGAACAACATCCGTAATCGAGCGACAGAAATTGTTTATTCAAATTTGATTTATACTTAACAGAAAAAGCGACAGTACACATTTTGCAGTACTGTCGCTGAACTTTTATTCGTATAACTCTTCACCGCTTATGCAGTGAAACAAGTCAACCTCTTTTTCATAGCCTGACATTGCTATGAAACCAATTTTACCGAGCGTCAGGCCTTTAAGATTTCTTATTTTCTCGGCTTCCTTATACATCTCACCCTGTGAGAGCGGAGATGCATAATACTTTGCTTCATAAACATCGTAAGCAAAATCAGTTTCTATGCCTTTTTTCTGCAAAACAACATCGAACTCACCTGAACTCTTTGTTGTACCGTCATCATAGTAGAAGGTACCGATATTTGTTATGCCTTTGAGTTTTCCCGATATAGCATTCAGTGAAAAATATGACCGACAGATTTCTTCGAATCTGAAAGAAATAAACTGCTTTAACGGTTCTTCTATATATTCATTGTAAAAAGCTTCTGCACCGAGCACCTGCAAAGCACTTTTGTTTTTATAAATAAAGGCATAGTAAAATCTCAGAAGGTTATCATTGATTTCATAAGAGATTTTTTTGTTGTCATCAGGCTTATTTATAGGATATGTTTTTGAGATTATCTCCATACCTGTCAGTGCGGCTAATTGTTTCGAAAGAAGTCCGTTGTTTTTCATTTTCAGCTTGCTTTCAATCTCGCCATACTTTTTCTTGCCGTTTGAAATTGCATAGAAAATTCTTTCTGCATTTACGGCGTTGGTAAAATCGGTAATCAGAAGATGCTCAGCATACTGATAAACGGGATGAGTATCTTTAAGAATAGTGCTTATTATATTTTCCTTAAGTGTTTTATCAGGGTCAATAAATTTGTTTATATACGGTGAACCGCCGAAAACAGAATAAAGTCCCACCTTATCATAAACTTGTTTTTCAGGATAAAATGAAGCTGCTTCTTTGTAGTTCAGTTCTTTCAGATGTATTGTGAGAGAAAATCTGCCATAAAGAGCATTCTTTTCTTCGAGCAAATCCTTCATCATTCCGATATGAGAGCCGGAGAGAAACAATCTGATGTTCGACAAGCTGTTGTCTATGATTTTCTGAAACATAGAATCAACTGTTTCGGGATTAGAGAACATTTTAAGATAAGGGTACTCGTCAATTGTGATGTTGAAGGTCTGAGGCAGAGTATTAAGGTAGGCAAACACATCAATAAATGTTTTGAACTGTAGTGGAACTGCTAACACCTTTTCTCTTACAAGAACATCAACAAAACCCTCAACATTATCTTCGATGCTTGACTTTATACATTCATAGTAGATTGTTTTATCCTTACTGCTTTTCAAAGCTTCGGTAATCAAGGTAGTCTTTCCGACCTTTCTTTTACCGTATATCATAGCACTGCCCGAAGGCTTACCGAGAATTTCATTTATCAATGCCAATTCTTTTTCTCTTGCAATAAACATAAAAGCGCCCCTTTTAATGAATTTGTTTTCACTGAAACTAAATTCATTATAAATCTATTATAATCTTTTGTCAACAAATTATTCGGAAATATTTTTCCGAATATTGTGTTTTATCCGTTAGTTTTTTTAGATAATACATCAGGTCATTTCAAAAAATTCTATCGAATACAAGGCAAAATTCAAAAAGATCATACAATATGTTGTGGTTGATTGTGATTGCTTTTAGCTTATATGGTATGATTTTTCAGACTTGTTGAAGATATTTTTTCGTAGTAAAAAATTAGTTTATATGTAAGTGGATATTTGTTTATTCTAATTATAAAAATTTCAACCATCCCTGTATTTCTTCGGACTCATACCGAACTGTTTTGCGAATATCCTGTGGAAATAGCTTTTATTTTCATATCCCACGGCTTTTGAAATTTCATCAATACCTATCTTCGTATTCTTTAAAAGATACTCCGCCTGCGAAAGCCTTTTGTCTTGCAAAAGTTCAGTATAGGTCTTTCCTGTCTGATTTTTGATTTCATGGCTGAGCCAATAAAAGTCGTAGTGAAGCAGTTTTGCCGCCTCGGTAAGACTGCCGTTTTTGTAATTTTCTTCTATGTATTTGAAAATCTGTAGTATGGCGGCTTCTTCCTTTGACTGATATGCGAGCTTGTCTGTGTGATTGAGAAGCTGCATAAAAAGAAGTCCCATAGTAGTCTGATTGATATTTCTTTTATTTGATGTGTTGTTGATGAGTGTCCAAAGTAAATTTTCAATGAGATTCTGTACAGGCAAAACATCCGAAACTCTGAAGTGGAGATAGCCTGCATTTTCTTCTTTGAAAAGAGACTCTATCAGAAACTTTTTAAGGGGCGTTTCTTCAGCACCTAACATTTCAAGTGTTTTGTTGAAAAACTGAGGGAGAATGATAAAGTTTACCGCTATGTCATTTCCTGATGCGGGAAGGATTTCCTGCTTAGCATTCTGTCCGAGAAATAACAACTCTCCTTCACACAGCTCGATAGTTTTTCCGTTTATAATATGTGTTGTTTTGCCTGAACACATATAGACTACCTCAACAAAATCGTGGGTGTGCTCGGGAAAATGAATGAATCTTGTGTGTGTTCTGATCGTAATGAGCTTTCCGTCCTTGAGAAGCTTTCTGGATGAAATAATATTATCATCGTTTTCCGTATAAATACTGCTGTCTACTGTGCTTCTTCCGTCTAATATAGACTGCTCCTCGTCGGTTATGGGAATCAATTCTTTAAGGATTTCACGGTTTATCATATAACCACCTCTGTTCGATTATACATTTTCAAATCAGAAAAATCAATACAAATAAGGACACTTTTTTAACCAAATAAGGACCTTTCGTTTTATGCTGATTCAGTGGTATAATTACAATGAAATAATTATATTAAGGTGGAGAAGATTTGAAAACATATTATTTAGCCATAGACATCGGTGCTTCTTCGGGCAGACATATTCTCGGTCACATTGAAAACGGCAAGCTCTGCCTTGAAGAAATCTACCGATTTGACAACAATATTAAAAATGAAAACGGCACTCTTGTTTGGAATATAGATAGTCTTTTCAGAGAAGTTAAAGCAGGTATCAGTAAATGCAAAGAAATCGGTAAAAAGCCGAAAATAATTGCCATCGATACTTGGGGCGTTGATTATGTTCTGCTTGATGAAAGCAAAAAAGAAATACTCCCTGCCGTTTCATACCGTGACGGTAGAACAGAGGAAAGTTCAAGAGCTGTTAATGCAATTATCTCACAAGCCGAGCTTTATTCACGCACGGGCATACAGAAGCAGAACTTCAACACGATTTATCAGCTGTATTGTGACAGGAAAAGCGGTAAGCTGTCAAAGGCAAAGCACTTTCTTATGATGCCTGAGTATCTTTCCTTTAAGCTGACGGGACAAATCAGAAACGAATACACCAACGCAACTACAGCTAACCTTGTAAATGCTGAAAGTAAGCAGTGGGATAAATATATTCTTGATAAGCTCGACTTACCTGAAGGCATTTTCTGCGAGCTTTCTCTCCCCGGCACAGTCGTTGGCAATTTCACAGATGAAGTTAAAGCTGAAATCGGATTTGACAGTACGGTTATTCTCTGTCCCTCACACGATACGGCTTCTGCTGTTGCGGCTTGCCCCGTTGACGGTGAAAGTGTATATATTTCATCAGGCACTTGGAGCCTCATAGGTACAGAAAATCCTGTTCCCGTACTCACCGAAAAGGCACTTGAAGCTAACTTTACCAATGAGGGAGGAATTGAATATCGCTTCCGTTTCCTTAAAAACATTATGGGTATGTGGCTGTTTCAGAATATCCGCAGAAACATAAACAAGGAGCTTACCTATGATGAAATGATGAACCTTGCGGCAGGAAGTACATTCACCGAAAAGATTAACCCCAACGCACCTGAGTTTGTTGCTCCCGAAAATATGATTGAGGCTATCAGAAATTATCTGGGCAAATCCGATTTACCCCTTGCTGACGTGCTTTCAAGTGTTTATCATTCCCTTGCCGATTCATATAGAAAAGCAGTAGAGGAAATCGAAACTATCAGTGGAAAAGAAATAAAATCAATACATATTGTCGGCGGCGGCAGTAAGGATAAGTACCTCAATAAGCTTACGGCAGAATACACAGGCAAAAAGGTATACACAGGTCTTATGGAAGCCACGGCAACAGGAAACATACTTTCACAGATTATGCATAACAAAAAAATAACTCTCACCGAAGCGAGAGAGATAATAAAAGCAACTTTTGACATTAAGGAGGCAAACTGATGAGCAGATACAGCGAAGCCAAAGAAATTTATAAAGAATATGGCGTAGACACTGAAAAGGCACTTGAAACATTAAAAGATGTCTGCGTTTCCGTTCACTGCTGGCAGGGCGACGATGTTGTGGGCTTTGACAGCAAGGAGGCTCTTTCAGGCGGTATTCAGACCACGGGCAACTATCCCGGAAAGGCAAGAACGCACGATGAGCTTATGGCTGACTATGACAAAGCTTTTTCACTTATGCCCGGCAAAAAGAAGGTGAATCTTCACGCTTCTTATGCTATCTTTGAAGATGGTGAAATTGTAGGCAGAGATAAGATTGAGCCGAAGCATTTCATAAAATGGGTAGACTTTGCCAAAGAGAGAAATATGGGCATCGACTTTAACCCCACTTTTTTCTCACATCCTATGGTAAAAGATAATCTCACCCTTTCTTCTCCCGACGAAGAAGTGCGTACATATTGGGTCAATCACGGTAAAGCCTGCCTTAAAATTGCAGAATAT
>JAZSDP010000050.1:0-7966 GCA_045531265.1 Acutalibacteraceae bacterium
CCACGGTAGCGGATGGAATTCTGAACAGCAACAGAATTAACACTGCTTGCATTACCGTCGGAATCGGTAACGGAGATACATCTGCCCCAGCTATCGTAAGCGTATCTGCAATAAATTGAGCCGCCGTAATTACGCAGGGCAATAACATCACCGCGGGTGTTTACCTCAGCATAAAGAACATCTTTTCTTCCGTCAGAATAACGGTATCTTGTAACGGAGAAAAGGTTTCCGTCAGCATCGTACTTATAGTAAATCTCGTAAACACCGTCTGTAATTTCGTAAAGCAGCATATTGTTTTCGTCGTAATAATAATCGTGCTTTACTCCGTTAACGGTTTTGCTTGTTCTTAAGCCGTTGCCGTCATATTCATATGATATGCTTGTGCCGTCCTTGGTATAGCTCATCAGCTTTCTGCCGTTCCAATCAAGGGTTGCACCGCGGTAGTTCAACGGATTGCCCATAGAATCATAGGTTATGCTCTGTCCGTTGTAGCTTGAAAGCTTGTCTTTCCATGCAGAGTCATAACTATAAACTATTGTGTCGGTTGCTGTGCCCAAATCACCTGTGGTAAAAGCATATTCTTTTTTATTAAGAATATTACCGTATCCGTCATAGGTATAAACAACGGTCTTGTTTATATCACGGTTGTCTTCTCTTACAAGCTGGTCGGTTTCATCATAAACATACCTTTGCTGAACGGTGCCGTTTTTTGTTATCTCGGTAATATTGCCGTTAGCATCATAGGTATAGTTATAAGCAAAGGTGCCGTTTTTAGCCGTAACCGTATCTGTGGCAATAAGACCGTCATCATTATAGGTGTAAGAATTTGTATAAGGTGAATTGAGAGTCATTGACCTTGCGGTTACTCTGTCTTCCTCGTCATAGGTATAAATAAGGCTTCGGGTACCGCTTGCCGTTGTGGCAACACTTGAAAGCATTCCGTCTTCATCATAATTATAGTAAGTATCGAGGGCATATTTTTTGCCTTTCATATCCTTACGGATGATACGGCTTTCATCATCATACACATTTGCGGAAGAGAAGAGAAATACCTGATGGGCGTTCGACTTGGTATTATCAAGAGTCTGCCTGCTTTCAAGCCTGCCCTCAAGGTCATAGTTATGATAGGTGCGACGGTCGGAAAGCTCATCTTTATCATAGGTGAGCCTGCCGGCAGAGTCATATCTGTACTCAACATCACCCAATCCGCTGACTGTTTTTTTGATAACAGCACCGTAAGCATTGTAGGTATACTCTTCTGTATCACCGTTGCCGTAGGTGATTTTACTTAAGTTGCTCTTATCAGGCAGATAGGAATAGCTGATAAGAGGCTGATTGCCGACTTTGACGGAGGTTGTGTTGCCGAAATCATCATAGACATAATTATAACTGAAGTCATTATGGCTGACAGATATAACATTACCCTCACTGTCGTAGTTATAAGTCAGTTCCTTATTGTTTTTCTTTTGCCTTAACTGAGTCAAAACACCTTGTGTATTATAAGTATACCAGTTTTCTTCGCCGTTTTCAAGTGTTTCGTGAGATATCTTATATTCGTCATATTCACCGTTATTATTGAAGTCAAAATACTGATAGGAATATCTTTCTCCGGTACCGTCTGCTTTGAGCTTTGAAGAGAGGTGCCCGTGGTCGTTATAGGTATAATTCCATACGGTACCGTCAGACTCGGTTTCGGTTTTCAGCGTACCGTCAGTATTGTATTCGTAAACTGAAGTTTCGCCGTCTTCAACTATTGTTTCAGTATGAAGTTCACCGCTTTCATAGTAGGTGTAGGTGTAGGTTGAACCGTCCTCATAGGTCTCCATTTTAATTCGGGTTTTACCGGTATCGTACAACTCATAAACGAAGGTGTCACCCGTTCCGTCAGGTGTGAGGATTGAAATTACATCCCCGTATTCATTGTAGGTATAGGTGTGCAATACGCCTTCCTCGTCCGTATAGGTTGCAATATTACCATCGGCATTATAAGTGTAGGTTGTTGTAACTGTAGAGGTGTTGCTGTTCTCGTCAGTAACTGTTTCGGTAAATGCTTCAGCCGTCAGCTGTCCGCTTTCAGCGTAGCTGTAAACTGTTACATTGTCGCTATCGGTAACAGTTTTTGTTTTGATATTGCCGTTGGCGTAATATTCATAGCTTACCGTAGGCTCGGCAGTATCAGCGGCTGCACCGCTTAAATCGTAAACCTCCGCAGAACGGTAAAGCGCAATATCATCAAATAAAGCCGTATTACACTGACGATAAAATGCAAGCATTATTCTAATTTTATAAGGTGTAAGATTCTCATCGGTAGGATGCTTAAGATTAAAGCTTCCGCTTGTAAATTGCTTTTCACTGTCAAAGTAATTAAACTCGCTTATATGCTTCACTATATCGGAGCTGTTGCCGTTTGCATCACGGTAAAAAACTAACACTCTAATAGAATAGTGACGCCAATTAGGAGCAATATACCCTGATTTTTTAGGCATTGAATCTGCCTGTGCCCAGCCACTTACAGTATAGGTATCGCTTTGCGATGCATTTACAAGCTCCACATCCTGTAAATTGCCTGCGTTTTTGTCAGGTGAGCCTACAAGCTTCATCTGACCTTCAACAACAACATCAGAGGAAGTAAGATTATGACTCGTCCAGTCATATCCCTTTCCGTTGGATTTCACAAAGTTAAAGCTATTATTTTCAAGCATATTATACTGACCGGGATAGTCGCCCTCTTCGAGCTGCACTGCGTCAAAATATGCCGTGCCCGAGCCATTACGTCCTATAAGAGCGATTGTTATTTTTGTAAAGTTTTCCGGTACACTAAAGGTAAGAAATGCACGTTCCCAATCATCACCTGTGTTTGCAATAGGATTCGAATATTTTCTGTCTGTACCGGATGGAGTTTGTATTTCAACCATCACAAAAGCACCGTAACTTGTTGAGCTCAGTGCATCAGCATCTTTTGTATAGGCACTTGCATTTATATATGCCGAGGCAACATAAGGCTTACCTGATTTTAAAAGACCCATATCAGGAGTGATTGTCTGGCAGTAGCCTGCTGCTCCGCCTTTTGTAAAATCTGTTGTAACCACCTTAAATGATTTTAATCCAACATAGCTTTCATCACTTGAAACGCTTGCGGAATATGTAGCGTTAGAATCGGCAATGGTTTTAGCTGTCCAATCAGTGTCAGATTCAATGTTGTGATTTTTCAAAAGATTGTTTGGAGTTTTTCCCACAACACTAACTCGCTTGATGTCATCGAAAACTGATGTTGTTGACTCATCTTCATCGCGATCATAGGAAACTGCGCCAAGATATTCACCCGAAGCCGTGGAATAGCTTTCGCCGAGGAGCTTCAAATCAGGACTGAAGCGACTTGTTACCAATCTGTCATCGTTGTCACCGTAAATACCGTTGGCGCCTGAGGTACGGGCTGTTACATTGTTTATTTTTCTTTCAAATGAAACCTTCTGACCTGCTGTTCCGTTTTTACTTTCCGTTACAGATTTTATTCTTCTTGAATTGCCATCATAAATAAAAGTGAGCTTGTGGTTGTTGTCGTCGGTGATTGTTTTAATTCTACCGTCTGTGTAGGTAAAAATTGCTTCAACCGCACCATCGCGTTTGATTTGGGTAACATTGCCATTAGTATCATAAACATAGGTAACACACTCTCCCGCGGAATAGCTTCCGTCAGTTGCGCGACTGTACTGCGTAACGGTATATGATGTATCTGTGCTTTGAACAAGTAATTTTTGTCCATCACCGTCAACGATGTAAAAATCGCTTGAATCAGCAATCGCTTCACGGTTGAAAATTGTCCTTACTGATGCATCATCCGTGTTAAGGTTTTCAGCGGTCACGATTTTCTGTAAACCTTCAGTATCAAATGAGTGTTTTTCGGTCGCGTTATTTTTCCACGCATCATAAGCACTTGGAAAAGTCAAGGTCTTGTTTATAATAGGAATTGTCATACTCAAAAATTTCGTTACCTTCAAGTGTTCCCAGCCATAATCGTTTTCTTTCAATTCATATAGATTATCTACACCTTCAACAGCTGTCTTTTCAATGTACTCCAATGTTCCGTCAGAAGCCATATAAATATACATAAGATTAAAACCCGAGTTGTAGCTCGGTAGCCACGTTGAATAATTTTCATCAGTTGCTGATGAAAGGCTATTATAGGTCATGGAAAGGTCATAGGGATACTCTTCGCCGGTTGTGGAGATTTCGTTTTCTCTTGTAATTACAAGGTTACCGCTATAATTATTGACATAAACATAACCGGCACTACCCATGTCAAACGTTGTCATCGGCATAGTCATATCAAGACCACATGTGTTCATGTAATTAACGGTTAGCACAGGATAATCATCACTTGATAAAGCAAAAGTCAGATTACCGTCTTTTACCAATTCAAGCTTAACACCGTTATTAGTTTCACCGCTTTCCCATCCTAAATACGGCTTAGTTATGTCAAAATTCAACTTCGTAGCTGTTGTTTCAACATTTTCACAATCTTCAACTGCATCATTAACCGAAGGATTTGCATTTGTTACTTCATCATTTTCATCGTGCCAACTTTGTTCAACTTTTCGCAAATAAATACGTGTGGCTGCTGAAGATGAATTTGAAACAACAGGCAAGTGAAGCTCAGCAGACACAACATGGTCAATAAAAGCATCACTTATGACACTACCAACATCCAAAAGAGCGTAAGAATTAATACCGGAAAGAGTAATAGAATTTTCGCTTATTGAACCACCGGTTCCGCAAACGCCTTTAATTGAGCTGTATGTTTTCTCAGTTATAGCAGGGTCAATTGTAACCGGGTAAACCGACGAGGCAAGCCAATCAATATCGGGAACTATTTCAAATCTTAACTTTCCATTTTTGTTTTTAACAATCTTCAAAGAAATGTCATTGCTTGTATTTCCCGTAGAATCGTACATTACCGGAGCTGAAATGGTGTAAATTATATTTTCACCGTCAACGAGATGAATTTCATTTGATGAAATCGCCTCTGCTTCGAGTTCACCAATATTATAGTTAACGGTAAAGCTATTCTGTGCGCTTTTGTTTTTGAGAATGATGTTTTCCTTAAGCTCGCCCGGACTTACTATGTATTGCAAATCCACACCGTCAAACACATTTTCATATAGTACTTCCTGAGTGATATCGGGCAGTGTGAGGAAGGCGTCATTGCCCGTAAGCTCAGCTTCGTTTTCGATTATTTTAATATTACTCTTTTTTGCACTCTGATAATTGAAGGAAATCGGATAATCCTTCGCTTCATAAGAAACAAGGGTATTCGAGTTTGATTTTTCGGCAAAGACAACATTTTCTAATAAATTGCTTGTTGAATAAAGCTCGTCTGTTCCGAAAAGCTCAACTTGCTCCGTTGTGGCTTGGGTGTCTTTTACGTTGTTGTTGTAATCAACCCACTCTTCGGAATCGTTCTGATAATGAACGGCAGTTGGATACTGCGCCACCATAAAGCTTCCGTCTGACATTAAAAAGTGTTTTGCGTTTTCTTCACGCTTTTCAATGATTTCAGACAATATTTCAGGCCCTTTCGTGAGTTCAGCTTCTGTTTCGGGTACATTTCCGCTTGTTACGTTTCCTGCCGTTACAAGCTCGTAGCTTGCAAGAACGGGCATTACAGCTGATAAAGTTGTAAAAATTGTCAGCATTACTAAGAATATTGCTATTGTTTTCTTTACTGTTTTCATATTAATCCTCCTTTTTGTTTTTTATTATTCACCCGCTTCTTAATTTTCCACCCCTTTCATAGTTTTCCTTAGCAATAATAAAGTCTTCAAAAATAGAAAATGTAACATATTTTTAGTTCGTAAGCAATTATTTTTGTGAGGGTGTGTTTTTGCGTGCACCGGGAGAGCGCTTGAATGGCATTCAAGAGGACAGCGGTTCGATCCCGCTTATCTCCACCAAGAGAAAATCCGTAATCGTTATGATTGCGGATTTTTTCTTGGTTAATAATAATTTTCTGTTTTAATCTAGATGCATTTTATAGAATTTTGCTTTAAAGGTCTGAGTACCGTCGAATGTACTGTATTCTCCAAAATGGTCGAATGCTAATCCGCACTTTTCCATAACTCTGCCTGAAGCCGGATTGTCAACAGCGTGGTCTGCTACAAAGTCTTTTATGCCGTGTTCTTTATATGCAAATTCAATCATTCTTTTTGTGGCTTCTGTGGTTAAACCTTTGTTCCAATAGTCTGAACGAATGTTATAACCGAACCCCCACTCGTCAGGATTGCCTTTGTGTGGACCTATGCTACCACTGCCGATTAGCAGATTGTTTTCTTTAAGCACAAACCCCCAATGAAAATTACTGTCATCGGGGAGTATTACATTTATCCAATGCAATACTTCTTCTGTATTTTTGTAAAGATTATACGGCATAAACCTATTGACTTTTTCATCACTCAACCACACAAAAGCCTCGTTTACATCATCCTGTGTAATGGGACGAAGAATCAGCCGTTCTGTTTCAAGAACAGGAGTGTTTAGTATATATTCTATTTGTTTTTGATTCATTACTGACACTCCTTTCCATTCAGAGTTTTATAACGGCATCAAGGCACAATTCAAGAGCATATCTGAAAGAATTTTTACCCCAATTTCGTTCATCGTAGTTTTCTGTGTCTGTAAGTGTATCTGCAGTAAATAAAATGCAACCCCATACTACTTTACGAAAAGCTGAACACGCTGCAAGTGCTGAACATTCCATTTCTACAACTTCGCAACCCTCTTGCTTTCTGTAGGCAATTTTTTCTTTGGTTTCACGATAAAATCCATCTGTTGTCCATGTTATTACCTCACGATATGGAAGTTTGTGTTCGGAAATAGTCTTTTTAATTGCTTTTAACGAATCATTATTAATCTTAATAAACCTTGATGGCTTCATATAGTGATATGATGTGCCTTCATCTCGCAACGCTTTATATGGAACAATAAATACATTTTCTTCAAAATCCGTCAGTGCACCGCAACATCCACCTGAAATTATTTCCCGTACGCCGTATCCGATAAGCCAGTCTAAAATTTGAGTTGCAGCAGATGCTCCTACAGGTGCCTGACAAAGACAAACATCTTCTCCCTTATGATTTACAACATATATAGGGTAGTCTTTTGTTTCCGATGTAAAGGTACTGACTTGAACGGCATTATGTTCTTTAGCATATTTCTCTATATGTTCATCTAAAAACGCAAAAACAGCCTTTTGGGGTAACTTAAGATTCAAATTTCCGTGTGTTGGGTTAATAACCTGTGTTTCATCTGTATCAAATTCAAGTATAGGTATTTCATTTTTTAGTATCATTGTTTTATCTCCTTTCTCAAAACATCAAGGGTGTGGTGTGACATGCCGATTAAATCCTGTCTTTCACAGGTTTTGAAATGGTATCTCAAGTATAAATCATAGGTTTCGTCATCCATTTTATCAACGGACTCTTTCATATGGCAAGTATAACCGTCAGTAGCAACGAAATGCAATCGTTCTACACCAAAACTCTTTGTTAAATCAAATATTTCATCTTTTGTATATACTTTAAAAATACCTGACGGTGGAAAGTGTGTTTCCAAAGTAACAGGGTCTAATTCTCTGCCTTCAATTAGTCGGTTTATTCTGTTACCCTTGAAACTGTTGTATATAGCAGGTTCAAGCATACAGTATGCCACGAAAACGATACCGTTAGGCTTCGTTATGCGTATCGCCTCTGAAAGAGCTTTCTGCTGTTCATCGGCTGTGTATAAGTGATACATAGGTCCAAGTAATAGGGTTACATCGTAACTGTTGTCGGAGTAATCTGATAAATCGATGGCGTTACCTTGTTTAATATTGACTTTCTCATCGGGCAATGTTTTAGTTTTGAAAACCTCAATATTATGCTCAATAAGCTCAACCGCATCAACCTCGAAACCTTTTTGAGCAAAATAATGA
>JAZSDP010000043.1:0-60339 GCA_045531265.1 Acutalibacteraceae bacterium
AGGCACCATGAAGCTCTCAAAGCGTCTTTATGACAGAAGAGCATCATGGAAAAACATTGTTGCAGCAAAAGAAAACGATGAAATCGTTGAAGCTGTTGTTGCAGAAGCTGTAAGAGGCGGCGTTATTGCATATCCTATGGGCGCAAGAGTATTTATTCCTGCTTCTCTCACAGGCCTTGCAAAGGACGAAGACCTTACTCAGCTTGTAAAGCAGACTGTTAAGTTCAAGCTTATTGACCTTGACGAGCAGAAGAAGAGAGTTGTAGGCTCAATCCGTGCCGTTCTCAGAGAAGAACGCAAGGAAATTGTTGAATCCTTCTGGGCAAACATTGCAGAAGGCCAGGAATTCACAGGTACTGTTAAGTCACTCACCAACTACGGTGCATTCGTAGACCTTGGCGGCGTTGACGGTATGGTACATATCTCCGAGCTTTCATGGAAGAGAATCAAGCACCCCTCAGAGGTTGTTAACGTTGGCGATACCGTTAAGGTATATGTTAAGGCTCTTGATGCTGAAAAGAGAAAGATTTCTCTCGGCTACAAGAGAGTTGAAGATAATCCCTGGGAAATCCTCAGAAGAGACTATCCCGTTGACTCAGTTGTTGATGCAACAGTTGTTGGTCTTACCACCTTCGGCGCATTCGCAACAGTTATTGACGGTATTGATGGTCTTATCCACATTTCTCAGATTGCTGACCGCCACATCGCTTCTCCCAAGGAAGTTCTTTCCGTTGGCGAGGTTGTTAAGGCGAAGATTACTGAGATCGACTTTGATAAGAAGCGTGTAAGTCTTTCAATCCGCGCTCTTCTTGAGCCCGCAGCAGAAGCAGAGGAAGCAGTTGAAGACGTTGCTGAGGAAGCAGCAGAAGAAGCTGTTGAAGCTGACGCTGAATAATTCACTATATGAAAATGCACTCCGTGTTATGCGGGGTGCTTTTTTTATGCAGAATGCAGAAAACAAGGGGCAGGATTTAAGGATTTAATTCGCAATTCCCGATTCGCAATTCGCAATCGCGCTGAACATCGTATGAATCGGGCGGATTGTACCCGCCGAGTTTTTGTTTTACTTATCCGTCTTCGTCTTCGACGGAGCCGCCCCTATTTTACTTACTACTTACTACTTGCTACTTGCTACTTGTCACTCAAACTCCCTTGACAAAGGCTGAAACAAATAGTATAATACTACCGAACAAATGTTCTTTTATGGAGTTGTTAATGTGGAAAGAGTTATTATACATTCGGACATGAATTCCTGCTATGCTTCAATTGAATGCAGTATCAATCCCGAGCTTCGGGGTAAACCTGTTGCCGTTGCCGGCAGTGTGGAGGACCGGCACGGTATAATTCTTGCTAAAAGTGAGGAAGCTAAAAAATGCGGTGTAAAAACAGGCGAGGTCATATGGCAGGCAAAGGGAAAGTGTCCTGACCTTATTCTGGTCGAGCCTCATTTTGACCAATATATAAAATATTCAGCCCTTGCATATGATATCTATTCAAGATATACGGATGTAATTGAGCCTATGGGACTTGATGAGGTCTGGTGCGACCTTACGGGAAGTATAAGGCTTTTCGGTAGCGTTGAGAAAATAGCCGACGAAATAAGAGAAGCGTTCAAAAATGAGCTTGGTATAACTGTTTCAATAGGTATATCCTATAATAAAACCTTCTCTAAATTAGGCAGTGACCTTGCGGGAAGGGACGAGGTCTTTTTCATAACTAAGGAAAACTATAAAGATAAGGTGTGGCCTTTGCCTGTAGGGGCAATTTTCGGTGTTGGCAGAAAAACGGGAGAAAAGCTGAATTCTTACGGTATTCATACCGTAGGTCAGCTCGCAGCGTGTTCGCCTGATTGGCTGAAGCTTGTTTTCGGTGTCAACGGTATTGATTTATACAACAAAGCTAACGGCAATGACCGGTCGCCCGTGGTGTCAAAGGAGAAATATCCGCCCGTTAAAAGCGTAGGTCACGGAATTACCTGCACTGCCGACCTTGAAAACGCCGAGGAGGTGTGGAAGGTCTTCCTTTCCCTTTCTCAGGATGTGGCGAAAAGGCTTCGTAAGGCAGGTCTTGAAGCTACGGGAGTGCAGATATCCGTAAGAGATAATCAGCTTTTAACAAGGCAATTTCAGCAAAGCACGGACTATGCAACACAATCGGCAACGGAAATTGCAAAAACTGCATTCGGACTTTTCCAAAAAAACTATAACTGGCTTTATAATGTAAGAAGTGTTACGGTTACGGCAATAAATCTGCAAAGTGAAAACAGCCCCCATCAGCTTGAATTTACGGGGGATTATCAAAAACACGAAAGGCAGAAGAAAATTGACGATGCGGTTATGGATATACGCCGCCGATTCGGTGAAGAAGCGGTTTTTAACTGCTGCCTCATGACGGCGGATAAGCTGCCTAAAGGGAAAGAAAAAGTGCCTCAGCCCTTTATGAGGCGGCATCAGGGGTGATTGAATGAAAGCGAGAAAGGTATTTGTAAGGGTACTTGCTCAATTTGATGAAGAAGGAAATGTGCGTCCTATGAATATTACCTGGGAGGACGGCAGAAAATATGAAATTGATAAGGTTATTGATGTAAGGCGTGCCGTTGCAATGAAGGTTGGCGGCACTGCTATCCGTTTTACGGTGCGAATAGGCTCAAAAATAACCTATCTTTTCCAGGATGAAGGTAAATGGTTTGTGGAAAGCAGGTAAAACTCTTGATTTTTTCAGGAAAATAGTGTAAAGTATAAGTGTTGTGCAAAAATATGGAATATTACACTATATTTTGTGATTGTAAGTTGATTATTATGAAAGGAAACCGATAAAATGGCTAAAAAATCAGGTTATTCCGATATAGATATAGAAATGCTGGAGGGTGCCGACAGAGTCCGTAAAAGACCTGCCGTTATTTTCGGTTCAAACGGTATCTCCGGCTGCGAGCACTCCGTGTTTGAAATTCTTTCTAACTCCATTGACGAAGCCAGAGAAGGCAACGGCGACAAAATCATTGTGACCCGATACTCCGACGGCTCCGTTGAGGTTCAGGACTTCGGCCGAGGTATCCCCGTCGGTTACAATGAGAAGTACGACCGCTATAACTGGGAACTCGTTTTTTGTGAGATGTACGCAGGCGGTAAGTATAAGACCAACTCCGGCGGCAGCTATGAATATTCACTCGGTCTTAACGGTCTCGGTCTTTGTGCAACTCAGTTTGCAAGTGAATATATGGATGCGGAAATCAAGTACGGCGGTGACAGATACACCCTTCACTTTGAAAAGGGCGTAAACATCGGCGGACTGCAGAGTGAGCCCTACGGGAGAAAGGATACGGGTACAAGAATTAAATGGAAGCCCGACCTTGAGGTTTTTACGGATATTGATATTTCCCTTGAATACTATCAGCAGGTTATGCAGAAGCAGGCGATTGTCAACCCGAAAATCCGTTTTGAACTGAAAAATCAGATTAAGGGCGGCTTTGAAACCTTCACCTATTATTATGAAAACGGCATCAGTGACTATGTTAAGGAAATAGCAGGGGAGGACTCAATATCCTCGGTACAGTACTGGCAGGCTGAAAGAAGCGGTAAGGACAGAGAGGATTTACCTGAATACAAGGTAAGGCTCAATGTTGCTTTAACTTTCTCAAACAAAAAACAGCTTATTGAATACTACCATAACTCAAGCTTTCTTGAATTCGGCGGCTCACCGGATAATGCCGTAAAGAGTGCCCTCGTTTCACAGATTGACTCTTATTTAAAGCAGAGCGGTAAATATACAAAGTCCGATTCAAAAATCAAGTTTCAGGATGTTGCCGACTGCCTTATTCTTGTTTCCTCTTCATTTTCAACGGAGACCTCGTATCTTAATCAGACCAAGAAGGCTATTACTAACAAGTTCATTCAGGAGGCTATGACGGAATTTTTACGCCATCAGCTTGAGGTTTACTTTATTGAAAACAAGATGGAAGCGGATAAAATCGCTGACCAGGTGCTTGTTAATATGCGAAGCCGTGTAAGAGCTGAAACCACAAGACAAAGCCTGAAAAAGACCCTTGCATCTTCAAACGATATGGCAAACAGAGTGCAGAAATTTGTTGACTGCAGAAGCAAGGATATTGACAAAAGAGAGCTTTTCATAGTGGAAGGTGATTCAGCTCTCGGCGCATGTAAGCAGGCAAGGGATTCGGAGTTTCAGGCAATTATACCCGTAAGAGGTAAGATTCTCAACTGCCTTAAAAGTGAGTACGATAAAATTTTCAAAAGTGAAATCATCACCGACCTTCTGAAGGTACTCGGCTGCGGAGTTGAAGTGAGCACAAAGAGTATGAAAAATCTTTCAACCTTCTCACTTGATAATCTCCGCTGGAGCAAAATCATTATCTGTACCGATGCTGATGTTGACGGATACCAGATAAGAACCCTTATTCTTACAATGATTTACCGCCTTGTGCCTACACTTATAAAAGAGGGTAAGGTGTTCATTGCAGAATCACCTCTTTATGAAATCACAAGCGGCAATCAGACCTGGTTTGCCTATACGGAAAAAGAAAAGGCAGACGCACTTTCCGAAATCGGAGATAAGAAATATTCTATTCAGCGTTCAAAGGGTCTTGGTGAAAACGATGCGGATATGATGAATCTTACAACTATGAATCCCGCAACAAGAAGACTTATAAAAATCGACCCTGCCGAGGCTGAGGCTACTGCCGAAAAGTTTGACTTGCTTTTAGGCGATAACCTTTCCGGCAGAAAGGATTATATTGCTAATTACGGTCATCTTTATATTGATATGACCGATGTAAGCTGAAAGGAGGAAGGCAGATGGCAAGAAAAAAATCAGCGGATAAGCCAAAGGATAACGGTGCTGAGCTTCTTAAAAACACCCATATTGCAAATGCCGGTGAAATGATTGAACAGAGAATCACCGATACTCTTGAAATCAACTATATGCCCTATGCAATGAGTGTTATTCTCTCCCGTGCAATTCCTGAAATTGACGGCTTCAAGCCTTCCCACAGAAAGCTACTGTATACTATGTACAAAATGGGGCTCCTTAACGGCTCCAGAACAAAGTCAGCTAATATTGTTGGTCAGACAATGCGACTCAATCCCCACGGTGATGCCGCTATTTACGAAACAATGGTACGCCTTTCAAGGGGTAATGAGGCACTTCTGAACCCTTATGTTGATTCAAAGGGTAACTTCGGCAAGGCTTATTCAAGGGATATGCATTATGCCGCACCCCGATACACCGAAGCAAAGCTTGAAAGCATATGCACCGAGCTTTTTGGCGAAATTGATAAGGACACAGTTGACCTTGTTGATAACTATGACGGCTCAATGAAGGAGCCTGTGCTTCTTCCTGTTACATTCCCGTCAATTCTTGCAAACACCAACTTAGGTATTGCCGTTGGTATGGCAAGCTCAATATGCTCCTTTAACCTTCGTGAACTGTGTGAAACCACAATTGAGCTTATCAAGGACCAGCAGCATAACTGCATTGATACAATGCCCGCACCTGACTTTGTGGGCGGCGGCACAATCCTTTATAACCGTGAGGAAATGGAAGAAATTTACCGCACGGGCAGAGGAGGTATCAAGGTAAGAGCAAGGTATACCTACGATAAGAGCTTCAACTGCATTGATATTACTGAAATACCGCCTACAACCACGGCTGAGGCTATAATCGACAAAATCATTGAAAGAGTCAAAGCAGGCTCAATTAAGGAAATTACGGACATCAGAGATGAAACTGATAAGAACGGTCTTAAAATCACAATCGACCTTAAAAGAGGTACCGATGCGGATAAATTAATGCAGAAGCTTTACAGACTCACACCTTTGGAGGATTCCTTCTCCTGCAACTTCAATGTTCTTGTTGACGGTTACCCCAGAGTTATGGGTGTAAGGGACATACTTATTGAATGGATACGCTTCAGAGGCAGATGTGTTTTCCGCCGTGTAAGCTTTGACCTTAATAAGGCTAAAAACAGACTTCACCTTCTCAAGGGTCTTGAAAAAATCCTTCTTGATATTGACAAGGCAATTGCAATTATCAGAAAAACGGAAGAAGAATGCGAAGTTGTTCCAAATTTGATGATTGGCTTCGGCATTGATGAAATTCAGGCTGAATATGTTGCGGAAATCAAGCTCCGTCACCTTAACCGTGAATACATTCTCAAGCGTCTGAAGGATATTGAAAACCTTGAAGCAACTATCGCCGATATGACGGATATCCTCTCTTCAAAGGCAAGAATAAGAAAGATAATTATCGCTGAGCTTAAGGATGTTATAAAGAAGTACGGTAAGGACAGAAAAAGCGATATTCTTTATTCCTCAGAGATTGAAGATACCGAGGCAGAGGAAGAAGTGCCCGATTATCCCGTACACCTTTTCCTCACAAAGGATGGCTATTTTAAAAAGATTACTCCGCTGTCACTTCGAATGGGCGGTGAGCAAAAGCTTAAGGAAAACGATGAAATTTTTCAGAGCTTTGAAAGCTCCAACAATAATGACCTGCTCTTCTTTACTAATATGCATCAGGTTTATAAAGCCAAGGCAAACGAATTTGCCGACAGTAAGGCAAGTGTGCTGGGTGATTATATTCCCTCAAAGCTCGATATGGAAGAAGGGGAGCAGCCCGTATATATGGTTGTTACAAGGAATTATGAAGGCTTTATGATGTTCTTCTTTGAAAACGGTAAAACTGCAAAGGTTACCCTTTCATCTTACGCCACAAAGACTAACAGAAAGAAGCTTATCAAGGCTTATTCCGATAAGTCGCCCCTTGTTTCACTTATTTATCTTAATGAGGATAAGTCCCTTGTTCTTGAAACCACGGGCGGAAGATGTCTTCTTGTTGATACTGCAGTTATTGCACCCAAGGCAATGAAGGATACTCAGGGTGTTGCCTGCATAACCATAAAGAAGAATCAGAGGCTTTCTGTTGTAAGAGAATATGTTGAAGGTGAATTCGTTAAACCCTCCAGATATAAATCAAAAAATCTGCCCTCTGCAGGTGCAATTCTCTCTAACGAGGATATTATGAAAAAAAATAATGTAACCTTTGAGGGTTTTGAATAATGCAACACTGCTCCCTGATTTGTTTCAATCAGGGAGTTACTTTTTAATCACAGCGTTAATATTGCATACTGATGTTGCAAATGTTACAAATCGTTCACAGAATAATAAAAATAACGGCAAAAAGCGATGTATAATTAAGTCTTAGATGTTAATAAAATCAAAATCAGGATGTGAAACGATGGAAAAAGAGCTTACATCTGTCCGCAGTCTTGCGGAGTATGCAGCAAAAAAATTCAGCAATAAGGATTTTTGCCGTTATTATATCGCTAATGAGCTTCATTCAAAATCCTTCACTCAATTTTATGAAGACAGTCTTGCTGTGTGCCGTTACATAAAAAGTAAAGAGAAGGCTCGTATTCATATCGGCTTTATCGGCAGAACAAGCTACGAATACATTGCCTGCCTTACGGGTATGATTTTCAGCGGTAATGTTGTTGTGCCCTTTGCACCGGACATTTCAATCGAAGAAGCAACCGAGCTTTTCTCTGATGCCGATATTGAAATGCTTTTTTGTGAAGAAGAATTTCTCGGAAGGGCAGAGAGAATCTGTGAAAGCTACGGCAACATCAAGAAAATTGTATCCCTTGGCGACAGAGAATGGTTCAAGGCTATTTTCAGTGAATATTCATCTGAATCCTCTTATGCTTCACTTTCAGATATAAATGAAAAGGCAGATGAATGTTCCTTAATTATTTATACATCGGGTACAACGGGTGAAAGAAAAGGTGTTATGCTTTCAAACCGTAACCTTGCCGCCAATTCAAGCTATGAGGCTTACAGTATGGATGATGGCGATGTGAGCCTTTCCGTACTTCCGATGCATCACGTTTTCTGTTATGCCTGCGATGTGCTTAAAACCCTTTATGACGGAGGAACACTCTGCCTTAACGGTAAGCTTCCTAATCTTTATAAGAATCTTCTTCGCTATGAGCCGACTATTATGCGAATTGTTCCTTCTATGTGTAAGTCCGTGCTTACCAAAATTAAAATTGCTGAAAGAAAACATCCCGAACTATCTAAAAGAGAAGCCGCAGAGCTTGTTGTTGGCAGAAATTTAAGAAGGATGATTGCCGGCAGTGCCTTTTTAAGCGGTGCCCTCATTGATGAATTTGAGCAGTACGGCATTGCTGCAAGGCAGGGCTACGGTATGAGTGAATGCAGCCCCAGGATAACCACCTCAGATTTTTCTGATGTATGCAAATATTCAAACGGTAAAATTATCGGTGTTGACGAAGTAAGAGTTCTTGACGGCGAAATTCAGGTCAAGGGTCCTTCTGTTATGCTCGGCTATTATAAAAAGCCTATAAGAACAAAGGAAGCCTTTACCGATGACGGATTTTTACGCACGGGCGACCTTGGATATATCGAAAACGACCATATTTACCTTGTTGGCAGAAAAAAGAATCTGATTATTCTTTCAAACGGTGAAAACATTTCGCCTGAAGAAATTGAAAACTGCTTTGTTGATGACGGTATTGTTAAGGAAGTGGTTGTTTTTGCGGAAAAGGACAGCATAATTGCCGAGATTTTCCCTGATGAGCTTATGGTTTCATCCCTAGATATTACAGATGTTGAAGGTGAAATTGCAAAAATTGTTGACCGAGTTAACATATCTCTTGGGTCTGACCGACAGATAAGCTCCTTCAGAATAAGAAATAAGCCCTTCATCAGAACCTCATCAGGTAAAATTAAAAGAACAGAATTTTATTATAAGGAGAACGGAAGATGATTGAAAAAAAGCTGCCTGACGGCACGGTTGTCAAGGCTTATCCCATAAGCACATCACAGCAGATGATGTATCTTATGTCCCTTAAATACGGCTCCGGCTATCCTGTTAATAATATCGGTTACGGTTATTACTGGAAGGGCGAAATGGACAAAAAGGTTATGACGGAGTCCATTTATGAAGCTATCAGCCGTTGCGACACAATGCGCCTTCGCTTTGTTATGGGTAAAAAGCTTCAGCTTCATCAGTATGTTACGGAAAAAAGTGAGCTTATTGTTGAAAAGTGGAATTACAGCCACCTGACGGTTGAAGAGGCTGAAGAAAAGCTTCTCTCTTTTTCAAGAACTAATATCCCTATGTTCAACTGCGAGGTGCACAGAATAGCCATTGTTGATTTTAAGGAAGGTTATACCGGCTTATTTATGAGAATTCATCACCTTGCAATGGATGCTTATTCCTTAAAGGTTTTTGTTAAGGATATATTTGATATTTACCTTCATAAAACACAGGGCACACCTTACCCGAAGCCTATGAGGCCTTACATACCCGTGCTTGAAAAGGAGCTCTCCTATGAAGCCTCCGCGGAGCATGAGGCAGACTGTAAATACTGGTACGATTCACTTGCAAAAGAGAGTGAGCCGATTTTTACCGACTTTATGCTTGGTAACCGCCTTAAACAGCAGCAGATAAAGCATCCTGAGCATCGCTTTGCCGATATACATTCGGGTTTGCCTGATGCTGTATCCTTTAAGTATAATATGAGCAGCGAAGACAGTGCAAAGCTTCTTAAAATGTGCGAGGAAAGAAATCTTTCAGTTTTTGCAACGGTCTCAATGGGTGTCAGAACAGCTCTTTCCTGCTTCAACGATAATCAGAAGGATGTTTCATTCAAAATGATTATCAACCGCAGAGGAACAATCGCTGAAAAGAAATCAGGCGGTCTTCGTATAAACTTCCTTCCTATGAGAAGTATTATTGAGCCGACCGAAACCTTCTGCGGTGCAGTAAACAAGATTTCTGAAGTGCAGAATGAAATGTACCTTCATTCAAAGCTATCTTTCCTTGAAACCCTGAAGGAAAGGCATAAATCAATGCCGAAGGATGCCAAATTTGACTCAACCTATGACAGCTTCGGTCTTTCTTATCAGCCCGCTATGAAGCTGCCATCATTTGACTGTCAGATGGCTGAAACTGCAAAAAATGTCTGGTATAATAACGGTGCCACAATGATACCTCTTTATGTTACCGTTGTTCACAGAACAAATGATAACGGTCTTGACTTTATTTTTGAATACAGAGTGGAGCCTGAGGCTGAATATGACCTGAGAATGCTTTGTTCAAAAATCGAAAAGACTCTTATTCTCGGTGCAGAAAACCCCGATATTACCGTGGGTGAAATATTAGATAAAATTGCATTGACCGATGCGGAAAGGAACGGTAAACCGAAATGTGTACAATCGAAAAGCTTGTTGAAATCCTTGAAAACTACGTTGAAGCTGACGAAATCAAGAGCGAAGACAATTTTAAGTCTGATCTCGGCATGAGCTCCTTTGATACAATGTGCCTTGTGAACGATATTAAATCAGAGCTTGGTGTTACGCTTCAGGCAAAGGACTTTGTTGAACACAAAACAGTAGGCGATATGGCTGAATATATCAGCACAATTAAGTAATTTGAATTTAATATAAAACGAAACCCCATCCGATTATTACCGGGTGGGGTTTTATCTTTATTCGATTGCGCTCGGGCTTCCCCGCGTTCAATCGCCACGGAGAAGCCGCAAACGCTTTTGACTTATCCGCTGAATATATTATGGCAACCGTAAGTGTAATAATTCTGAAAATATAGTGGAAATTATTTCAGCCTTTCTACCATCATTTTTGCCGCTTTGTAAATATCTCCGCAGCCGAGTGTGATGACAATATCACCTTTTTGTGCATTTTTAAGCACATGGTCAACAACACCGTCAAAGCCTTCGTACCATACACTTCCCGGGATTTTTTCCGCAAGGTCCTTTGTGTAAATGCCGTAGGTATTTACTTCTCTTGAGCCCATAATCTCCGTCATAACGCATTTATCGGGAATCTGAAGCACACGCACAAAATCGTCAAAAAGAATTGATGTTCTTGAATAGGTGAAGGGCTGGAAAACTGCCCAAACGGTTTTATAGCCCATTTTCATAACTGCATTCAGTGTAACCTCAAGCTCACCGGGGTGGTGTGCATAGTCATCAGCTATTGTAATACCCTGATATTCACCAAGAACCTCAAAACGTCTGCCTGCACCTGAAAAGCTTTCGATACCGTTTTTGCATTCCTCATAAGTACAGCCTGCATCAATCGCCGCCGCAAAAGCACCGAGGGAGTTTACAATGTTATGCTCACCGGGGATGCTCAGTGCAATGTGAGTAAGCTTTTCTCCCTTACTCATTACATCGAATTCAGCAAATGCACCGCGGTTGTATGTAATGTTTTCGGCATAATAATCGTTATCTGAGCCTCTGCCGAAGGTGATTTTTTTACGATCGACACCTTCAACAGCCTTTACTGTGTTTTTATCGTCACCGTTATAAATAATAGTATTTGTAGTTAGCAGTGAAAAATCAGTGAAACAACGGATAATATTATCAAGGTTCTTGAAAAATTCAAGGTGGTCTTCATCAACATTGAGAATCAGGGCGACATCGGGCGATAATTCAAGAAAATGAGCCTGATATTCACAAGCCTCACATACCATAAGGTCGGTTTTGCCTGCTCTGCCGTGGCTGTCAATCAAAGGAAGTCTGCCGCCGATAACCGCGGTCGGGTCCTTTTCTGCCATAATAAGAATCTGCGAAAGCATAGATGTTACCGTGGTTTTGCCGTGGGTTCCGCAAACACCTATGCAGTTATTATATTTTCTTGTAATTGCACCAAAAAGCTTGTTTCTTTCAAAGCAGGGTATACCGCTTGACTTTGCGGCAATCAGCTCAGGATTGGTTTCAAGAATGGCTGAGGTGTAGATTATGATTTCCGCACCCTCAATATTCTCGGGCTTCTGACCTAAAATTACATTAACGCCCATACTTCTGAGCTTATCAATATTGTCGCCGCTGTTGTTATCGGAGCCGCTGATTTCATAGCCCCAGGCGTGCATAATTTCAGCAAGAGGGCACATTCCGCTGCCGCCGATACCGATAAAATGCAGCTTTCTTTTTTCTACCAATAACTTATCTATTTCATGCATAATAAAGCACCTCACATTATTCTACAGATTACATTATATTGCATTTTATAAAAATAGTAAACACCTTAAGGAAAATTAACAGTAAAAATTTTATTTCATATAATAAAATATAACTGTAAAGGGGTTTAATTTATGCATAATACAATTCTTATAATCGGCGGAGATAAAAGGCAGGATAAGCTTTTCGGTATACTGAAAGATAAAACATATAACTGTTTGAGAGAAAACATAAACTATGTTAAAGCTTTATCGGAAGTTAATAAAAACAACATTCTTGCATTACCGATACCCTTAACTGCTGACAGCGAATATATTTACAGTAACAATCCTGATTTCAGGCTCTCTGTTTCAGGCTTATTGTCGGCTGTGACAGATAAAAACACCGTTATTGCAGGGGGATTGAGTGAAATAATCCGTAATCAGCTGAATGAAAAAGGCGTTAAATTTTATGATATGTTCGCCAGTGAATATTTTACGGAATATAACGCCTTTCTGACCTCTCAAGGAGCGCTGAAGCTGCTTTTGGATAACACAGAAAGCCTTGTTACAGGTAAAAAGGTGCTTATAACGGGCTTTGGCAGGGTGGCTGAAGCACTTGCACACACTCTTAAAGGTATAGGCACAGATGTATTTATTCTTGCAAGAAATCCCCGTCAGCTTTTAAAAGCAGGGTGCCTCGGCTTTAAAACAGTTGATATATCTGCAAAAAGCAGTGTTTTATGTATGTTTGACTTTATTTTCAACACTGTACCGTTCAGAATTATTTCTGAGTCCGATGTTTTCCGCATAAGGGATGATACGGTTTATTTTGAGCTTGCATCAAAGCCCTTCGGCGCAGATAAAAATGATTTTAACATGCATGGTAAAAAGTATGTTCACGGCGGCGGTCTGCCGGGGAAATTTGTTTCTGATTCCGCCGCCCGGATAATGGCTGATTTTATTGAAAATACAATAAAGGAGAGAGTTTTATGAAAGATAAGCTGACCTTCGGCTTCTGCCTTACGGGTTCATTTTGTACCTTTGAAAGAGCTGTTACACAGATTGAATACCTTGTATCAAAGAATATAAATGTACTGCCCATAATGTCTTATAACGCATATAAAACGGATACACGCTTCGGCAAGGCAGAGGATTTTATCAGGCGCATAGAAAATATAACGGGAAACAAAGTGATTTGCACACTTACAGATGCAGAGCCGATTGGTCCTAAAAGTTTAACTGACCTGATGATAGTTCTGCCTTGCACGGGGAATACCCTTTCAAAGCTGAAAAACGGCATATATGACACTCCCGTTACTCTTGCCGTTAAATCTCACCTTCGCAATCAAAGACCCGTTCTGATTGGTGTTTCATCAAATGATTCGCTGAGCTCTTCGGCAAAAAATATAGGTGAGCTTTTAAACTACAAGCATTATTATTTTATCCCTTTAGTTCAGGATAATCCGAAGATGAAGCCTTTTTCAATTGTGTGTGACTTTGAAAAGACCTACGAGGCGGCACTTTCTGCTTTGGAGGGTAAGCAAATCCAACCGATGCTTAGCTGAAATGCAAAATGCAAAATTGTGCTGAACGGGGGATAAAATTCGCAATTCTCGATTCGCAATTGCGTCGAGCCGGATAAGTTTTTATTGACATATTTAATTATTTGATGTTAAAATAAACATAAAGAGAAAGGGGATGTTAAAATGAAGTTATATATAAAACAGAAGGTATTTTCTTTTAAAGACAGGTTTACCGTCTATGATGAATGGGGCAAGGATAAGTATTATGTTGAAGGTGAATTTTTCTCCTTCGGCAAAAAGCTCCATATTTATGACCTGAACGGTACTGAGATAGCATACATTGAGCAGAAGGTGCTCAGCTTTCTTCCGAGATTTTTTGTTTTTATGAACGGACAGCAGGTAGCTGAAATTGTTAAGCAGTTTTCATTTTTCAAACCTAAGTATACTATTGACGGTTTAGGTTGGGAAATTGACGGCAACTTCTGGCAGCACGATTATGTTATTACCAGAAACGGCAGCCCTATTGTTACCATTATGAAGGAATGGATGACCTGGGGCGACTGCTATGAGCTTGACATTGCCGATTACCGTGACGAACAGATTGCTCTTGCCGTTGTTCTTACAATTGACTGTGTATTGGCAGCTCAGAACGCTGCGGCGTCAACAACATAAAAAAATAAATGCAGATGTTTTCATCTGCATTTATTTTTTATACGAAGGAATGCTCAACTCTTACAACAAGTTTGATTGATTCGTCGTATTCCATATATATTTTTTTGATTTCCGACAGTATTTCACTGTTGGATTTCTTTTTGTCAGGTACGGGCACAACAAGGTCGAAAATCAGGTTTGTGTGGGTTGGACCTTTTACCATTTTGAAATCGTGGAAGGAGTATTCTTTGTTATATCCTTTGATTATGCTTTCCGTTATTTTTTTGTATTTATTTACTTGCTCATCATCGGTAACAATAGGATCCATATGTATGCACATCAGGATGTTCATCTTTTCCAGAATTTCAACTTCAATGTTGTCAATAACATCGTGAACCTCCATTATGTCTGCATCAGAGGGCACCTCGGCGTGAACAGAGCCAATTCTTCTGCCCGGGCCGTAGTCGTGGATTATCAGGTCGTGTATTCCTACTATTCCCTCATTATTCATTATCAGCTCTTCTATTTCTTTTACTGTATCTTCTTCTGGTGCTTGTCCGAGAAGGGGGCCGAGGATATCCTTAACAATATCAATACCTGCCATAATAATGATAACCGATACAAAAATACCGATTATGCTGTCGGCTGCTTTGAAGGGTGTGAAATAGGAAATCAGCAGTGCACCGATTGCCGCAACCGTTGAAATGCCGTCGTTTATGCTGTCCTTTTTAACGGCTTTAAGGTTAAGGTTATCTGTGATTATAAAAAGATTGTGGTTAAGGTATGCCATCCAGAATTTCACTGCGGCTGCAACACAAAGAATCACAAGGTTCCAAGGGCTGAAATTTATCTGTTCGGGATGAATAAGCTTATCAACGGAAGTTGTAAGCTGGTCAAAGCCCATATGAAAAATCAGAAAAGCCACAACAAGGGCAGAGATGTATTCCATTCTTCCGTGACCGAAGGGGTGGTCCTTATCAACGGGTTTTGCAGAAAGCTTTGCGCCTGCAATTGTAACAACATTAGAGCCTGCATCGGAAAGGTTGTTGACGGCATCAGCGGTAATTGCTGCTGAGTTTGTTACTGAGCCGATAATAAATTTGAAAATGCAAAGAATAATGTTACAGATTATTCCCACAAGTCCGCTGAAAACACTTAGCTTTTCTCTTTTCTCAGTTTCTTTCCAGCCTTTGTTGTTTATAATTTTCTGTATAGAATTTTTGTTCATTTTATCACCCTCAACATCCATTTTATTGGTAAACTGTTTCAACTATGCTAAAAATCAGCTTGACACCGTCAACTTCAGTGTCAAGCCGATAACAATTATAAGTTTTTGAAAAGTTCTTTAATTTCAGTACTTCTTCCGCAGCTGAGTCTTCCTTCAGGGCATACACCTGTAAGATAACAGCTCGGCCCATAGTGTATGAAAAGCTTTGGTGAAATTTTTCTGAGCTTAGAAAGAAATTCGTTTGCATATTCTTGAATTTCCCACTGTGCTCTTGTGCAGGAGCGAAGGCGGAAGAAAAGCTGCATTTCTCTTGCATTCATTGTTGTTACAATGTCAAGGGTGTTACCGCTGAGAACACAGTAAATAAGAGCATCAGCATCATAGCCCTTGTTTTTAAGTGTTTCATAAAGCTTTGCCATATTGCTGAAGGCTTCCTCGTAAATCTTAAGCATTTCGGGCTGAGCCTTAACGGTTTCAGGAACAACATAATCTGTTCTTCGGGCTCTCATAAGCTCGGGAATGCAGATGCTGTGCATTCTGTGGCGTGCAAAGTGGGTAAGGCAGGCGAGGGATACTCTGTTGAAGCGTACTGTTGCCGTGTAGCTTTCGAGTGCACGAGGCCTTGAATAGGATGTAACAGCATCAATGATTTTTTCAACATTTTCTTCATCTTTGAGTATTGCCTCAATCTTTTCTGCTGAATAGTTATATTTTTCAATAAGTGCGGTACGGCAGATATTCTTTTCACCGTCTGCGGTGACATTGAGAATTTCACATTTTTCAACACAGGGTTCATCTGCTTCATATTCAAAGCCGAGGTCAAGTTCATCACGGTACTTTGCACCTTTTACTTCAAAGTCGCAGAAAATACCGGGTGTTTTTTCTCTTGCCTGAGAGAGAAGTGAAAGGCCGATTTTATAAATTTCCTTAATTTTTCTGCCTCTGCCGTAAATCATTGCGTTAAGCACGTTGCAAAGCTCTCTGCCGTTAAGTGAGCAGTAGAAGTTACTGTAGAAGCAGTAGGGGAGGACAAAACGGGCATCCTCTTTGGGAATACCGCTTTCACAAAGCTTGACGTAAGTGTCAAAAAGTCCGTCAACGGTCTTTTTGAACAGTGCCTTATCATCCTCACTTCTGAATTCGGGAAGGTAGTATCCACAGTCGCTGAAATCAACATATCGGCGGGATTTTACCGTAAATGAGGCGAGTCTGAACTCAATCATAAACTGCTCAACAACAACAGAAACATTTTCAAAAGCTATATTGAAAAATGCATGCTCAACCGTTGAGGTATGACCTGAACGGGTAACCTTGCCTATAAGATTTGTATTCTTTTCTTCGTCGTGGCTTCTTTCAAATATTTCAAGGGCTGTGCCGCTCTGTGTTGAAATTCTGCCCGAAGCGGCGCAGACATCCTGGGTACAATCGGTAACGCCGATAATATAGGCACCGTATTTTGCCATAAAATCACATCCTAAAATATATTTTATATATTGTAATTTATTATTTATAATTTGTCAATCATCACAATATCCAAACTAATAGCTAAAAATTTATTAAAAAGGATTGAATTACGGGTTAAATACTGCTATAATATTTTGGATTATAAAAATGGGGGTAGTATGATATGATTAAAAGAAATGAAAATATGACCGTAAGTGTTAAGCATAATATGAGAGACGGTGATGGCTCTGCAACAATAAGAGAAGTTCTCGACAAAGGCGAATATATGGGGTCATCAAGACTTGTTGCAACAATTACACTTGAACCCGGATCTTCAATCGGCGGTCATATCCACGAAAATGAAGAGGAAATTTTCTATATCATTGAAGGCAAGGCTACCTACGACGATAACGGTAAAACCGAAATTTTAATGCCCGGTGATTCCTGCGTTTGTCTCAGCGGTGAAAAGCACTCCATCGCAAACCGCGAAGAAAAAGGCAATCTTGTGATTTTTGCGGTAATTCTTACTTATTGATTCGGAGACAGTAAAAATGGGTAAAATGATTGTAATTGAAGGTCTTGACGGCAGCGGTAAATCCACCCAGGCTAACCTTCTTAAGGAATATCTTAATTCAAAGGGCATTGAGACATACACACTCGACCTGCCTTATTATAGCGACCCTTCAAGTACTCTTGTTAAAATGTACTTAGGCGGTGAGCTCGGTGATAAGCCATCAGATGTAAATGCTTATGCGGCATCCACCTTTTATGCCGTTGACCGATATGCAAGCTATAAAAAGCACTGGGAGAAGGAATACAACACCGATAAAATTACTGTTGCCAACAGATATACTACTTCAAACGCTTCCCATCAGATGACAAAACTCAGCGAAAGCGAATGGGACAGCTATTTAGAATGGCTTTTTGACTTTGAATATAACAAAGTGGGTGTTCCTGAGCCTGACCTTGTAATTTACCTTGAAATGCCTGTTGAAATATCACAGATGCTTCTTTCCAAGAGATATCATGGCGACGAGAATAAAAAGGATGTTCACGAAAGAGATATTGAATACCTTGTTTCATGCCATAAGGCAGCGGCTTATGCTGCAGAAAAGCTTGGTTGGGAAATAATCCACTGCGGCAAGGACGGAGAGCCTTTGCCTCTTGATGTAATATCACAGGCGGTAATCGATACCGTTGAAAGGAAACTACTTAATGATTGATTTTCACTGTCCCACTGTAGGGGATAAGCAATGGATTTCGGACAGGATAGTTGAGGAAGAATTCCTCACCTGTGAATACACCTTCGGGAATATCTTTTCTTACACTGCAAAAATGGATATTCTTGTTGCCGATGTTCACGGATGTCTTGTAACAAGGTGCTGTTTTAGAGGGGATTATGCAGAATACTGCTTCCCGGCTGGTAATGGCGATAAAATCAAGGTAATTGAAGAAATTATTCTTGACGGAACGGAAAGGGGAATACCTTTCGGTATATTCGGAATGAATACTGAAAATGCAAAAATCCTCAGAGATAATTTTTCAGAACAGTTTAGTATTACTCTTGAAAGGGACAGCTTTGATTATATTTATAACAGCACGGACCTTATCGAGCTTACTGGTAAAAAATATCAACCTAAAAGAAATCATATTTCTTTCTTTATGCGGAACAACAACTGGTCCTATGAAAGAATTACCCGCGAAAATATTCCCGAATGCATTGAAATGAGTGAAAATTGGCTGAGTATCAGTCAGAGCGAATACAAAAGTGACCTTGAAAGTGAGCTTAAGATAATTAAAAAGGTTTTTGATAACTATGAAGCTCTCGGTTATGTCGGCGGACTTTTACGTTGTGACGGTAAGGTTATTGCCTACACAATGGGTGAGAGAATGAATGGAGACACCTTCTGTGTTCATTTTGAAAAAGCTTATGCCGATATCAGAGGTGCTTACCCGATGATAAATCAGCAGTTTGTTAAAAATGAGCTTTCAGGTTATAAATATATTGACCGTGAGGATGATGTAGGTTCGGAGAACCTGAGAAAAGCAAAGCTTTCTTATCATCCTGCACTTCTTCCCGATAAATATGAGGCGGTGTACAGAAATGCTGATTAAAGGTGATGCTTCTTACCGTGCGAGTCTCTCGGAGCTTTGGCATAAGGTTTTCGGTGATGAGTACTCTTATATAAATCTGTTTTTTGAAAATGAATACCGGATTTGCGATACCTTTGTTGAGATTATTGATGATAAAGCTGTTTCAGCTTTATATCTTCTTAACTGCAGGATTGATTTTAACGGCACTACTTATAACGGTAAGTACCTTTATGCTGCGGCAACGCATTCCGATTACAGAAGCAGAGGTTTTATGGGCAAGCTCATAAATGAAGCAATTGATTATTGTAAAAATGCTTCTGACATTGACTTTATAAGCCTTGTTCCTGCAAATGACGGTTTGTATGATTACTATAGTAAATTTGGCTTTAAAACAGCTTTATACAGATATGAAACTTCTGTTAAGGCAGGTGCTAATACATCTTCTGACAGCTCTTACGATACGGCTGAATTAACCGTGTCGGATTTACTCAGGCTTATGAGCAATTTTAATGGCTACAGATTTTATTTCTGCGAAAAAGATATGGCATATGTGCTTAATTGTGTAAAATATTCTGACTATGTCTTTTATAAAACAAAATCTGATGACGGGTATTTTGCTGTTAATAAATATGATAAAACGGTGCTTGATTTTATCAGTGAAGAAAATAAAACTGAATGCAACTTTAATGATTTAGTTTTAAATATTAACAGCGATTTTACGGTGTATTCGCCGTATAATCTGAGCTTTTTCTCCAATTGCAAAAAAGTCAGATACGGAATGATACACTCTTTTAACGAAGTTGAATTTAAGGATATATATATGAGCTATGCTCTGGATTAAGGAGAATGTAAAATGGTTTACTGTTTTTTAGCAGACGGATTTGAAGAAGTGGAAGCGATTGCTCCCGTTGATATGCTCAGAAGAGCAGGTGTTGAAGTTGTAACCGTTGGTGTTACGGGTAAAATTGCAACGGGTGCTCATAATATTCCCGTTACCGCTGATTGCAATGTTGATGAAATAACTCTTGATTCTTCACTTGAAGCCGTTGTTCTTCCCGGCGGTATGCCAGGTGCTCTTAATCTTGAAAACAATGCCGAGGTTCAAAAAGCAATTGATTTTGCCGTGGAAAACGATAAGCTTGTTTGTGCAATCTGTGCCGCACCGCAGATTCTCGGCCATAAGGGTCTTCTTGAAGGCAAAGAGGCAATTGCATATCCCGGCTTTGAAAAAGAACTCAAGGGTGCCGTTATCAGCGAAAAATATGTTGTGTGTGACGGAAGGTTCATCACAGCCAAAGGCGCAGGCGTTGCAACGGAATTCGGCCTTGAAATCGTGTCTCAGCTCAAGGACAGAGATAAGGCAGAAGAAATAAGAAGTCAGATTCAGTCAGTATGAGCTGTAACGATAAAATATCATTAAGAGTAAAATTCCGTGAAATAAGAAAGAACACACCTGACAGAAAAGCTTTGGAGAAAAATATTGCCGACAATTTAATTCAGAGCGAACTTTATAAAAACTGTTCGTCGCTATTTCTTTACAGTGCAACGGGTAGTGAGGTCGGGCTTGACACGGTTTTCAGTAAGGCAATATCTGACGGTAAAAAGGTGGCTTTTCCGCTTTGTACCGACCGTGACGGTAATATGGAGTTTTATTATGTTTCCGATGAAGCTAAATTAAAATGCGGAATGTACGGCATAAAAGAGCCCATTAAGGAAGTTTGTGATGTTGCCGAATCAGACAGTTATTCCCTTTGTCTTGTTCCCGGTCTCAGTTTCAGTCCGAACGGAGGCAGACTGGGGTACGGTAAAGGATACTATGACAGATTCCTTGAAAGATTTAAAGGAGTTTCCGTTGGTATTTGCTTTGAAAGCTGCATCAGCGAAAACCTTATTCTTGACGAACACGATATAAAAGTAAATTATCTTATCACTGATAAGAAGATATATATTTTCAGATAATAAGGAGGAATAATAATGGACGATCGTTTCCGTAACGAAGGTGCCGACGGCTTTAGTGGCCTCGGTAATGATTCATATTATCCCGGTAAAAGCCCTTCATTGGGGGATTTCAGCGTAAATATTGATTCTAAAAGTGCGGCTGATTCAGTGCAGGGTACTAAAAAGCCTCAGAAATTCGAGGTACATATTACAGATTTCGATGACGAGCTCACGCCTAAGGCCGTGCCGAGAAAACCTGCAGAAGGCACACCTGTCAGAAGACCCGTTACGCCTTCTGTTCAGTCAGGCTCACTGCAAAGAAGAGTTGCTTCAAGACCTGTCCCTCAGGGCAAAAGACCCATTCAAGGCAGTGCATCTGCTCCTGCGGCACGAAAAGCACATGCAAGTAACTCACAGGCAAAAAAGCCTTCTTCTCATAATACAAAGCCACCCGTGAAAAAAGCTCCGCCCACAGGTCAGCCAAAAAATAAAACGGCACGTAATTACAACATAGTCAAGGGTCTTCTTGCTACCTTCGTGTGTCTTATTTTCATTACAATTGTCACTGTCAGTGTTTCAACAATCGCACTTTCCTTTATTAATGATATTCTTGTTCTCGGCGGCTCTACCGGTACATCAGTTCTTGTTGAAATTCCCGAAGGTGCCGAGTATGAAGAGGTTTTTGATGTATTGAAGGATAAGGGACTTATTAAACAACCCTTTGTTACAAACCTTTTTTGTAAATTCAGAAATTATCACGAGGTTCAGGTAAGAGATGAAAACGGCAATCTTGTTACAAAAAGAATCAAATATGAGCCGGGTCCTTATTATCTTGATACTGATGCAGGCGTTGAAAAAATGCTTGAAACCATTATGGTAAGAGGTAATGTTGCAAAGGATACCATAAGACTTACCTTCCCCGAGGGCTGGTCAATTGCACAGATTTTCCAGAAAATTGAAAAGTATGATGTATGTGAGACTGATAAGCTTTACGCTAATCTTGATTTCATCGGCGAGCAGTACGAGTTTTTAAATAATATTGAAATGAAAAACGGCAGGTACTTAAGAGCCGAAGGCTACCTTTTCCCCGATACCTATGACTTTTTCATCGGTGAAAACGCAAGCTCTGTTATCAAAAAGCTTCTTAATAACTACGAAGCAAAATGGAAAAAAGAATATAACACAAGGCTTAAAGAACTCGGAATGACCCGTGACGATATAATGAATATTGCCGCTATGATTCAGCGTGAGGCCAAGGACAGTACACAGATGGCTGTAATTTCCTCTGTTGTTCATAACCGACTCAAGGACAGTGCAACCTATCCCAACCTTGAAATGAACTCCACAAAGGATTATATTTCCTCTCTTAAGCAGTACAATCTGTTCTCCGATGTTTATTTCTCAATGTATCTTGATAAATACAACACCTACAGTCAACCGGGACTTCCTCCGGGACCTATCTGCAATCCGGGTATAAGGGCAATTGAAGCTGCTCTTTACCCTGCAGACACTGATTACTACTTCTTCTGCCACGATACCTCAACGGGTGAGATTTACCTTGCAGAGACAGCCGCTGAGCACCAGGAAAACACATCTAAGGTGCTTTACGGTAATATCGGAGGCTGATAAAAATGAATAACTCAATAAAAAAGCCGGAGCTTCTTGCTCCGGCAGGCGATATGGAAAGATTACAGGCCGCTGTGAGATACGGTGCTGATGCAGTGTACCTCGGCGGCACTGTTTTCGGTATGAGAGCAGGCCCTGCCAATTTTACCGATAAACAGCTTCACGAGGCGGTGGCTTTTGCTCATTCCCACGGTGTCAAGGTATATCTTACCTGCAATGTACTTCCCAGAAGCAATGAGCTTGCAGGCTTACCTGATTTTTTAATCAATGCTAAAAATGCAGGTGTAGATGCTTTTATAATTTCCGACCTTGGTGTTCTTGAATATGCAAAAAAATATGCACCTGATGTTGAAATCCATGTTTCAACCCAGACGGGCATTGTAAATTACGCCGCTGCCAAAGCCTTTTATGATATGGGCGCAAAAAGGGTAGTCACGGCAAGAGAACTGAGTATGGATGAAATCCGACTTATGAGACAAAATATCCCCGAGGATATGGATATTGAATGCTTTGTTCACGGTGCTATGTGTGTTTCCTTTTCGGGCAGATGCCTGATTTCCAATTACCTCGTTGACCGTGATGCCAACAAGGGTGAGTGTGCTCAGCCCTGCCGCTGGAATTACCGCCTTGTCGAAGAAAAGCGACCGGGTCAGTATTTTCCCGTTGGTGAGGATGAAGGCGGCACCTATATTCTCAATTCCAAGGATATGTGTATGATTGAGCATATACCCGAAATGATTGATGCAGGTATTACAAGCTTCAAGATTGAAGGCAGAGCAAAGTCTGCTTATTATGTTGCAGTTGTTACAAATGCTTACAGAATGGCCATTGATGCCTATTTTAAAAACCCATCAGATGACTTTGTTCCCGAACAGTGGATACTTGATGAAATGACTAAGGTAAGCTACCGTGATTACTGCACGGGCTTTTTCTACGATTCACCATCGGATAATGCTCAGATAAGCTACAAGGGTGGTTATAACCGTGAATGGGATGTTATGGCTGTTGTTGAAAAATGGGAAAACGGTATAGCATACTGCAGTCAGCGGAACCGTTTCTTTGAAGGTGATGCACTTGAATGTATGGTGGCAGGTGAAAAACCTTTTACCGTCACGGCAAAAAATCTCCGTGACGAAAACGGTGAAAGAATTGACTGCACAAGACATCCGATGATGAATTTTACCTTTGAGTGTGATATGCCTCTTGAAGAAAACACGCTTCTAAGAAAACAGCGTGTAGAAAAAGAAAGAGTAATTATATAAAAATTACCCGACTTTAAGTAATTTAAGGTCGGGTAATTTTATTTCAGAGAATAAAAGCGTAAAATTTAAAATTAATTCAAAAAAAATATGCCAAAACAGTTGGCATATTATTATTTTTGTTATATAATATATCAGTATAATTATGTACAGATATATTCAGGAGGTGCTTTATGGCAGCAAAATATTCTGTATCGCTTGCAAAAATACTTAAGGATAATCAGTTTGAAATTTTGTATATTCCCAAAGATCCTTCGGAGATTTTTATTTCTTCTCCCGATGTTCACAGACCGGGTCTTACAATTGCAGGTTATGATAATTTCTTTGACAGTGCAAGAATCAACTTTCTCGGCAAGGCTGAGGTAGAATATGTAAACAGCTTCCCGGACGATGAAGGCTGCATCAAGGTTGAAAAGTATATTTCAAAAAAGCCTGCTTGCATTATTATTGCAAGAGGTCTTGAATGCCCTAAGTTTATTAAGGAGCTTGCACCCAAGTACGGTGTACCTGTTCTCAGAACAACGGATTCAACCTCCCGTTCAATGGCGGCAATTATTGCTTACCTTAATGTTGAGCTTGCAGAAAGAATTACACGTCACGGTGTATTTGTTGAGGTTTACGGCGAGGGTGTTCTCATTCTCGGTGACAGCGGTGTAGGTAAAAGTGAGGCTGCGGTAGAGCTTATTAAAAGAGGTCACAGACTTATTGCCGATGATGCTGTTGAAATTAAAAAGACCAGTTCCCGAACAATAGTCGGCTCAGCACCTGATAATATAAGGCATTTCATCGAGCTTCGCGGTATCGGTATTATCAATGCCCGCCGTATTTTCGGTATGGGTGCCGTTAAGTTAAATGAAAAAATTGATATGGTAATTCAGCTTGAGCCCTGGGACAGCGACAAGGTTTATGACAGAATGGGTATAGAGAATGAGTATACGGAAATTCTCGGAATAAAGGTTCCTTATACCGTTGTTCCCGTGAAACCGGGCAGAAACCTTGCCGTTATTATTGAAATTGCGGCTATGAACAACCGTCAGAAAAAGATGGGCTACAATGCCGCAAGAGAGCTTATGCACAATTTAGGTATGGATGACGACATTATTCCGCAGGAAGATGAAATCAAGCTGTGGGGAAATTTTTAAGAGGTGAAAGAAATGTATAAAGTTGGTGTAGATTTAGGCGGAACAAACATCGCAGTTGGTGTTATCAATGAAAGTTATGAAATTATCGGCAGAGGCAAGGCCAAGACTAATATGCCCCGACCTGCAGAAGATATTTTTGACGATATTGTAAAATGTGTAAAAATGGCTGTTGCCGATGCAAAAATTGACCTTTCAGAGGTTGAATGCATCGGTATCGGTACTCCCGGCTCTGTTGATAAGCAGAATGGTGTTATTATGTACGCTAACAACCTTGATTTTTACAATGTACCTGCTGTTGAAATGATTAATTCTCAGCTTCCAGGCATAAAGGTTTACCTTGAAAACGATGCAAACTGTGCCGCTCTCGGTGAGGCTCTTGCAGGCTCTGGTAAGGGAAAGAACAGCTTTGTTGCCGTAACTCTCGGTACGGGCGTTGGCGGCGGTGTTGTGCTTGACGGTAAGCTTCTTACAGGCTGTAACGATGCAGGCGGCGAAATCGGCCATATTGCAATTAAATTTGACGGTGAGCAGTGTAACTGCGGCAGAGTCGGCTGTTGGGAGCGTTATGCTTCTGCAACTGCACTCGTTAACCAGACAAAGGCAGCTATGCTTGAGCACAAGGACAGCAAAATGTGGGAGCTTTGCGACGGAAAAATTGAAAATGCCGGCGGAAGAACTGCTTTTGACAGTATGAGAGCAGGGGATAAATACGCAAAAGAAGTTTGCGATAACTACATTTATTATGTTGCAGTAGGTGCGGCGAATGTTGTTAATATTTTTCAGCCTGATATGCTTTGCTTCGGCGGCGGCATCTGCAATGAAGGTGATACACTGCTGAAGCCTCTTGAAAAGCATGTAGCTCAGATGCGTTACAGCAAGAATCACGAAATTCAGACACAGATTTGCAGAGCTACCCTCGGTAATGATGCCGGTATTATAGGCGCTGCACTTGTTCAGTATTGATTTTACGGAGGAAATCTCTTGAAGGATTTTATTAATCTGCTGAAAAAAGCAGAAATTGGCTATGTTGAAAATGAACCGATGAAAAACCACACCTCCTTTAAAACAGGGGGCAATGCAGAGGTTTTTCTCAGCCCGAAGGATGAAGACGAGCTTATAAAGATACTCAGATTTTGCCGTGAATGCGGTTTAAAGCCCTTTGTTTTCGGCAACGGCAGTAATCTGCTTATAAGTGATATGGGCATTAAAAACAGACCCGTTATCCATATAGGCAAATGCTTCAGCTACATCAGAAATATTAATGAAACAACCCTTGAAGCGGGCGCGGGAGGAAGCCTTACCGCACTTTGTAACTATGCACTTTCCAAGGAGCTTACAGGCCTTGAATTTGCTTACGGCATACCCGGCTCCTGCGGTGGCGCCGCATATATGAATGCAGGTGCTTACGGCGGTGAAATGAAGGATGTTTTGGTAAAATGTAACCATATTTCTCTTGACGGTGTTAAAGGCTCATTTGAAGCTGATGCTCTCAGTTTATCCTACCGCCACAGTGTTTACACCGATTCAGATTATATTATCACTTCAATTGTTATTAAGCTTAAAAAGGGCGATAAAAACGAAATAGAAAGCAAGATGCGTGAGCTTATGGGCAGAAGAATTGATAAACAGCCTCTTGAATATCCAAGCGCCGGCAGTGTTTTCAAGCGTCCCGAGGGATATTTTGCAGGTGCACTTATTGAACAGAGCGGACTTAAAGGCAAAAGAATCGGCGGTGCAATGGTAAGCGAAAAACACGCAGGCTTTATAATCAACTACGATAACGCCACAACAACGGATATACTTGAGCTTGTAAAATACTGTCAGGATACCGTTAAGGAAAAATTCGGCGTTGAGCTTGAAACTGAAATAAAAGCAATAGACTGATAAAACTACACAGCAGGAGGTCAATATGTCTTTTTCGTCAAGTATTAAAGATGAGCTTATAAAAATTGAAGATATGCCCCCTTGCTGTGTTCACGCTATGGCATACGGAATGCTCCTTTTCGGCAGGAGCTTCAATTCGGGCGGAATATCCGTTATGACGGACCATGCCGGTGTTGCAGATAAATATATTACTGTTACTGAAAGAGCATGTGGCGTTAAAGTTGAAAAATCCGTTTCCGATGCAGGAAAAATAACTGTTGATATACCAGAAAAATCCGAAAGAGACAAGGTTTTATCCTGCTTTTCTTCAAGTGGTAACGAAAGAGTTATGCGTATTGACAGAGGCAATCTTTCAAATGAAGGCTATTACAGCGAGGACAGTTTTAACTGTTGCGATGCTGCATTTTTAAGGGGTGCTTTCCTTTCCTGCGGTACTGCATCTGACCCGAACAAAAGCTATCATATAGAGTTCGTTGTGCCCTTTAAAACCCTTAGTATGGATCTTATGAAAATGCTTACTGATTTCGGTCTTAAGGCAAAGCATATGGTAAGAAGATATGTTAATGTTATTTATATTAAAGATAGCGAAAGCATTGAGGATCTGCTTACAATAATGGGAGCTTCAAACTGTGCTATGGAGATTATGAATATCAAAATTTATAAGGATATCCGTAATCTTACAAACAGACGCAATAACTTTGAAAATGCCAATCTTCTCAGAACTGCAGATGCCGCCTTTGACCAGGTAAATGCAATTATGTATCTCAAAGAAAAGGGTGTATTCCCGACTCTCAGTGAAGATATGAGGCAGGTTGCTGAGCTGAGACTCGAAAACGAAGATGCGAGTCTTCGTGAAATTGGTGAAATGTGCACTCCGTCTATGAGTCGCTCTGCCGTTAATCACAGACTTAAAAAACTTATTGATATTTCAGTCAGGTTGAAAGAAGAAGGATCAAACACAGATGAATAATTTTACCGTTCCACAGTTTGAATTAGATAAACAAAATGAATATACCGATATGGTGAAAACCGTACTTTCTTCAAGATTCGGGAAGCCGCCCAAAGCCTTTGTTCATACTTACGGTTGTCAGGGGAATGTAGCAGACGGTGAAAGACTTAAGGGTATGCTTTTTGAAATGGGATACAGCTTTACGGATTCACCCGAAAATGCTGATCTTGTTTTATATAACACCTGTGCCATAAGGGAACACGCCGAGGACAGAGTTTTCGGAAATGTTGGTGCACTGAAGCAGTATAAAAAAAGTAATCCTAACTTAATTATCGCACTGTGCGGCTGTATGACTCAGCAGAAAAGCGTTGCCGAAACCTTAAAGAACAGCTATCCCTTTGTTGACCTTGTTTTCGGTACTCATGTATCGCATAAATTGCCGGAATTTATATATAAATGCCTTTGCACGGGCAAAAGAGTGATTGATATTACCGATTCCGAAGGCAATATTGTTGAAGGCTTACCTGTAAAGCGTGACGGTACCTTCAGAGCTTGGATTCCCATAATGTACGGTTGTAACAATTTCTGCTCCTACTGTATTGTTCCTTATGTCAGAGGCAGAGAGAGAAGCCGTGATTTTGATGCAGTTCTGAGTGAAGTAAAAGATGTTATATCCCAAGGTTATAAAGAAATTACACTTTTAGGCCAGAATGTCAATTCATACAACAAAGATCTTAGCAAAGATAAGAGATTCCCTGCCTTGCTCAGGGCTATTAACGATATAGAAGGGGATTTCATTATCCGCTTTATGACATCTCATCCGAGAGATTGCACAACTGAGCTTTTAGATGCAATGGCTGAATGTGACAAGGTAGCAAAGCACCTTCATCTGCCTTTCCAGTCTGGTAATGACAGAGTGCTTTCTGAAATGAACCGTCATTATGACAGGAACAGATATCTTGAGCTTATAGATTACGCTTACGGCAGAATGCCTGAGCTTTCCGTTACAAGTGATGTTATTGTCGGATTCCCCGGTGAAACCTACGAAGAATTCAAAGATACACTTTCGCTTATTGAAAAGGTAAGATATACCTCACTTTTCACCTTTATTTTCTCACCGAGACCCGGCACAAAGGCTTACAGTATGCCTGACCCGGTTTCGAGGAAAGAAAAAGGTATATGGTTCAAGGAACTTACTGACCTTCAGGAGAAAATTGCAGGCGAGCGTACAGCTCTAATGAAAGGTAGAGTTTACCGTGTGCTTGTTGAAGGTGAAGCTAAGGGTGAAGGTATGCTTTCCGGCAGAACAGAGGGAAATGTTATTATCGAATTTCCCGGTGAATATGAGCTCATCGGCTCATTCGTAAATGTTAAAGTAACCAATCCCAGAACATGGATTGTTTACGGTGAAAAGGTATAATAATTGTTTTATTATAAATCTATTTTTTAAGGAGTACATCAAAATGGACATTATCAAACTTACACGTGAACTCGGTGCTGCTATCCAGCAGGATGAACGCTACCTTGCATTCACAAAAGCAAGACTCGAAAACGAAGCTGACGCTGAACTCAACGATCTTATGGGTCAGATTCAGATGATTCAGATGAATTATCAGATGGAAGCAGCTAAGGAAGAGCCCGATTCAGCAAAGATGAAGGAATACGAGGAATCCTTTAACGATGCTTACACAAAGTTTATGGATAACGACAAAATGCAGACCTACGAAAAGACAAGAGCAGAAGTTGACGCTATGATGAACTACATTATGCAGATTCTCGGCCTTTGCGTTAACGGTGCAGACCCCATGACATGTGAACCTGAGCAGGAACACAGCCACGATTGCGGCGGCTCATGCTCATCCTGCAGCGGTTGCCACTGATTGAATGCAAAATGCAGAATTTTAGTAGGGTATAAGTTCGTTATTACACATCAGTAATAACGAACGAAACAACCCTAAAGTTGCATTCTGCATTAAAATCAAAGGAATATTGTAAAAGCTTTAATTTGTAAAATCTCAGGAGGAAAAACAGTTATGTCTGAAATGACACCTATGATGGCTCAATATTTTGAAATCAAAAAGGAATATCCGGACACTATTCTGTTTTTCCGCCTTGGTGATTTTTATGAAATGTTTTTTGAGGATGCAAAAACCGCCTCCGCTGTGCTTGAGCTCACCTTAACGGGCAGAGCCTGCGGCAACGGTGAAAAAGCGCCTATGTGCGGTGTACCGTTTCACTCTTCTGAAAACTACATAGCAAGGCTTGTAGCAAACGGCTATAAGGTTGCAATCTGTGAGCAGGTTGAAGACCCCGCAACAGCTAAAGGCCTTGTTAAAAGAGATGTTGTACGCATTATAACAAAGGGCAGTATTATTGAAAATAATATGCTCGACGAGGCAAAAAACAACTATCTTACTTCAATTTATCTTGACAATAATGGTGCAGGTATCTGTTTTGTTGATGTTTCAACAGGCACACTTAACCTTACATTTATTGAAGACAGTAAAAATCTTACTTCATCAGTAATCAATGAGCTTGGCGTATTTTCACCAAGCGAAATTATTCTCAATTCCCGCTGTGCTCAGAACAAACAGATTTCCGACTTTATCAGCAGAAAAATTGAAGCCTCCTGTGAGCTTCCCGATGACAGCTATTTTGATTTTGCAGATTGCCTTAAGGTTACTGAAAATCATTTCTCTGCTGAAAAAATCAGCGAGCTTAACCTCAGAAGCTTACCCGGTGCAGTAATTGCCGTGGGTGTTGCACTGAAATATCTTATGAACGTTCAGAAGAACGATTTACAGAACATAAGGGATATTAATTTATATTCCGAAACCCAGCATATGAAAATCAGCTATTCCACAAAGCGTGACCTCGAAATTGTGGAAACAATGAGAAGCCGTGAGAAAAGAGGCTCTCTTCTTTGGGTTCTTGATAAAACAAAAACCTCAATGGGAAGAAGACTTCTTCGTTCCTGGCTTGAAAAGCCTCTTGTAAATTTTGCTCAGATTACAAGAAGGCACAATGCAGTTGGTGAGCTTTGCGACGACAGTATAAGACTTTCTGAGCTTACCTCCGCTATGAGCAGTATATACGATATTGAGAGACTTCTTACAAGGGTGGTTTTTGAAACTGCCAACGCAAAGGATCTCAATGCTCTTAAACAGACTATTGAACGCCTTCCCGAGATTAAAGCGCTGCTTTCACAAAGCACAAGTGCCTACCTAAAACAGCAGTATCAGGCACTTGACCTTCTCAGTGACATTTATGAGCTTATTGATGCCGCCATTAGCTCTGAAGCACCATTCAGCATCCGTGAAGGTGATATTATAAATGATGGATTTAACGAGGAACTTGATTCTCTTCGTGATATCCAGAACAACGGCAAAAAGTACATTGCTGAAATTGAAGCGAGGGAAAAGGAATTAACAGGTATTCCCAAGCTTAAAATCAGCTATAACAGAGTTTTCGGTTATTATATTGAGGTTACAAACTCATATAAAGAGCTTGTGCCTGAAACCTATATCAGAAAACAAACTCTGGCTAACTGCGAGAGATATATTACTCAGGAGCTCAAGGACCTTGAAAGCAAGGTGCTCGGTGCTCAGGAAAGAATTATTAAGCTTGAATATGAGATTTTCTGTCAGATAAGAAAATCAGTAGCAAATGAATTCAACCGTATTCAGTCCACAGCAGGTGCAATTGCTGTAACCGATGTTCTTTGCTCACTTGCAACGGTAGCCGTAAGGAATAATTATGTATGCCCAACAATGCTTGACGGCACTGCGATTAATATTATTGACGGCAGACACCCCGTTGTTGAAGCAATGCTCGGCGATATGCCCTTTGTACCTAACGATACCCACCTTGATTGCAGTGACAACAGATGCGCCATTATCACGGGCCCGAATATGGCGGGTAAATCCACATATATGCGTCAGGTTGCTTTAATCTGCCTTATGGCTCAGATTGGCTCATTTGTGCCGGCAAAAAGTGCTGAGCTTTCAATTATTGACAGCATATTTACCCGTGTGGGTGCTTCCGATGACCTTGCAACGGGACAGTCTACCTTTATGGTTGAAATGAATGAGGTTTCAACAATCATTAAAAATGCAAATAAGCACAGCCTTATCATTCTTGACGAGGTAGGCAGAGGTACCTCCACCTTTGACGGAATGAGCATTGCAAGGGCAGTTCTTGAATATATAGTTGACAAAAAGAAAATCGGCGCAAAGACGCTCTTTTCAACCCATTACCACGAGCTTACCGAGCTTGAAGGTCAGGTTGACGGTGTTAAGAATTACAACATTTCCGTAAAAAAGAGGGGAGAGACAATCACCTTTTTAAGGCGTATTGTACGCGGCTGTGCCGACGGAAGCTACGGTATTGAGGTTGCTAAGCTTGCGGGGATACCGAATCCCGTAGTTGCAAGAGCAAGAGCTATTCTCACGGAGCTTGAAAAGAACGCTCCCGATGCTAAAAATATAATGAACAGCATCCTTGTTCCGGAAGAGGAAGAGGAGCTGCAGATTTCACTCAAGTCAACTGTTGACGATGAACTTATTGATTCTATAAAAAATATTGATGTAAATACACTCACACCTCTTGAGGCTCTGACTACTCTTCACGAGCTTGTAAAAAAAGCAAGAGGAACAGAGATTTAATTTGAAGAATATAATCCGATTAAAGAAAGGAAGTGACAGCTTTATGGCAAAAATCAATGTATTATCAAAGCATATAGCCGAATTGATTGCGGCCGGTGAAGTTGTCGAAAGACCTGCTTCCGTTGTTAAGGAGTTAATGGAAAACTCCATTGATGCAGGTGCTACATCCATAACACTTGAAATTAAGAACGGCGGTGTAACCTATATCCGTATTACTGATAACGGCTGCGGAATTGCAAGGGAGGATGTGCCCAAGGCCTTCCTCAGCCACGCTACAAGCAAAATAAGCGATGAAAGTGACCTCAACTCGATTTTTACGCTCGGCTTCAGAGGTGAAGCTCTCGCTTCAATTGCCGCAGTTTCAAGAACGGAGATGCTCACGAGAGCACAGGGTGAAGAAAGCGGAACAGCTTACGGAATATCGGGCGGTATACAGACTAAGTATGAGCCTGCCGGCTGTCCTGAAGGCACAACAATTGTTGTTAGAGATTTGTTCTATAACACACCTGCAAGAATGAAATTTCTTAAAAGGGATGTTTCCGAAGCTAATGCTGTTGCCGATGTTGTAGATAAAATTGCTTTATCGCACCCTGAAATCAGCATAAGATTTATACGTGAAGGTAAGCAGGCGCTTATTACTCCCGGCGACAGTAAGCTTAAATCTGCCATTTATTCCGTTTTCGGCAGAGTGTTTGCCGATTCGCTTATTGAAGTAAACTATGAGCTTGACGGTGTTAAGGTTGAAGGCTACACCTGTAAGCCCTTTGCGGCAAGACCTTCCCGTTCAATGCAGTTTTTCTATCTGAATAACAGATTTATCAAGTCCCGTTCCTGCATAGCTTCAATGGAAAATGCCTATAAAAACTCTGTTATGGTGGGTAAATTTCCAAGCTGTGTGCTGAATATTACCATACCTCCCAATACGGTAGATGTTAATGTTCACCCCGCAAAAACTGAGGTAAGATTCAGTGATGAAAGAAGGGTTTCCTCCGCTGTTTATTATGCGGTTAAAAGTGCGATCGAAAGCCTGGATACTGCTCCTCAGGTTGACCTTTCAAGGCTTAATAAGCTTACGGAAAAAGCAAGACCCGAGGCCGTTCAGTTCAGGATGATTGATACGGATGAGACAAAGCCCGTTGTTACTGAGCTTAAGCCTGTAAAAGCGGAAGTAAAATCAGAAGGACCCAAAAAGTCGGAAAGAACCGAATCTCCCGTTAAAAAGTCTCCCGTTTTCTGGAATAATATGTCTTCCTCCGAGTATCAGCAGTCTGTTGTTTCTTCACCTGCACCGCAGATGGTTACAGATAAAAACGATACTCCTGATTTGCTTTCTTCCTTCAGAAAACAGCAGAAAGAAAATAATATTAATTCACCGTCACAGACGATGATAAACATCCCTACGGGTAAGCAGAGCATAAATCCTCACCGTGAAGCTCTTCAGAAAATCCCGGAAAAGCCTGTTAAGGAGCATATTGATATTCATAAAGCAGAAATCAGGGAGGATATAAAAGAGACTCAGACGGTGGAAATCAAGGCAGTAAAACAGAACGATTTGCCGCCTAAGCCCTTGAGACTTTTAGGTGAAGCATTCAAAACTTATATCATTTGTGAATATGACGGTAAGGTTTGCCTTATTGATAAGCACGCAGCCCACGAAAGAATTATTTATAACAAAATGAAAAAGGCTGCCGAGGAGAAGGTTTCCTCTCAGGTGCTTCTTACACCCGTAACCGTAACCTTGCCCAAAAATGAGTATGATATTGTTCTTACTAACAGACTCGTTTTCAAAAAAACAGGCTATCTACTTGAGGATTTCGGTGACGGCGTTGTAATTGTAAGAGAATGTCCCATGCTCATTACAGGTGACGATATTGAAGATACTGTTATCGAAATAGCTTCGTATTTAACGGAAAACCGCCTTAATACGGAGCCCGAAAAGATAGATAGAATATATCATACTGCCGCCTGCAAGGCTGCAATTAAGGCAGGATATAAAAATTCAACTGCCGAAATGAAGACTCTCGCTGAACAGGTGCTTTATAACGATGAGATAAGATACTGTCCTCACGGACGCCCCGTTCTTATTGAGCTATCTAAATATGAGCTTGAAAAACAGTTCGGTAGAATACAATAAAATTTTGATTGGTGAAAGTATATGAAAAAGCCTTTGGTAATTGTTGTAACAGGTCCCACTGCATCGGGAAAAACTTCACTTTCAATTGAACTTGCTAAGCGACTTAACGGTGAAATTGTATCCGCAGATTCAATGCAGATTTACCGCGATATGGATATTGCAACAGCAAAGCCTGATGTTGAAGAAATGCAGGGAATTCCTCATCATCTTATCGGTTTTGTTCCTATTGGTGAGAATTTCTCCGTTGCCAGATTCAAGGCGTCTGCACTTAAGGTTATTGCTGATATTGTAAAACGCGGAAAACAGCCAATAGTAGTGGGCGGAACAGGACTTTATATTGATACACTCATAAATAATACTGAATTTATTGAATACAGAAAAAGCAGTGTAAGGCAAGAACTTGAAAAGAGATTCAAAGAAGAAGGAATACAGCCGCTTTTCAGAGAATTGGAGAGAATAGATCCAATTACTGCACATAGGCTACATATCAACGATACAAAAAGGATTATCAGAGCTTTGGAGCTTTTCTATACTACAGGTAAAACCATAACAATTCAGCGTCAGTTTTCGCATATTCACGAGAGTGAATATGATTGGTGCCTTATTGGTATTAATGCCGAAAACAGACAGATTCTTTATGATCGCATAAATAAAAGAGTTGACGTTATGATTGAAAAGGGACTTCTTAACGAAGCTAAGTCCTTTTTTAAACGTAAGAGTTCAAAAACTGCAAAACAGGCTATTGGATATAAGGAATTAAAGCCTTATCTTGACGGTAAGATTACTTTGGATGAGGCTTTATACAAGCTTAAAACTGAAACAAGGCATTATGCCAAAAGGCAGCTTACTTGGTTCAGAAGAAATGATGCCATCAACTGGATTTATATTGATAAATTAACTGAAGAGGAGCTTGTTTCACGGGCTTTGGAAATCGTTAACGGCTACAGGAGTTAAATAATGAAAGAAAAAAAAGGACAGAAATTTTCTGTTGCAGTGCTTGTTATTGTTGTTGTTTCAATTATTCTGTATATAATTCAGGGTATATATTTTGATTCATCAGGAAAAATTGAAACTGAATATGCATTGAAATCCTCTGAAAAAGAGATTCTTGCCGTTGACGGTTTTGCTGTCAGGGATGAAGGCGAAATAGCTGATGGAAAGAATACTGCAATTTTATATAAAAATACGAATAAGGTTTATGTCCCTATTGTATCTGACAGTGAAAACGTTGCAAAAGGTGATGTCATTGCTGTTGCATTCAAGGATGAACTTCAGGCTAACGCTTACCTTGAAGCTCAGCAGCTCAGAGAAAAGAAAATGGATCTTGAGCATATGCAGTCACAGAAGGACCTGAGCAGAATCAATGTTATTTATCTTAATTCAAAGGTATATTCAACTGCACATAATTATGCAGGAAAGATTCTCAATAAGGATTTTTCAGGCCTTTCAGCGGTTATGGATGACCTCAGCGATGTAATTACCTCAAAGCAGATTGCAACGGGTAAAGAACTGGATTTTACATCCTCAATCAAATCTTACGATGCACAGATAACTTCACTTGAAAAAGGCTATTCTAATGCTCATTATGTAAAATCACCCTTTGCAGGTTACTTTGTAAGTGATGTTGACGGATACGAAAACAGTATCTCTTACGATGATGTTGCGACCAAAAAGGCTGAAAATACAAATGCACAAAACCTTCTTTCTGCAGAACAGAAGCTTTATGAAAACTCCTTCGGAAAAATCATCGGTCAACACAACTGGTACCTGATGTTTGATGTTTCAATTGATGATGCAACAATTATTAAAACCGGCAAAAAGGTTATGGTGGATTTTCCCGAAAGAAGCATTCACGATATTCCTATGACAGTTCATTATGTCTCACCTATGAAGGATAATATGATAACTGTTACACTCAAGTGTAAATACCTAAACGAACATCTTGCCGTGCTCAGAAAAGAAAAAATGTCTATTACAATTGATGAGTATGAGGGCTTCAGAATAAACAGTACGGCTCTTTTACAGAACGAAGATGGCATAGACGGTGTATATGTTCTTTCAGGTAATGTTGCCAAGTTTACACCGCTCAACATCCTTTTTTACGGTGACGGATTTGTTATTGCCGAAAAATATACGGCATACAAAACCGATAAAGAAGGAAACAGTGTTGTTGATGAAGAAAAGACTGCATTATACCGTGAAATCAAGGCATATGACAGAGTTATTGTGAAAGGAAACAATATTACAGATGGAAAAATTATCAATTGAACAGCGTTTCAGCGATATTGAATACAATATCAGCAAAATTAAGGATCGGATAGCAGAAGCTTCCGTAAAAAGCGGCAGAAAAGAAGATGAAGTCAGACTTATGGCTGTTACTAAAACTGTTGAGCCGATTTTTATTAACCGTGCTATTGATTGCGGTATTGACCTTATAGGCGAAAACAAGGTGCAGGAGTTCCTTTCAAAAAAAGAGCATCTTAAACTTGATGTCTGTGAAGCTCACCTGATAGGCCACCTTCAGACCAACAAGGTTAGGCAGATTGTAAATGAGGTTTCGATGATCCAGTCCGTTGACAGCATAAAATTGGCTAAGGAAATTTCCAAAAGAAGCGAGGTTTCAGGAATTACTACCGATTGCCTTATTGAGGTCAACATAGGCGGAGAAGAAAGTAAAACCGGTATTGATAAAACTTATCTTGAAGAGCTTGTTTGTGAAATTTCGGAAATGAAGGCTATTAAAATCAAAGGCCTTATGACAATTCCGCCAATTTGTGATGATGAAAGCCTTCTGAACAAATATTTTTCAAAAATGCACAGAATTTTTATTGACATAAAGGATAAAAAGTTAGATAATGTAGATATGACTGTTCTTTCAATGGGTATGTCATCAGATTATGAAAATGCTGTTCTGAACGGTTCAACTCTCGTAAGAGTAGGAACTGCTCTTTTCGGTCAAAGAATATATTAATTTTAAGGAGATACTAAAATGGGATTTGTAAAAAATATCAAGGATAAATTAAGCGAGCACTTTGTTGCAAATGAATATGATGACGAATACGATTCAGCAATAAGCGACGACGATTACGAAGATGATGACCGTGATTACGAGGAACGTGGCAGTATTTATGACGGCGACGACAGCTCCGCAGACGAATACAGTTATTCTCCTCAGAGCGCAATGAATGTGCCTGAATATAACTTCGGCACACCTAAAGCTGAGCCGAAAAAGGCACCTGTAAAGGAAGCACCTAAGGCTAATGCAAATATTTATAATATGAATACCGTAAGACCTGCTAATAAGTTTAAGCTTAATTCAATTCTTCTGCGTGATATTTATGATGCAAAGAATGTAGCGGCACTTATGATGGAAAAGGATACTATTGTTGTTGTTAACCTTTCGCTTCTCACAGAAGAGCAGAAGGTAAGAGCAATGGATTTTCTTGACGGTGCAAAGTTTGTAACCAAGTCAGTTTTTGCAAGATTCGCGGAAAACATCTGTGCTTTCGTGCCTGAAACAGTAGAGCTTTTCGGAGATTTCTTCAGCCAGATTGACCTTGAATCATTCAAATAAATAATATATGTAAAAAGGGGAGGACAAAAATATGTTAACACCGATGCAGATTAATTCACAGCGTTTTAATACCGTAGGTAAAGGCGGCTATAAGGCTACTGAGGTTGATGCTTTTTTACAGAAGATATATAAGTATTATGCAAAGCTTTATGCTGACAATAATACCCTCAATGAAAGACTTGAAGCGATTTCTCCCGTAATTGATGAATATAACAGAAATAAGGCTGCTATTGCAAACGCTCTTCTTTCAGCCCAGGCTGCAGCGGATTCTAAACTTGAAGCTGCAAACACTGCCGTTGAAACAGCTATTAAGGAAGCAGAAGAAAAAGCAACTGCTTATTTTAATGAAAAATCAGCTGAAGCTGAAGCTTATTATGTTGACAAAACAAGAGAAGCTGATGAAAAACTTACATCTCTTCAGCGTGAATATAGCCTTCTTAAAACAGAATCCGATGCATACAAAGAAAAGTATCTTGCTGAAATCAAGGGTAAGGTTGATGAAATTATTTCATCCGCAAACGAAAAGGCAGCTGTTATTGTAACCAAGGCTTATGAGGATGCAAGAATTGCCCGTGAAAAAGCAGATAAAATTATTGATGAAGCTAATGCTGAGCTTGCCCTTATAAATGAAAAGGCTGCAAAAATCAAGGCAGAGCTTTCAGATATCGTAAAGCTTGCTCAGAATCTTGCAGACGAAGAAGTTGTTGTTGCACCTCTTGAAAGGACAAATGACAACTCTTTTGAAAATTCTGTTGAAGAAAGTGTTGAGCCCGTAGAAATTCCCGAGTTCAGCTTTAAGGATTATTCGGAAAAAACAGATGAAACAGATGGTGTTGCAGTTGAAACTGAAGCAGAAGAAATTAAAGCAGATGTAATCGAAGAAATCAGTAGTGAAGTTGATGATTTTGATATTCTTAGCGATGATTTTGACCTTTTCTCAAATTCAGAAGCACAAAAAGATCATAAGTCAGCTGACATTCCTGATGTAAGTTCTTATTTAGCTAAAATCTTTGATTCTCAGGATGACGAAGATTTCGGCTTCGGAGATCTGATTTCTGAATCTGAATAAGTTAATATAAGTCGGCGAGTGATAATTTGAAAAGAACAAAAACAAACATTATAATATCGGCAGTTATTATTTTTCTGGTTTCGACTGACCAAGTAATTAAAATACTTGTTGACAGCTATTTGAAGCCTATAGGAGAAATAACTGTAATCCCTAATATTCTCAGATTTCGTTACCTTGAAAATGACGGTGCCATGATGGGCTTTATGGACGGCAAAACAAGCCTGATGACAATTCTTGCCATTATCTGCTTCGGCGGTGTGGCTGTGCTGATTTTTTCGGGTAAAATCAATAACAAGGTTGACCTTGTTAATTTTGTGCTGGTTTGTGCAGGTGGGCTAGGTAATATCATAGACCGTGTTTTTCGCGGTTTTGTAATTGATTACATAGAAGTTCTTTTTGTGGATTTCTATGTGTTCAATTTTGCTGATTGCCTTATTACCGTCGGTGCTTTCCTTTTGTTCTTTAATCAGATATATCAGATTTATAAGGAACACAAAGAAAAGAAGGCCGGGATGCAAAATGGTTAACGCTCATATTTTTTCAGTGCCTCAGGAAATGGCTGGAGAGAGAATTGATAAAATTGTCTTTCAGGAGTGTGAACTTACATCGCGCTCTGCGGCACAAAAGCTTATTGATGACGGAAATGTTACTGTAAATTCCCTTTGTGTAAGCAAAAACTATAAGGTTAAAAGCGGCGATAAGATATCTGTAGTTATTCCTAAGCCCAAAGAGCTTGAGGTTTTACCCGAGAACATACCTCTTGATATACGCTATGAAGATATGGATTTGCTTGTTGTAAATAAACCTAAGGGTATGGTGGTTCATCCTGCCGCAGGCAATTACGACGGTACCCTTGTCAATGCTCTGCTTTACCATTGTAAAGATAGCCTTTCGGGTATAAACGGTGTAATCAGACCGGGTATTGTGCACAGAATTGATAAAGATACCAGCGGTCTTCTTATTGTAGCAAAAAATGATTTTGCACATATTTCTCTTGCAGACCAGATCAAAGCACACTCTTTTACAAGGCAGTATCAGAGTGTGGTTTACGGTGGTTTTAAAAACACCGAGGGTACGGTTGACGCACCAATTGGCAGACATAATGTTGACCGCAAAAAAATGACCGTCACTACTAAAAACTCAAAAAATGCTGTTACCCATTACAGCGTTGTTGAGTCCTACGGTGAATTTACTCATTTAAAGCTCACTCTTGAAACGGGAAGAACCCATCAGATAAGAGTACATATGTCATATATAGGCCATCCCGTTGCAGGTGACGGAGTTTACGGACCTAAAAAGGTTATTGAATACCTTAACGGTCAGTGTCTCCATGCTGGATTAATCGGCTTCAGGCACCCGAGAACGGGGAAGTATATTGAAATAGAAAGTGAGCTTCCCGAATATTTCACTGACTTTCTCAGGAGGATTAAAAAGTAATGGCTGAAAATAATAAATCCCTTTCTCATTGGCTGATAGCTTCCGATATTGACGGAACTATAAATAATAAAGCAAGGCAACTTGTACAGCGTAATTACGACGCTGTACATAAGTATATAAACGAACTCGGCGGTAATTTTACCCTTGCCTCGGGCAGAGCACCTGAATCAATGCGCAAGCACTTTAAAAGGCTTGATATGCCCGACGGAAAAGCAATTGTTATCAACGGCGCAGGTATATATGATTACGCTGAGGAAAAAATGATATGGACAAGCCCTCTTAACGACCACTGCATTGATATGGTGCGTAAAACTGTTAAAAAGTACCCTACAATGTCTTTTCAGGTCATTTCAGATAAGTTTGTTTATATTTTCAGACCTACGCCCTCGTCAAGAATACTTGCAATTAATGCTAAACTGCCTATAAAATATTTTTATTCCTTTGAAGCAATACCTAAGGAAAATTGGTATAAGGTTATTTTTACCGGTCTTCCTCCTGCGTTAAAAGCTGTCAGCAGATATATAGAAAGTATGTCCAACACAACAGAAAATCTGATGTTTTCATCTCAGTGGAGCTATGAAATGGTTAACGAGGACACCAACAAGGGAAAAGCCGTGCTTAAGCTTGCTGAAATGCTTGGCGTAAAAAATGAAAACACAGCCGCAATCGGCGACTATTTTAATGATTATGAAATGCTTAAACAGGTCGGCTTACCTGCTTGCTGCGGGCAGGCACCTAAAGGTATGAAAAAAATTGCAAAATTAGTAACCTGCCACTGTAATAACGGTGCGGTTGCAGATTTGATAGAGTTTATTATTAAAAACCATTCAAATAAATAAGGAGGATAACAATGGAAGAAAACAGAAAAAAAGAACTCAAAAAAATTGCCGTTAATGTGCGCAAAGGGGTAATCGAAGGCACATTTAATGCAAAATCCGGTCATCCGGGCGGTTCACTTTCAATTACCGATATCGTAACATATCTGTATTTTGAAAAGATGAATGTTGACCCGAAGAATCCCGATGACGAAAACAGAGACAGATTTGTCCTTTCAAAGGGTCACACTGCTCCTGCGCTTTATGCGGCTCTTGCTCATAGAGGATTTTTCCCGGTTGAGCTTCTCAAGACTCTCAGAAAGCCCGATTCTATCCTTCAGGGTCACCCCAGTATGAGATATACGCCCGGCGTTGATATGAGCACAGGCTCACTCGGTCAGGGCATTTCAGCTGCTTGCGGTATGGCTTTGGGTGCAAAGCTTTCAGGTAAGGACTTTAAAGTATATGTACCTCTCGGTGACGGCGAAATTGAAGAAGGCCAGGTATGGGAGGCAGCAATGTTTGCAGGTAACCGCAAGCTTGATAATCTTGTAGCTATTGTTGACTATAATAACCTTCAGATTGACGGCTCACTTGACGAGGTTAACTCACCTTATCCGATTAAGGAAAAGTTTGAAGCATTCAACTGGAATGTTGTTGAAATCAATGGCCACTGCTTCTGTGAAATTGAAGAAGCATTTAAAAAGGCTGACGAATGTAAGGGTAAGCCCACCTGCATTGTTGCTCACACTGTTAAGGGTAAGGGCGTATCATTTATGGAAGATAAGTGCGATTGGCACGGTTCCGCTCCAAATGCAGAGCAGTATGCTCAGGCAATGGCTGAACTTGATGCCGCAATGGCAGAGCTGGAGGTGTAATTATGGCTGATGTAATCAAATGTGCAACAAGAGACGCTTACGGCGCCGCATTAAAGGAGCTCGGTGTAAGAGATAATATTCTTGTGCTTGACGCTGACCTTGCAAAAGCAACAAAAACAATTACATTTAAAAAGGAATTCCCCGAAAAATTTATTGACTGCGGTATTGCAGAAGGTAATATGATGGGTATTGCAGCTGGTCTTGCAACAACTGGCTATACCGTGTTTGCATCAAGCTTTGCAATGTTTGCCGCAGGCAGAGCTTTTGAGCAGGTAAGAAACTCAATTGCTTACCCCAACCTTAATGTTAAAATCGGCGCAACTCATGCAGGTATCTCCGTTGGTGAAGACGGTGCCAGTCATCAGTGCTGTGAGGATATTGCTCTTATGCGCTCAATTCCCAATATGGTTATCATTAACCCTGCTGACGATGTTGAAGCTAAGCAGGCAGTTATTGCCGCCGCAGAACACGATGGCCCCGTTTATATGAGATTCGGCAGACTTGCAGTTCCCCGTATCAACGCTGATGATTATAAGTTTGAACTCGGTAAGGGCGTTCAGCTTAAGGACGGTAATGATGTTACAATTGTAGCTTCCGGTCTCATGGTTAATGAAGCAGTTATCGCTGCTGAAACACTTAAGGCTGAAGGCATTGATGCAAGAGTTATCAATATTCATACAATTAAGCCCATTGATAAGGAAATTCTTATTAAGGCTGCAAAGGAAACTGGCGCAATTGTTACTGCTGAAGAGCACAGCATTATAGGCGGTCTCGGCGGAGCAGTTGCAGAGGTGCTTTCGGAGGAGTATCCCGTACCCGTTGTCCGTCTTGGCGTTAACGATACCTTCGGTAAGTCTGGCCCCGCTCTTGAGCTTCTCAAGATTTACGGACTTGATGCAGAAAATATCGTAATCAAGGCCAAGGATGCTCTTGAATTAAAGAAAAAACTCGCAAAATAATTTTAAGGTAGGTCACATAATGAAAGAAATCACAAAAGATATGCTTATCGGCGACATTCTTGATAAGGAGCCCGGCACTGCAATGTTCTTTTTTGAAATGGGAATGCACTGTCTCGGCTGTCCTGCTTCAAGAGGCGAAAGTGTTGAAGAGGCTTGCGCAGTTCACGGCGTAAGTGTTGATGTTCTCGTTGGCAGAATCAACGAATATCTTGCTTCAAAATAAGCTATTCAACTCTGAGCCACCTGTATTTTCGGGTGGCTCAGTTTGTTATTATTTACTATCCGGAGGAAATATGAGTAAAATTAAACTTGATGACCGTCTTTCTGCTGTAGCTTCGCTTGTAAGACAAGGGAGCGTTGTTGCTGATATCGGCACAGACCATGCATATTTACTTTGTTATATTATTGAAAAAGGCGTTTGTCCCTGTGGTATTGCCGCTGATATTAATAAAGGTCCGCTTAACAATGCTCGGCAGACAGTGATTGATTGCGGTCTGACTGATAAAGTACAACTCATTTTATCCAACGGACTGAAAAATATTCCCGAAAATTCTGCTGATGATATTGTAATGGCAGGTATGGGAGGAATACTCATTTCCGAAATAATTGACTGTGCACCCTGGGTTAAAAATGAGAATATCAATATAATCGCACAGCCAATGACTCATGCAGAGGTGCTAAGGGAGTATTTCTGCAAAAACGGCTTTAAAATCAATAAAGAAACAACGTCTACTGACGGGAAACGGCATTATGTTGCAATTAGTGCAAGTTATGCAGGACTCATATATGATTATGAAAAGTCTTATTATTACCTCGGTGAGCTTTTAAAGAATAATGATGAAAATACAAAGAAATATATTGAAAAAATGATATTCACTCTTAATAAAAAGCTTGAAGCACAGAAAAAAGCAGGAATTGAAGGTACATATGAGCTTGAAAATCTTATAAATGACATAAAAACGAAATTTACGGAGGTTTACGGCGCATGATTACAGTTAAAACAATCTCTGATTACATAAATAAAATAGCTCCATATAATACTAAATGCGAATGGGATAATTGCGGTCTGCTTGTTGGTGATGAGGATAAAGTTATCAGCAGAATTGCTCTTTGCCTTGACCTTACAAGCGAAACTCTTTCTCTTGCCAAGGAATATGGAGCTGATCTTATAATCACTCATCATCCGATTATTTTCAAGGCACAGAAAAGCTTCACAAAGGGTAATCTTCCTTATGAACTTGCCGTAAACGGCATAAGTGCAATTTCTGCTCACACCTGCTTTGACTGTGCCTCTGGCGGAGTTAATGATGTTCTTTGTGAAATTCTCGGCATTAGGAATGTTAAGGGTGTTACTTCTGCTGAATGCGAGATGCCTATGGCAAGAATAGGCGAAATTGATGGTATGGGCACAATTGAATTTGCAGAATCTGTCAGCAAAAAACTGAACACTGTGTGCAGGGTTGTTGATTGCGGAAAAACAATCAAAAAAGTTGCTGTTTGCGGCGGTGCAGGAATGGATTTTCTCCCAGATGTAATTGAAATGGGTGCCGATGCTTATGTTACGGGTGATATCAGCCACCATCAGATGCTTGATGCAAAGGAAAAGGGCATTACAGTTATAGCGGCCGGTCATTTTGAAACAGAAATGCCTTCAACGGGCAGGCTTATGGGTATACTGAAAAAGGAATTTCCTTCATTGGAAATGTCTGTGCTCAGACAGTCAAATCCAATAAATTTCATCGGATAAAGGTTAAAATTATGGCATTAGACGGAATTTTTTTAAGAAAAGTAAGAAATGAGCTTATTAATAATGCGGTGGGCTTAAGAGTTGATCGGGTAAATCAGCCTACAAAGGATGAAATTGTGTTGAATCTCAGGGGCAGAAGTATTAATAAAAAGCTTCTTCTCTGTGTCCGCGCTGACAGTCCCCGGGTTCATTTTACAAATCATAATATAGATAATCCTCCCGTACCTCCTATGTTCTGTATGCTTTTAAGGAAGTATCTTCAAGGTGCTTTAATCAAGGATGTACGTCAATTTGAAACGGACAGAATTCTTTTTATTGATTTTGATGCCACAAATGAAATCGGTGATAAAATCGAGCTTACTGTATGTGTTGAAATTATGGGAAAGTATTCAAACCTTATCCTTATATCAGGCGATAAGATAATTGACTCTATAAAGAGAGTCGACTATACCACATCTTCCGTAAGACAGATTCTTCCGGGTCTTGAATATTGCTTACCGCCAAAGCAGAATAAACTTTCAATTGAAACATCGGATATAAATGAAATTACTGAAAGAATCCTCTTACAAAAGGATAAATATCTCTCTTCAGCAATAATGAATTCAATTCAGGGCGTTTCACCTGTTATTGCACGCGAAATTGCTCATAAAACGGCTTTTGAGGATGTTTTCGTAAGCAGTCTTAGTTCGGTAAAGTGCGATATACTAAAAGGCGAAATACTCGGAATTCAGAAAAATCTCAACAGTTCAGGTGATGTATATATTCTTTGCGAAGAAAACGGCAAACCGAAGGACTTATCTCACCTTGATATTAAACAGTACGGTGATAAGCTAAAAGTAAGAAGTTATCCGAGCTGCTCTGCACTTCTTGATGACTTTTATTTTGAGCGCGACAGAATAAACAGAATAAATCACCGCGGTCACGAGCTTATAAAACTGCTCAACAATATGATTGACCGTACAGCCCGCAAGATTATTGCACAGCGTGAAGAGCTTAAAAGATGTGAGGATAAGGATAAATTAAAGCTTTACGGCGAATTGATTGTTGCGAATATGCACCGACTCAGTAAAGGTGTTACATTCTATGAGGTTGAAAATTACTACGATAATTGTAATTTAATCAAAATTCCGTGTAACCCTGCTTTATCACCTCAGGAAAATCAGAAAAAGTATTATAAGGACTACCGAAAAGCACAAACAGCAGAAAAAATGCTTGCAGAGCTTATAAAAAACGGTGAGGATGAAATAATTTATCTTGAATCTGTTCTTGATGAGCTTTCCCGTGCAGATACGGACAATGAAATATCTGCAATAAGAATGGAGCTTTCCGACGGAGGATATATTAAAAACACCAAAGGTAAAAAACAAAAGCCGCCTAAGGAATTACCGCCATACGAATTCAGAAGCGACGACGGCTTCAGAATCTTTGTCGGCAGAAACAATGTGCAGAACGATAAATTGTCGCTTAAAACTGCTTCTAAAAATGATATGTGGCTTCATACACAGAAAACGCCGGGCTCACACGTTGTAATCTTCGGTGACGGCAATGAAATATCCGACCTTTCTATTGAGCAGGCGGCAGTAATTGCAGCTTACCACAGTAAGGCAAAGGATTCGTCGCTTGTTCCCGTTGATTATACAAGGGTAAAGCAGCTTAAAAAGCCTAACGGTGCTAAAGCGGGTATGGTGATTTATCACGAATACTGGACTATTATAACCAAGCCTGACAAGGAGCTTGTTGAAAGATTAAAGGTAAAATAAAGGAGGGATATGATGTCTTTCGTTCATTTACATCTGCATACGGAATACAGTCTTCTTGACGGCGCCTGCAGAATAAATAAGCTTATGGACAGAGTTCTTGAACTCGGTCAGAATTCGGTTGCAATAACCGACCACGGCGTTATGTACGGAGCAGTGGATTTTTACAAGGCAGCAAAAGAAAAAGGAATAAAGCCTGTTATCGGATGCGAATGCTATGTTGCACAAAGAACAAGACACGATAAGGTGCACGGTCTTGATAACGAAAGATATCATCTGGTTCTTCTTTGCGAAAACAATAAAGGTTACGAAAACCTTATTGCTATGGTTAGTAAAGCCTGGACGGAAGGTTTTTATACCAAGCCGAGAATTGACCGTGAACTGCTCGAAATGCATCACGAAGGGCTTATTGCGCTTTCAGGATGTCTCGCGGGCGAAATACCCCGACTTCTTATGAGAGGAGAGTATGACAAGGCAAAAGAGACTGCCTTGTGGTATCATAATCTTTTCGGTAAAGGAAAATATTTTATTGAAATCCAGAACCACGGCTTAAGGGAACAGCTTGACATTATACCGGATTTAGTCTGCCTTTCGCGAGAAACAGGCATTCCTCTTGTTGCCACTAATGACGCTCATTATATCAATAAAGAGGACTCTTCTGTTCAGCAGGTGCTTATCTGCATTCAGACTAACCATGTTTTAGGTGAAGCAACGGGGCTTGAATTCAGCACCGACGAATTCTATGTAAAAAGTGAAAACGAAATGCTTGAGCTGTTTTCTCAGATTCCCGAAGCGGTTGAAAACACTCAGAAAATTGCCGATATGTGCAATGTTGAATTTGAATTCGGCAATACTAAATTACCCCATTTTGAAGTGCCTAACAATATGGATCATTTTGAGTATTTCAAAAACCAGTGCTTTTACGGTCTGAGTCAGCTTAAAGGCGATTATCCGCCACAAGAATATATTGACAGGCTGAATTACGAGCTTGAAGTTATAAATAAAATGGGCTATGTTGATTATTTCCTCATAGTTCACGATTTTATCCGCTATGCAAAGAGCAAAAAAATTCCCGTCGGTCCCGGCAGAGGCTCTGGCGCAGGCTCCCTTGCAGCTTATTGTATCGGTATTACGGGTATTGACCCTATAAAGTACAACCTTCTGTTTGAACGCTTTCTTAACCCTGAAAGAGTCAGTATGCCTGACTTTGATATTGATTTCTGTTATGTAAGGCGGCAGGAGGTTATTGATTACGTTATATCAAAATACGGTGCTGACCATGTGGCTCAGATTGTAACCTTCGGCACTATGGCTGCAAGGGCGGCAATAAGAGATGTGGGCAGAGTTCTCGGCCTGCCGTACGCCACTGTTGATGAAGTTGCAAAGCTTATACCGAATGAGCTGAAAATAACAATTGATAAAGCTCTCAAAACAAAAGAGTTGCAGTCTCTTTATAACTCAAATGATGATGTAAGGAAGCTGATCGATATTGCAAGGCAGGTTGAGGGTATGCCACGCCACGCTTCCACTCACGCGGCTGGTGTTGTTATTACAAGAGACCCCGTTTCGTCTTATGTGCCCCTTGCTGTAAACGATGAAAGTGTTGTTACTCAGTTTACAATGGTAACCCTTGAACAGCTCGGTCTTTTGAAGATGGACTTTCTCGGACTGCGCACTCTTACTGTTATTGATGATGCAGTTAAAATGATAAAGCAAAACAACACGGATTTTGATATATCGGTAATAAATCCTGACGATGCAGAAACATTTAATATACTTTCTCAGGGCAGAACCGATGCTGTGTTTCAGTATGAATCAGCAGGTATGAGAAGTGTACTTTCGAGACTGAAGCCTCAGAGCCTTGAAGACCTTATTGCTGTTATTTCTCTTTACCGTCCGGGACCTGCCGATTCAATTGACACATATATTCATAACAGACATAATCCACAGGATACTGTTTATAAGGCAGAACAGCTTCGCGATATTCTTGATGTTACCTACGGATGTATGGTTTACCAGGAGCAGGTTATGGAAATCTGCCGTAAGTTAGCGGGTTACTCCTATGGAAGAGCTGACCTTGTTCGCCGTGCTATGAGTAAAAAGAAAATTGACGTTATGGAAAAGGAACGTGAAATTTTTATTTACGGCAGCAAGGACGAAGGCATTGTCGGTGCTGTAAATAACGGTGTTACCGTTGCACAAGCAAACGCAATTTTTGATGAAATGTCAAATTTTGCAAAATATGCCTTTAATAAATCACACGCTGCGGCTTATGCTTATGTTTCCTATCAGACGGCATTTTTAAAAGCACATTATCCCTGTGAGCTTCTTGCGGCTACTTTGACCAGCGTACTTGATTCATCGGCAAAAATATCTAACTATATTTCCGAATGTACAAGATTGGGTATAAAGGTTCTGTCACCCAGTATAAACAGCAGCTTTGAAGGCTTTACGGTTAAAAACGGAGCAATCCGTTTCGGTCTTCTTGCTATTAAAAACCTTGGCAGGGGATTCATTAAAACGATTATTGATTCCCGTGAGCAAGGAGGTAAGTATACAAGCTTTTACACCTTCTGTAAAAGAGTTTACGGCGGTAAAGATTTTAACAGAAGAGCCGTTGAAAGTCTTATAAAAAGTGGTGCTGTTGACGGACTTGACCTTAATCGCAATCAGATGCTCCATATGCTACCTGTTATAATTGCAGACCTTGATGCTGATAAAAACAGAAATGTAATCGGTCAGATCGGTTTTTTTGATGATGATTCAGAGTTTTCGTCTATGAATCAGCTCAATGCACCCGAACTTGACGAATTACCCTATAATGAGCTTTTAAAGTATGAAAAGGATATAACCGGACTTTATATATCAGGCCATCCTATGGACGAATATAAAGAATTATATAAGCATATTAAAGCTGATAAAATATCCGATATTATTGAGAGCGATAATTCCTTTGGCTCATTTTATAAGGATAATTCAAGCGTCAAACTTCTCGGAATAATATCAAAGCTTGAAAAGAAAAGTACAAAGAACAACGCTACTATGTGCTTTATTCAGCTTGAAGATATTTCCGCTTCAATTGAATGTATTGTTTTTTCAAAGCTTTTTGCCGATAAAACAATGCTTCTTCAACCCGGCAATATTGTTCTTATAAGGGGAAGACTCAGCCTTCGTGAGGACAGAGAGCCCTCAGTTGTCTGCGAATCAATTGAGCCCAACCCAAAAAATCAGTACAAGCAGACAAATAATGTTTCAAGTGAAAAAAAGCAAAGAAAAGGTGTTTTTCTTCGCCTTTCCTCAGATAAAAGCAAGGAAATGAGAAAAATTACATTACTGCTTGATATTTTCAGCGGAACATTTCCCGTTTACTGCTATTATACTGACAGTAAGAAATATAAAACAATAGGTTATGTAAACCTTAATGACCCCATGATTTCCGAAATGATTAACATTCTTGGCGATGATAATGTTGTTGTGCGAAAATAATATTAAAATTTAAAAGCGGATATTGTCATTTTTTCGGATAATCCTTGACATTCAGGGGGATTTATGTATAATTATTTAGGATTATTTTAAAACTGTTAATATTTCAGCTGAATTTTCAGCTTCTTTGAAATTTGCAGACCTATAGGAGGATGTTACAATGATTAAGACTATCGGTGTTTTAACAAGCGGCGGCGACGCTCCCGGTATGAATGCTGCCATAAGAGCTGTTGTTCGTGCAGGCTGTGAGCTCGGTATGAAGGTATACGGCATCAGAAGAGGCTACAACGGTCTTATGGATGACGATATGTATGAAATGAATCTTCGCTCAGTTTCCGATATTATCAACAGAGGCGGGACAATTCTTTATTCAGCAAGAAGCTCTCGCTTCAAGACTGAAGAAGGCATGAACGATGCTATTGAAACCTGCAAGAGAAGAGGTATCGAAGGACTTGTTGTTATCGGCGGCGACGGCTCATTCAGAGGTGCAAGAGACCTTCCACTGCGCGGTATTCCCTGCGTCGCAATTCCCGGTACAATTGATAATGATATCGGCTGCTGCGACTACACAATCGGTTATGATACCTCTATGAATACAATTATGCAGATGGTTGACAGAATCAGAGATACTGCTGAGTCTCACGACCGTTGTGCAGTAGTTGAAGTAATGGGCAGGGGTGCAGGCTATCTTGCACTTACCTCTGGTATTGCCTGCGGTGCTACATCAATCCTTCTCCCTGAAGTGCCTTACGACTTTGACCGTGATGTTATTGAAAGAATGAAGCGTACACAGAAGAGCAATAAGGTACACTTTGTTATCATTGTTTCAGAAGCTATCGGCGGCGTTGAAGAAATGGCAAAGAGAATTCAGGCTGAAACAGGTGTAGAAGCAAGAGCTACCATTCTCGGTCACGTACAGCGCGGCGGTTCACCCACAGCCAAGGACAGAATTGTTGCAAGCCAGATGGGTTATCATGCTGTTCAGCTTCTTAAGGACGGCATCGGCAACAGAGTTGTTGCTATGCAGAAGGAGCATATTCTCGATTTTGATATTTTTGAAGCACTCGGCATGAAGAACTCTATTGATCTTGATATGTACAAGATGGCTCTTGAAATTTCAATCTGATTTTAATTATAACCTGCAAAGAGCCTTTTTTAAAAGGCTCTTTCTTTTATATCGGAGAATGTTATGGGAACCGAAAAGAACAAATCTGAAACCAAAAAGATAAATGTCCATTCAGGTCACAGAAAAAGAATGAGGGATAAATTCTTTCAGCAGGGTATTGATGCCTTTGAAGACCATGAGATTTTGGAAATGCTGCTGTATTATGCCTTGCCTCAGAGAAATACCAATGATATAGCACATAATCTGATAAAGAATTTTGGCTCTTTTTCTGCTGTTCTTGAGGCAGATGTTGAATCACTTGTGTCGCAGCCATATATTACTGAAAATGTGGCGTTTCTTATTAAAATAATGCTTCCTGTGTACAACAGATATATTGATAATGTAACGGAGCAAAAGAAAAAGTTTGAAAATACCGATGAGATTGTTACATACTTACGCAGTAAATATGTTGGCAATACCCACGAAAGTGTATATGCTTTATTCTTTGACGCTGAAGGCAAGCTTATTATTTCCAAAAAGCTCAACGACGGTGATATTTCTTCGTCATTTTTTGATTTACGCAAGCTTGCTTCAGTATCCCTTGAAACAAAAGCAACTTCGGTTATTATTTCGCATAATCATCCTCACGGTGTCGCTTTACCGTCAAGAGAGGACGTTGCAATTACTCAGAAAGCTTTTGATTTGCTTAAAAGCCTGAAAGTTAAGCTTACTGACCACATTATCCTTACTGAAACCGCACATTTTTCAATGGTGAGCACAATTCAATTTGCTAACATATTTTACGACTTGCCGTCACCTTTTAATAAGTAATTTTAAATCCCGGATATTTGTTCGGGATTTTTATATTAAAACACTTTATTTTTTTCATTCTTTGTGGTATAATAAGAACAAATGTTCTCAAAAGGAGGTTTTATTATGGATAAGTTAAAATTGGTATCACCTTTTAAACCAACCGGTGACCAACCTGAGGCAATTAAAGCTCTTGTTGACGGTGTTAATAAAGGCTATAAAGAGCAGACACTTCTCGGTGTTACCGGTTCGGGTAAAACCTTTACAATGGCTAATATTATTGCTGAGTTGAACAGACCTACTCTTGTGCTTGCACATAATAAAACCCTTGCAGGTCAGCTGTGCAGTGAATTCAAGGAATTTTTTCCTGAAAATGCAGTTGAATATTTTGTATCATACTATGATTACTATCAGCCTGAAGCATATATTCCAACAACAGATACTTATATCGAAAAAGATTCAGCAATAAACGATGAAATTGATAAACTCCGTCATTCAGCTACTTCAGCCTTATCAGAAAGACGGGATGTTATAATTGTTGCAAGTGTATCCTGCATTTACTCTCTCGGTAATCCTATTGATTACCGAAATATGGTTATTTCTTTGCGTCTCGGTATGGAAAAAAGCAGAGATGAGCTGATAGCAAAGTTGGTAGAGATACAATATGAAAGAAATGATGTTAACTTTATCAGAAATAAGTTCAGGGTAAGGGGTGATGTTGTTGAAATATATCCCGTGTATACAAGTGATACAGCCATTCGTGTTGAATTTTTCGGTGATGAAATTGACAGAATTTCTGAAATAAATCCTCTTACGGGTGAAATTAAAAACAATCTTTCTCATGTTGCAGTTTATCCGGCGTCCCATTATGTTGTATCACCCGAAAAGCTTGAGGGAGCAATGGCTGAAATCAAATATGAGATGGAACAGAGAGTTATTGAATTTACTAAGCAGGGTAAGTTGCTTGAAGCTCAGCGAATAAGAGAACGTACGCTTTATGACCTTGAAATGCTTAAAGAAACGGGTTTTTGCAAGGGTATAGAGAATTATTCAAGAATTATGGCAGGCAGAGAGCCCGGGGAAGCACCGTTTACGCTTCTGCATTATTTTCCTGATGATTTTTTGCTGTTTGTTGATGAATCCCACGTTATGCTGCCACAGCTGAGAGCTATGTATGGCGGTGACAGGTCAAGAAAAGAAAGCCTTATTGAATTCGGCTTCCGTTTGCCTTCGGCTTACGATAACAGACCGCTGAAGTTTGATGAATTTTATTCCCTTGTAGGTCAGAAAATATTTGTAAGTGCAACACCGGGTCCTTTTGAAAAAGAGCACAGCATACAGATTGCAGAACAGATAATAAGACCGACAGGACTTCTTGACCCGATTATCACCGTTAAGCCTACAGATGGTCAGATTGATGATATCGTAAGCGAAATTAATATCCGCGCCGAGAGGAAAGAACGAGTGCTAATAACAACGCTTACAAAGAAAATGGCAGAATCTCTTACGGATTATCTTGATGACCTCGGTATAAGGGTCAAATATATGCATTATGATGTTGACACTATTGAAAGAATGGAGATTATCCGTGACCTGAGGCTTGGTGAATTTGATGTTCTTGTGGGTATTAACCTTTTAAGAGAAGGTCTTGATATTCCTGAGGTTTCTCTTGTTGTTATTCTTGATGCCGACAAAGAAGGCTTTCTCCGTTCGGAAACATCGCTCGTACAGACCATTGGCCGTGCTGCGAGAAACGCTAACGGTGAAGTTATTATGTACGCTGACTGTGTCACACCGTCAATGGAATATGCAATTACAGAAACAGAACGAAGAAGAAAAATACAGACTGAATACAACCTTAAGCACGGCATCACGCCTAAAACGATTACAAAACAGGTCCGCGATGTGCTTGAAATTTCAACTAAAAAGGAAGATACTGATAAAGCTTTCAAGCGTCTTTCAAGAATTGACAAAGAAAAGACTATCAGGCAGTTAACAGCTGAAATGAATGATGCCGCCAAAATACTTGAGTTTGAATATGCGGCAATAATCAGGGATAAAATTGAAAAACTTAAATCTATGATGTAAAACGGATGGTGAAATATGTCACAAAAAGATTTGATAATCAAGGGTGCAAGGGAGCATAACCTGAAAAACATTGACCTGACAATTCCGAGGGACAGGTTTATTGTTTTTACGGGCCTTTCAGGCTCCGGCAAATCATCCCTTGCTTTTGATACAATTTATGCCGAGGGACAGAGAAGATATGTTGAATCCCTTTCATCCTATGCAAGGCAGTTCTTGGGTCAGATGGAAAAGCCTGATGTTGACTATATCGAAGGTCTTTCACCTGCAATTTCAATTGACCAGAAAACAACATCAAAAAATCCACGTTCAACTGTCGGTACTATTACAGAAATTTACGACTATCTCCGACTTCTGTATGCCCGAATAGGTGTACCACACTGTACTGTTTGCGGCAGAGAAATCAAACAGCAGACCGTTGATCAGATTGTTGAAAAAATACTCACTCTTAATGAAGGTACAAAAATTATGCTTCTTTCACCCATTGTAAGAGGCAGAAAGGGTGAATATGTAAAGGAGCTTGAAAGCATAAGAAAATCCGGCTTTGTACGAGTCAGAATAGACGGCATTGTTTATGATTTATCAGAAAAAATCAAGCTTGAAAAGAATAAAAAGCACACTATTGAAGTTATTGTAGACCGACTTGTAATAAAAGAGGGCATTAAATCCCGTTTAAGTGACTCAATTGAAACCGCAACAAAGCTTTCGGAAGGCTTACTTATTGTTGATGTTGTTGGTTCGGATGAGCTTATGTTTTCGCTTAACTATGCTTGCCCTGAGCACGGCGTAAGCTTCGGAGAAATTACACCCAGAATGTTTTCTTTCAACAGCCCCTTCGGTTCCTGCAAAAAATGCTCAGGTCTCGGTGTATTTATGGAAATTTCTCCGTCGCTTATTATTCCCGACAGAAAGCTTTCCATAAGGCAGGGGGCAATCAAGGCGTTTGGCTGGTCTGCAAAGGACTCTTCAAGCATTGCCGGTATGTATTATGACGCTTTGGGCAAAAAATACGGCTTTGATTTTGATACCCCCATAGAGGATTTCAGCCTTGAGGCTTATAATGCTCTTCTTTACGGAACGGGCGACGAAAAGCTTAAAATGGAACGCAACACAAGCTACGGCGGCGGAACGTATTATACCTCCTTTGAAGGCCTTGTAAACAATTTACAAAGAAGATATAACGAATCTTCATCCGAGCTTTCAAGAAGAGAAATTGAATCTCTTATGACCACTACCGAGTGTAAAGAGTGTAACGGTGCCCGACTGAGTAAAGAAGCCCTCTCTGTTACGGTATGCGGTAAAAACATTCACGAAGTATGTTCAATGTCGGTTTCCGATTCCTTAAGTTTTATAAGAAATTTAAGCGATTCTCTGAGTGAAAGAGAAATGATTATTGCAAGGCTAATTATTAAAGAAATTACTGAACGTCTTGCGTTTCTTGAAAGTGTGGGACTAAATTATCTTACCCTTGCAAGGCAGTCAGGCTCCCTTTCGGGCGGTGAAAGTCAGCGTATCCGCCTTGCAACCCAAATAGGTTCATCTCTTGTAGGCGTTCTTTACATTCTTGACGAGCCGAGCATAGGTCTTCATCAGAGAGATAATGCAAAGCTAATTAATACGCTTAAACACCTCAGGGATATAGGAAACACCCTTATTGTTGTTGAGCACGATGAAGACACAATGTTAGAAGCTGATTATATTGTTGATGTAGGTCCCGGTGCAGGTATACACGGCGGTAACATCGTCTGTCAGGGCAGTGTTCAGGATATTATGAATTGCGAGGAATCCCTTACGGGACAGTATCTCAGCAGAAAGAAGATTATTCCCGTACCTGAGAAAAGACGACCGGGCAACGGCAAGAGCCTAAAAATTTATGAAGCTGGTCAGAATAATCTGAAAAATATAAATGTTGAAATACCTCTCGGGCAACTCGTATGCGTAACCGGTGTGTCAGGCTCAGGCAAGTCATCCCTTGTAAATGAAATTCTTTATAAACACCTTTCTAATGAACTTAACGGTTCTAAAAAGATACCCGGTCAGTTCAGAAAAATGGAAGGTGTGGAGCATCTAGATAAGGTTATAGCTATTGACCAATCTCCCATAGGAAGAACACCCAGATCAAACCCTGCAACATATACTGGTGTTTTCACGGATATCCGAGAGCTGTTTGCATCCACTGTTGATTCAAAAGCAAAAGGCTATACCGCAAGCAGATTTTCCTTTAATGTCAAAGGCGGCAGATGTGAAGCCTGTCAGGGTGACGGTATAGTTAAAATTGAGATGCATTTTCTTGCTGATGTTTTTGTGCCGTGCGAAGTTTGTAAGGGTATGAGATATAACGGTGAGACGCTGAATGTTAAATACAAGGGCAAATCAATTTACGATGTGCTCGAAATGACCGTTGAAGAGGGGATGACCTTCTTTGAAAATCACAGAAAAATATATAACAAACTGAAAACACTTTATGATGTAGGACTCGGTTACATTAAAATTGGTCAGCCTGCAACAACGCTATCAGGCGGTGAGGCACAGCGTGTAAAGCTTTCAACGGAGCTTTCAAAAACATCAACGGGCAGAACAATATACATCCTTGATGAGCCTACAACAGGCCTTCACTCTGCAGATGTTCACAGGCTTATTAATGTTCTGCAGTCTTTGGTTGATAACGGCAACAGCGTTATTGTTATAGAGCACAATCTTGATGTTATAAAATGCGCCGACCATATTATTGATTTAGGTCCTGAGGGCGGAGATGGCGGCGGAACTGTCATCGGTGTAGGGACACCTGAGGAAATAGCGGAAAATATTAATTCGTACACAGGACAGTATCTTAAAAAAATTCTATAACCGTATATTACTCCGTATTAGAATACGGAGTAATATTTTTTGTGTAATATATAAATTTTTTATTAAATAATCGACATTATTGAACAAAAACTCATTTATGCACTTGCCTTTTTTTATTTAGTATGATACAATCACATTTATGAAATTATTATATTATAAGGAGATTGCTGAATAATGAAAATCAATCCGTTTCTTCACAAACTCTTCGGCACAACACCTGACAAGGGCGTTCAGCCGAAGGAAGCCGTTGCTTACGGCGTGGCAGGTTTCGGTCAGAACTTTATCTGTACCATCATCGGCTCTTACCTTACAGTATTTATGACTGATGCTCTTCTTTTCGGTGCTGAAGGCGTTAAAGTCGGTGCTTTGGAAGGTGCAATTGCTGTTGCTATTCTTATGCTTGCTACAAGAGTATTTGATGCTTTCAATGACCCCATTATGGGTTCTATTGTTGACAAAACCAGAACCAAATGGGGCAAATGCAGACCTTTCCTCAAGTGGATGGCTATACCCATTGGTATTTGTACAATTCTTTGCTTCCTTCCTGTATATCAGGCTAAAGCTGCCTGGACCTTTGTTACTATTTCCGTTCTTTATGTTATTTGGTCCGTTGTTTACACTGTTGCTGATGTTCCCTACTGGGGACTTGCAACCTGCCTTACAAACGACACTACTGTAAGAGGCAATATTCTTACTGTAGTTCGTCTTGTTTGTACCGTTGGTGCAGGTATTGTTACCGTTGGCGTGCCTATCATTACAAATGCAGCAACTGCTAAATTCAAGTATACTGAAGCTCATCTTGAGCAGATTATGGTTGATAAGGCTGAGCAGATTGCAGGTATTGTTGCAAATGAAGGCAAAACCATTGAAGAGGCTGCACGTTCATTTATCGGTACTGTTATGAGCGACAGTGTTCAGGCTAATGCTGATACTCTCAAGTGGGTTTACTTCATCTGTGCTGTTGTATTTGTTGTTGCAGCGATGCCCATGTTCTTCTACGGTTTTAAAAACACAAAGGAACATATTACTGCTGACTATGAAAATGTACCTTCATTCACACATAACCTCAAGCTCCTCTTCAAGAACAAGGAACTTCTTCTCATCGTTCTTTCAGGTGTTCTCGGCGGAGCAAGAATGGTTTATACTTATACAGGCGGCCTTTACTTTGCAAAGTATGTACTTAAGAATGAAGGCCTTTACGGAATTATTACCCTTCTTGTTATTCCCGGCGGTCTTGTTGCATCGCTTCTTGTTCCCTGGCTTACAAAGAAATTTACAAAGAAATACACCTATATTCTTGTTCACCTCTTCGGCGGCGTTGTAATGGCTGTTATGTATTTCGTCGGCTATGATGCTCCCTGGAAGCTTGTTGTTGCTGCAATCGGTCTTATCCTTCTCGGTATTCCTCAGGGCGTTAACAACATTATGAGCTATGCTATGATTGGCGATACTGTTGACTACCTTGAATGGAAAACAGGTGAAAGAGGCGAAGGTATCTGCTTTGCAATGCAGACTCTTATCAATAAAATTGGTATGGCTGTAGGTGCATTCATCGGCGTTATGTCTATGAGCATTGCAGGTATTGACGCCGAAACAGGCTTTGTTCAGTCACCCGATGCACTCTGGAATGTACTTATCCTTTCAGGTGTTATCAGTATGTTTGCTTGCGCTGTTCCTATGTTCTTCTATACTCTTACTGAAAAGAGACAGAGAGAGCTTGTTGCTGAAATTGAATCAAGAAAGGCTGCAGCAAATAAATAAAAATATAAGGGCGGTTTATCCGCCCTTGAAGTTTTCGATAAAAAATTAAAGGAGAATATTTATGGAGAAAAAATGGTTTAAAGAGATGTCTGTTTATCAGATATGGCCCCGCAGCTTCTGTGATGGTAACGGAGACGGTATTGGTGACCTTAAGGGTATCCTTTCAAAGCTTGATTACATAAAAGAGCTTGGCGTTGATGCTATCTGGTTCTCACCCCTTTATCCTTCACCGAACGCTGATTATGGCTACGATATTGCAAATTACCGTGATATTTCTGAAGATTACGGTACTCTTGAGGAATTCAAGGTTGTTCTTGAAGAAGCTCATAAAAGAGGTCTTAAGGTCATTATGGACCTTGTTGTTAACCACACCTCAACTGAGCACGAATGGTTTAAGGAAAGTATGAAGGGTGAAGATAACCCTTATCACGATTACTACATATGGCGTAAGGGCAGAAAGCCCGGCAAAGAACCCAACAACTGGCTTTCAACCTTCCAAGGCAAAGCCTGGGAATACTGCAAAGATATTGATAAATACTACCTTCACGTTTTTGCAAAGGAACAGCCTGACCTTAATATGGATAACCCCAAGGTTCGTCAGGAGGTTAAGGATATCATCAGATTCTGGCTCGACCTTGGTGTAGACGGCTTCAGAGAAGACGTTATCACCTTTATTTCAAAGGAACCCGGTCTTCCCAACGGCTTCCCCATTCCAACAGCCTGCGGTATTGAGCATTATACAAACGGTCCTAACCTTAAGAAGTACCTTAAGGAATTCAAAGAGGTTTACGATGAATATGATTGCTTTACCGTTGGTGAAGCACCTATGATGACAACTAAAAAGGCTCTTGAGTTCATTGAAGAGGGCGACAATCAGCTTCTTAATATGATGTTCCACTTTGAGCATATGGGTTGTGATAATATTATGACCAACTGGCTTGTTACACCCTTCAGAAAGGGTAAGCTCAAGAAAGTTTATGCTCGTTGGCAGAATGACCTTTACGGAAAAGCCTGGAATGCAAACTACATTGAAAATCACGACCAGCCCAGAATAATTTCCCGTTACGGAAGTGAAAAATACCGTCAGCAGAGCGGTAAAATGCTTGCTACAATGTATATCTGTCAGTCAGGCACGCCCTTTATTTATCAGGGTCAGGAAATCGGTATGACCAACCCCAAAATACCTTCTATTGACAGATATAAGGATGTGTCATCACTTAATACCTATGCTCTTTTCAGAAAGCTCTGTTTCAGTGACAAGCTTACAATGAAGTTCTGTATGTATGCCTCAAGAGATAATGCAAGAACTCCGATGCAGTGGACAGACGGCAAAAATGCAGGCTTCACAACTGCCGACGAACCGTGGTTTGAGGTTAACCCCAACTATACTGAAATCAATGTTGAAGCAGAACAGAATAATCCTCATTCTATTCTTAATTATTATAAAAAGCTTCTTAAGTTCCGTAAGGAGAAC
>JAZSDP010000061.1:0-1846 GCA_045531265.1 Acutalibacteraceae bacterium
CCCTCAAAACCCATATTTTCGTACACAGATTTTTTCGCAGCGTCTGTCCCTTAGCTGCGTGAAAATATAAATCTTAAATAAAGGAGAACAATTCCTATGTCAGACCTTAATAAAACAAACACCTTGGAACAGGCAAATGCACCGCCCGGCACAGAGCTTATATTACCCGAAAATCTTCCGCCGATTAAGGTAATGAACCCGGGACTCTACAAGAACCTTTGCGAACAAGTCACGTCCATATACAAGCACTGCAACGAGCTAAGCTTTGGGACAAGGAAAAGGCACTTTGAAGCAACCAAACGGTTCTGCGGCTTTTTAGCAGATAATTTTCGTCTGCAAAAGTTTAAGAATGTGGAAGACAGACATTTTCGAGCCTACGTTGAGTATCTGATAGAATCAGGCGCTTCACCGGCTACCATCCAATCTGATCTATCAGGTATCCGATTTTTCCACAGACTTTCCGGCAGCAAGAACAAACTGTCCAAAAATAACTGTTTGGATCTTCCCAAGAGAGCTGTTGGTGTAGATAATCGCGCATGGCTCCCCGAAGAAAAAGAAAAAGCAAGAGCAGTTGCTGAGGAAAAGGGCAGAACGGATGTGGTGATCGCTTTAGATTTCATTGATGCTTTCGGTTTAAGAATAGAAGAAATGTGCAGAACGAAGCTTGAATATTTAATGTCGGCACTGAAAAACGGTCAGCTTGTAGTTCCCAAGGGCAAAGGCGGTCAAAAGCGCAATATTACACTCGATCCGGCACAAAGAGCGTTGATCGTCAGATATGTTGAATATTTTCAAGCCAGAGGATTGCGCCCCGGTGATTATCTGATCTCGGGCAGCGAAAAGCACGGTGTTTTGGACGCAAAACGATCTCTACAGAACTGGATGAGCTACAACAGAGAGAAGTTTATGGTCAAGGATCGTGACAAGATCGTGGAAGACGGAAAGAAGAAAAGGCACGCCACCATCTCCTGGCACGGACTTCGCCATGGCTACGCGCAGAAGACTCACGAAGAGGCATTGAAAGATAACCCCAGACAAGCGCAAAAGATCGTTAGCGAAAATCTCGGTCATCATCGTTACAAGGTAACAAGAATCTATTTAGCAGAAGCAAAGACCACGAAGAAAACCAAGTAACCCCATCACTATTTTTTATATTTAAGAAGGTATTTTTCAAATTGAACACAACGTCCCCTAATACGCGGGACTGATATATAGGAAGTAACCAGGGACAGATTAACACAGGGCGGTGGCATCCGTCACCGCCCGTAAGGAGAATTTTATGATGTATTTAACGTTGCCTGCCTCCGGCAGAAATGGAGGCAAGAAAAAATAGGAGGTATCGCTTATGAACAATCCGAAAATTGTTTTTAAGTCGGACGTTCCCGAAGAAGCTCTCAACTCCCTTGCAGCTTTATTTATTGAAGAAATCGAAAAGCTGTTGAAAACCGAAGAAGGCAAAGCCGAGTTTGAGAAGTTTATGAAGGAACATTCCGATGAAAATAAAGCCTAAAAGATACAGGCAGTGCCGATGTCGCTGTCGGCACTGCCTGAAATTTTCGTCACGAAAACCGTTTGTAAATTGTTTCAGAAATAAACAGAAACAGTATTGACTATATACTGTATTTGTGCTATAATAAACACAGCTCGTATGGAGGTGAGTTGAAATATGAATATTGTAGGAGAACGGCTAAAAGAACTCAGGGTAAATGCACGTTATTCCCAAAAGCAAATTGCAGAAAAGTGCGAGACCACCCAAGTAACCATTGGCCGGTACGAAACCGGTATTGCCGAGCCACCGCTGCAGAAACTTCTGTGGTATGCAGATTTGTTCGATGTATCCCTGGAC
>JAZSDP010000007.1:0-24685 GCA_045531265.1 Acutalibacteraceae bacterium
CACTTGGTTATAAGGTTGATGTTCCTGATCTTGAAGAATCGCTCAACTGGTTCCAGAAGATAATCAAGGCAATCAAAGATTTCTTTGCGTGGATCGGAAGTTGGTTTAAGTAAACGAAACCTTTACAACCCAACCCACCACCCGAAACTTTACAACAGCAAAATACACCAGGGAACACAAAGCACCATTTCAGTGGTTTTTCAAGCACTAAAACTGCCAAAATCACACCGAAAAACAGCCCATAAATTAAGGTAACAACCCCATGGTTGGTATGACTGTTGCATGTGCAGTTGCTATTGAAGAGGCAAGTAAATAACAGAAGATAATAATTGAAAACTCCCGAGAAAATCGGGAGTTTTTTTGCTGCAAAGCCATGCGTTTTACGCATAGTTTTGTTATATCTTGACCGAAAAGACGCTGTATATCTACCAAAAAGACAAACAATTGAATTATATTTTTCATTGTGCTATTATGTAATCGTAGAATAACATATCTAATACTCTATAAACGGGGTTGTTTTGATGATACGCATAAGTATTTGTGATGATAGTCAACAGGATGTTGAATTGCTGAAAAATGAGATTGAAAAATATGAATTTAAAAAGCATATAAGATTTGATGTTGCTGCGTTTTTGAATCCTGAATTTCTGTCTTATGAACTTCAGGATAACAGGTTTGCCGATATTTATATTCTTGATGTTTCAATGCCTGGTAAAAACGGCTTTGAGCTTGCAGAAGAAATAAGAAAGCATACTGAAACAGCCGTAATTATATTTCTGACATCTATGGAAAATCAGGCAACCATGGGATATAAATTCAGAGCTCTCAGATATCTGCTTAAGATGAACATTGAACGAGACCTTGAGGAAGCTCTTGACAGTACAGTTGCTCAGGTGAAAAAACCGGATGACAAGATAATTACAATACGCAGATACAGTGAATATTGGCGCGTTCCTTACTCTGACATTGTCTGTGTGATTCGTCTTTCGAGGCAGCTTGTGATCACTACGGATTCTCAGGGTGAAATTACAGACAACAGAGGAATAACGGAATTTTATAATATTCTGGATGATAACAGATTTTTGTTTATTGATCGCGGATGCTTTGTAAATGTGGATTATATCTCTCAGCTTTCGGGCTTTGAATTGAAAATGAAAAACGGAAAGATTTTACAGATAAGCCGAAGATGTCTTCAGGGGGTTAAGAAATTTTTGCTCGAGCATTGGAGCTTATAAATCGGGGTGATAAAATGGAAGAAATCTATAGGATTATTGAATTGTTGTCTGTTTTTACCGAAGGATTCACTGTGTTTGCTGTGTCGGGCAGTATGTGTTCCAAAAAATATAAAAACGGCAAACATATTGCTTTGCTGACTGCTTTTGCTTGTTTTTATACGGTGCTTATAACTTATATGGGCAACTTTACTGAACATTCGGTTTTAGTTCTGTTGTCAGCTGTTTGTTATTCTTTTGCGGTTAATTTATTAGTTTCAAAGGGCAGTATGCTGCTCAGATGTACTTCTCTTATAACAACCTGGTTTTTTCTTCATGCACTTGATTATGTTCTTGCACACGGTTTTATGTTCATAGGAGAAAGGCTTAAAATAAACGAAAACTATTATCCAGCGTTTAATGTTGCTGTTTTAATGATAAAAATTATTATCTTCTGCCTCATGTGGAAGATTTATCCGCTGTTCTCTTCTCTAGGCAGTAAATATCTCGCCTTGATTTCAGCAATTTCCTTCGGTGCTTATTTAATAATGTACTTATTTGCCGGAATAATAATGGGTGAGTCTGTTGTTGCGGTTCGTATGGCATCCTTCTTTTCGATTCTTTTTACCGTAGTGTCTCTTATTGCTACCGTTTTTGCTGTTACGGTGAAAACGAGCTATGAAACGGAAAAGCGTGAGGGTGAACTTATAGCAATGACAAACTCTATGCTGGAGAAGAATTTTATTGAAGTTGAAAATTCTCATAACACCATACGTCAGCAGGTGCACGATTTTAAAAATCACCTTTTTACATTAAGAGGTATGCTTGAAATGGACCAAAAGCCAAAGGACTATATTGATGAGCTTTTGCAGGTGTCTTACGATAAAGCACAGTATTCTGTTTGTGGAAATAGTGTAATTGATTCAATATTGAACTGCAAAATTGCACAGGCAAAAAGGCAAGGTGTCAATTTTACTCACAGAGTTATGCTTTCATCGGAGCTTTACATATCTGCGGTTGATATCTGTGCCGTGCTTGCAAATCAGATTGATAATGCTATCGAAGCGTGTACAAGGTTTGCTGATGATGAGGAAAAGAATATAAAGGTTGAAATATGGCAGAAAGAATCCTTTGTGTTTTTCAAAGTTACAAATACCTGCCCTGAAAATCCTTTTAACAGCAAAAATGAGCTTGTCAGCACAAAAAACGATCCTTCGGGTTTACATGGATACGGAATAAAAAACATCAAAAAAACCGCTGAAAGCTATGGCGGTGCAATCAAAAGTGATTATGCAGACGGCATATTTGTTTCTGTTGCAATGTTGCCGAACAACAAACATTGATGTGAAGGAGGAGAAATTATGAGAAAAGGCAAGATATTTATTGTAGCGTTTTTATTGTTTATTGCATTATTTGTTTTAAGTATCAATGCATCTGCTGCAGACACAGTAATTCAGGAAGGCGACTTTTTTTATGAGGTGGTTGACGGAGAAGCGATAATCCGAAGAGTTGGCAGCAGCGGAAAACATATTGTTATTCCTGAAACTCTCGGAGGATACCCGGTGACTGAAATTAATATGGAAATTTATGCTGCAGATATAAAATCTAAGGCGATAACCCTACCTAAAACATTAAAAAAGATAGGCAATATAAACAGTGAGCACCATTTTGAACAATTATATGTAGACAGTATTGAAACATGGTTGAATATAACCGAGAATAACAGTATGTTATATGGTCTTTTTTTCAATACCGATTTGTATGTTGACGGAAAAGTTGTGACTGATGTTGTCATTCCGGATAGTAAAACCAAAATTAATACTTATGCATTTCATGGACTGAAAATCAACTCTGTTACTTTTTCAGAAAGTATTCAGTCTGTATCCACTCATGCTTTCGATGGTAGTTTTCTTAAAAAAGTTTATGTGCCTGATCTGGAAACCTGGTTCAGAATTTCTAATGTATGTACTTATACAGATCCTGAAATATATATTAACAATGAAAAGCCGGTTGATATTGTTATTCCTGAAAATATTGATACAATACCCGGCTATGCGTTTGAGGATTTTTATCTTAAAAGTATAACCTTTACAACACCGATAAAGGAATTCGGTTATTATTGGCTTTCTCCGCATTATATGGTTGACGCTTTTTATGTTGATTCCTTTGAAACCTGGATGAGTTTTGAACATAAAAATGCTCCTCTACAATATGCAAAGTGTTTGTATATCGGTGGGGAAGCTGTATCAGGTGATTATGTTTTTCCGGAGGCCTGTACAAGAATAACCAATAATGCTTTCGCTAATTATAAAGCTTTAAAAAACATAACACTTCATTCGGGAATTGAACATATCGGAGATTATGCATTTTCAGGAACAGACATTGAAAATGTTTATGTTGACAGTTTGGAAACATGGCTAAAAATATGTGACAATATATATACAAGCAACGGGCGAGCAACGAGTGTAGCTAATCCGATGTACTATGCCGAAAATCTTTATGTTGCAGGTGAACTGCTGGTTGATCTTGTAATACCGGAATCTGTAACCAAAATTCCTGCGTATGGATTATTTAATATTAAATCAATTGAAAGTGTAACATTACATTCGGGGATTGAACATATCGGAGTTTATGCATTTTCCGGAACAGGCATTGAAAATGTTTGTGTTGATAGTTTGGAAACATGGCTAACAATATGTGACAATATATATACAACCAACGGGCAAACAGCGGCTGTAGCTAATCCGATGTACTATGCCGAAAATCTTTATGTTGCAGGTGAACTGCTGGTTGATTTGGTTATTCCTGAAAACATAACAGAAATCCCCAAACTTGCGTTTTACAATGTTAAAACAATGAAAAGTCTGACTCTTCATTCCAATGTCCAAAAAATAGGGAAAGGGGCTTTTTCTGACTGCACCAATATTGAAAGTGTTTATGTTCCGGACATTTATGTATGGTTACGTCTTGGCGGTTTAAAAAACGAGAAGCTTTATATTGCGGGTGAGCTTCTGACGGATTATACATTTCCTGAAGGCGTAACAGCAATTCCTGATTCAGCTTTTGGATACTGTAAGAGTCTTAAAAGCATAACCTTCCCGTCTTCACTGGAAAGTATTGGAAATAATGCTTTTGTCGGATGTGTTAATCTTAAAAGCGTAACCATCCGGTCTTCACTTCAAAACATAGGAAAGGATGCTTTTAAGAATTGCACCAATATTGAAAGTGTATACGCATCCTCGCTTGAAGATTGGCTCAGTATAGATTTTGTATCAGTTGATTCAAACCCACTTGGCACTGATTCAAGCCTTTATATCAACGGTAAACTTCTTGAAAATCTTCGCGTACCTGAAAGTATCGGCAAAATCAAACAGTATGCATTTTACGGATATTCTAAGTTGAACAGATTTGAAATAACGGGAAGCTCACTGATAATTGGTTACAATGCTTTCAGTACCAATTGTAAAAATATGGAGATTCATGCTGAAACTCTTGAGGATTGGTTTAGTGTAAAAGTCGATCCTGATGCCCATTTTGATAATTATTGTAATCCTATGAGATGTGATGCAACTCTTTACATCGGCGGAAAACAGCCGGAGGAAATTGTGATTCCCGAAGAAGTAGAATCAATACCGAGTTATGCCTTCCAGAACTGCTACTCTCTTAAAAAGATAACAATTCCTGCAACAACAAAAATCGGATATCGTGCCTTCAGCGACAGTGGACTCAGAGAGGTTATAATAGGAAGTCTTACCGAAAAAATTGAACCAGTAAAAATAATAGCCGGTAATCCGTTTGATAATTGTGTAAAACTTGAAAAAATCACCTTAGGTTATGGTGTTAAATCAATCCAAAGCGAGGCTTTTTATAAATTTAGTAATCTGAAAGAGGTTGTTTTCTATAGCGGTATTGAGGAAATAGGTAAAAGAGCTTTTTATGACACAAGTATCAGATCTGTCACAATTCCTTCAACGGTAAAGCGTATAGGTGAAAATGCTTTTGCTTACTGTGATTATCTTGCAGATGTCACTTTTGGTGATGTTGTGGGTGTAAAGTCTGATATGGTTATAGAAGATTATGCGTTCTGGAAATGCGCAAAGCTTACGAATGTTACCTTTAATTCCGGCGTCAAAAAAATTGGCGAATCAGTCTTCTATAAATCGAACCAAATAGAAAATGTATATATAAATGATTTGGCTTCATATGTAGAAATGGAGCTTCCGTATTATGAAAAATCCAATTATTCAAATCCCATGTGTTTTGCTAAAAATATGTATGTAAACGGAGAGCTTGTTAAAAATCTTGTGATTCCTGAGGGCGTAAAACGCATATGCAACTATGCTTTTTTTGGCTGTAAGAGTCTTGAAACGGTAAAATTTCCTTCAACTTTGACCGAAGTAGAGTACAGTGCATTTCAAGGATGTTCGAATCTGAAGGATCTATCTTTGCCCGAATCGGTTGAAAAAATCCATGAATATGCCTTTTTCTCATGCTTGTCAATAACATCGGTAGAACTTAAAAATAATTTAACAGAAGTCGGCTTAAGTGCTTTCGAGTACTGCAAGGGTCTGAAAACTGTTTATATGTATCCGGAACTGTTGGATATTGCTGAAGGAGCTTTCTTGGGCTGTGAAAATATAGAGCTTGTCCTTTATGCCGGAACAGAAGAAGCATGGAACTCATTTCTCAAACAAAACAAAAAAACAGGCCTTGAAGGCGTTGCCGTTTTTTACTCCTTCCGTCCGGAATTAATGTATGCTCCTAAGGAAATTAAGGCTGAACAGACCGCTGACAGTATTACACTTACATGGTCAAAGATAAACGGAGTAACAGGTTATAGGGTTTATGTTAAAAACGGCAGTGACTGGAAAACCGTGAAAACCCTTAATAAAAACACTTACAAGGTTACCGGCCTTAAGAGCGGTACTAAGTATACCTTTGCAGTTAAGGCTTACATAAGTACAGGTGCCTTTGTTCTCTGGTCACCGGAATATATAACAATTGATACCGTAACCAGAGTCGGTAAGCCTTCAAAAATTACTGCATCTTGTACCGCAACATCAATCACGCTCAAATGGAATAAGGTAACGGGTGCAAGCGGTTACAGGGTATATAAGTACAACCCGAAAACTAAGAAGTACGAAAAGCTCAACGATGTAACAAGTAACAGCTTCAAGATAAGCAAGCTAAAATCGGCCACAACCTATAAGTTCAAGGTAAGAGCTTACTCAAAGTTTGGCGGAACATTGTGGGGCTCATATTCCGATGTTTTTGAAACTTATACAAAGTTTATAACACCAAATGTAACAAGTGCCACACAATCAACAAATGCAGTTGATATAAAGTGGAAGAAGGTAACGGGAGCAAGCGGATATACTGTTTACCGTTATGCTTCAGGTGAATGGAAACGGGTTGCAACCATAAAGTCAGGGTCCACTGTAAGCTATAAGGTGCAGAACCTTAAGTCAGGAAAAACCTATAAGTTCCGTGTTAAGGCTTATAAGACATCAAACGGTAAAACTTTTTGGAGCGATGCAACACCCACAATTACTGTTACCACTAAGCCTTTGGCTCCGTCAATCACAAAGCTTACCACAACAAAAGGTAAGGTAAGCTTCACCTGGTCAGATGTCAGCCGTGAAAGTGGCTATCAGGTTTACTATTCAACCAAGAAGAGCAGTGGCTATAAGAAGGTTTCTTCTTATAAAGCAAATGTTGTTAAAGGTTCAAAGAGTAAACTGACAAGAAAAAAGACCTACTATTTCAAGGTCAGAGCATACAAGAAGACCGCAAGTGGTACTGTGTATAGTTCGTGGAGCTCAGTTAAGAGCATAAAAGTCAAATAAAATTTTAAGAGCCATCGGCATTTGTCGGTGGCTCAAATTTTTCAGTTATTCCCTATGCTTATCTGTCATATTAATATTAGGTCGTTACTCACGATTGGAGAATTTTTAGTTTTCTTTTGTTTGTTGTTAAGGTGAAAAGCGGTAATCTGGTGATTATCGCTTTTTGCTTAATAACCATTTTTAAATTCAGCAGGCATAATGAACAGCTTTATAAAAAATCTATACTACGGTAATATTGAGCCGCAGGAGTGCAGAACGCATATTACTAAAACGCTTAAAGAAAAATTAAGCATATTAAGTAAAAAGGAGGAAGATTTAAAAAGCAATTTGTCTGATGAGGTAAGCATCCCTATAGTGAGTCTTATTTTTTTTGGATTCTATTTGTATTACAAAACATTATTCTGCTTAAAATCGATTGATAAATTTCTAACTCAGCATTGAAAATATTTTTGGTTATGGTAAAATAGTGAAAAAGGAGGTTTTCTAATATGAATCTGACACAAAAAGAACAAAGAGAAATTACGAAAGCCAAAAAGACAATGAACAAAGTTCTTCTGCCAGGCTATATGGCATATATGCTCACTATTTTGTCTATGGTGTACATTGTTGACGAGATAGCATCCAATATATATAATTCCTTGCAGTCCGATATGGTTACCCAGTTCTATGTGAATACAAAGGGTGTGAATTTCAACACCGGTCTTGCTACCTATTCTGCGATGACAGCACCGCTGTACGCCATAATGCTTATTACTCCATTTTACAAATCTCTTGCCGACCGTTACGGACGCAAGCTGTTCCTTGCAATCAATACTTTTGGTATGGGCTTAGGAATGCTTATATGTATGTTGGCCCCCAACCCTATCATTTATCTGGTTGGCGTGGGTGTTATCAACTTTCTGATGAACAATGATATGCAGGTGCTCTATATTATGGAGTCTGTTCCTGAAAAGCACAGAGCCAAATTCACCAGCATCACCAAGGCTGTTGCTCTTTTAGGCGTTATGGCAATTCCTACACTCAGAAATCTTTTTATGACAGATGATGGCGGTGCGTGGCAGCAGGTGTTCATGATACCTGCCATCGCAGGTATGGTAATGGGTATTGTTTCTCTGCTGGCAATGCCGGAAACTCCTGCCTATCTTAAGCGTCGCATTGCCAGAATTGAAAAAACAGAAGAGCCTTGCAATGCTGAAAACGGTAATCCTTCAGAGCAATCTCAGGGCGGTGTTAAGGATGCTATTAAGTTTATTTTCGGACACAAGCAGATGCGTGCTATCGCTTTGTGTGCATTTATATTTGTGACCTCCACAGGCGGCACCAATTACTACGAATCTATTATGAAGACCGGAGGTATGACCACCAACGAAATTACAACTGCAATGTTTTTTATACCCCTCATAAATGCTGCTATGACTGCCGTCAGCGGTTTTATCACTGATCTGATTGGCAGAAAACGGTCTGTTGTTGTACATACGGGAATCGCTCTTGTGGGTCTCGTTTGTTTTGTTTGCAGTGCCAACTTCGGATTGCCTCCTGCTCTGGTTGGTATCAGCTACGGGTTCTTCATCGGTGGCTTGTGGTCAGCTGCGGATATTCTGTTTATTCTGATTCCCGGCGAATCTACACCTACCAATCTCCGTGTTTCCGTTGTGGGAACCATGGGTATCATGTCAGGCGTAGGAAATGTAATTTCCGTTGCAATTATGACTGTGGGAATGCTGTTTATAGAGTCTATTGGTATGCTGTATCTGGGTGTTGCAATTCCTTTCCTGGTTATAGCAATGTTCATACTTGTTACCAAAGTCAATGAAACTAAAGGTGTGGATCTTTCTGCAGTAACAGGCTCCGAGTGGGATTGAGCAGTTGATAGTTTCAACTCTTTATTTCCTTATCAAAAAGGGTTTTGATATTAAAGAGAGTAAAACTACGAAAAATGAAAGCATGGCTTGAGGTGAAAAATATGAATAAATGGAGCTTTTATACATCAAAAGAGATAAAGCCTGATCGTTGGCTTCGCCGTCAGCTGGAAATTCAGGCTGAGGGACTCAGCGGTAATCTTCATAAAATATGGCCGGACATCCGTGACAGTGCATGGATTGGCGGTAATCGTGAGGGTTGGGAAAGAGTACCATATTGGCTTGACGGCTTTATTCCTCTTGCATATCTTCTCGAAAATGAAGATATGATTGCAACGGTAAAGAAATATATCGATGCTATTCTTGCTGCTCAGGATGATGACGGTTGGATTTGTCCCTGCAAAAAGGATGAAAGAGCAAAATACGACACATGGGCAATACAGCTTATATGTAAAACTCTCAAGGTTTACTACGATTGCTCGGGAGATGAAAGAATCCCTGATGTTATTTATAAGGTTCTCAGAAACTATTATGATTTTCTTAAAAGTGGCAAAATGAAGCTGTTTGGTTGGGGTAAATACAGATGGTTTGAAACCTTTATTTCACTCAATTTTTTATATGAAAAATATAACGAGGAATGGATACGTGACCTTGCAAAGATAATAAAGGAGCAGGGCTTCGACTATAACGCTGCAACTGAATCCTGGAAGAAGCCAAGTCACAATTGGCTGAGAAAAACCCATATAGTAAACATAACTATGATGCTTAAGAGCGAGGCGGTTTCTCACGAGTTATTGGGTGAAGAATATACCGACAACGCAGAAAAGCTCCGTAAAATTCTCGACCGTTATAACGGTACATCATTTGAAGGCTTTACGGGTGACGAAGTGCTTTCAGGTCTTGACCCGACCAAAGGCACCGAGTGCTGTGCAGTAGTTGAGCAGATGTATTCCTATGAAGAGATGTTTGCCCACACAGGTGATAACAAATGGGCGGAACGTCTTGAAGTTCTCGGCTTCAATGCTCTTTCTGCCACACTCAGCGAGGATATGTGGACACATCAGTATGTTCAGCAGGTAAATCAGATTGCCTGTCAGAAGACTATGATTATGGCTCCGTGGAGTACAAACGGCCCTTATGCACATACATTCGGACTTGAGCCGAATTTTGGCTGTTGTACAGCAAACTTCAATCAGGGCTGGCCTAAATTTGCCCTTTCAGCATTTATGCACAAGGACAACACAATATTAAGTTCAGTTATGTTGCCGTCTGTTCTGAAAGATGAAGGGATTACAATCAGGCTTGAAACAGATTACCCCTTTAACAATAAAATGCACTATTACATAGATGCAGAAAAGGACTTCAACTTTGTAATCCGCATTCCCTCTTTTGCAAAAAATCTTAAAGTGAACGGTGAAGCTGCAGAGACTAAAGACCTTGAGTTCGCAATAAAGCAAGGAAAAACAGAAATTGAGCTGGATTTCGATACTGTACCTTTCTTAAAAGAAAGACCGAACAATCTTTATGCTTTGCAGATGGGTTCTTTGCTTTTCTCTGTTCCCATTGCTTACGACAAGAAAATGAGTGAGTACACTAAGAAAGGTGTTGAACGCAAATTCCCGTACTGTGACTATCAGTTTATACCGAAAACACCTTGGAACTATGGCTTTGCAGGTGATAATTTTGAAATAAGCTACAATTTAGTGGGGGATATACCTTTTTCACAGGAGAACCCGCCAATAACGATAAAAGCAAAAATGGCGGGAATCAACTGGGGCCTTAAATTCCCGTACAGAAGTATTGCAAGAAAAACACCTAAATCAAGAGTGACGATAACTGAAGTGCAGGAAATAGAGCTTTGCCCCTACGGCTGTGCAAGACTCAGAATGACAGAAATGCCGGTGCTTGTGAAAAACTCTTCGTTTTAATAATTGAATGACATGACATTTTAAGATATAATAAATACTGATATATTGTATTCATTTTCACGGAGAAATGTAAAATGAGCCTTTCATCAGATATAAGCGAAAAAGCTGCTCTTATATGGGCAATTGCAGATAAACTTACAGGAGTATAAGAACCTCACGAAACAAGACGAAATCAAAGATTTCTGTGTTTCGGAGAACCTTGTTACTCGCAAGGCTCGTAATAAGAGGCTTTTCGGCACTTTGCTTGTAATATTCAAATTTAATCATTGATAAAAAAATCAGACACATCATTGACGGTTTACGTTATGATGTGTCTGTATTTTTTTAAATAATATCAGGAACATTTTAATCGATATTTGTTTTGAATGAAACAAAATAGCATAAATAAACGCTTTCACCCAAAAAAATGTTGAAAAAGCACAAAAAATGTGATATATTACACAATGGATGAAAGTATATTGGTCGATAGGCTTATTATGCAATAAATCGGACTTTACGTCCGAAAATACTAAGGGGTTGCATTTTGTATGACAGACAAAGAACTCAGAAAACTTAGCCGTCTTGAACTGCTTGAATTACTTCTTGAAGTCAGCAAGGAAAACAGTAAACTTAAAGAACAGATTGACAGACTGACTGACGAAAACAAAACTAATCAGAATATAGAAAATCTTTCTATGATGACCCGTCATATGGAAAACTCCCTCAGATATGCCAAAAGCCTTGCAGACTCTCTTAAAATGACTTCAGATAAGGCTGTTACATCGGACAATACAGTTAAAACAGACAGGGTTGGAGAAGTCAGAACTAACGATAAGTCTGAACAGTTATCAGATGTAGAAATCTATAAGCGTATGTTAAGTTTTTTCGCTAACAACGATGACAAACTAAGTGTGTTTCCTACTGATGTGGAAAATTCTGTCAGAGCAAGAATAAGAAGCATACTTGAAAGAAGAAAACAAAACTGATACCCATTCACAGGAGCGTTACCGCCAATGGTAAGGAAAAAATCAAAAGGTTTCGGGTCAATTCCCACAGCTGAACAAATAGAGGCTGAAATTCTCAGAGAAAAATATAATCAAAAATATAAACAGGTGCTCAGAAGTACGATGTATTCACTTATTGTTGTTGCTGCTGTTGCGGTGCTGATTGCTACACTTGCTCTACCTGTTCTGCAGATTTCGGGCAGTAGTATGGAACCGACACTTAACGACGAAGAAATCGTTATTCTTATTAAAACCACAAATCTTAAAAGAGAAGAGCTATGTTGCTTTTCCTATCAGAATAAGCTTCTGATTAAGAGAATTATCGGTTTGCCCGGGGACAAAATTAATATCGATGAAAACGGAAATGTTTATGTGAACGATGAGATGCTTGACGAGCCTTATGTTACAGACAGGGCGTTGGGTGAGTGTGATATAACTTTTCCCTGCTATGTCACAGATAATCACTATTTCGTTTTAGGTGACCACCGTTCAACTTCAATAGACAGCCGAAGCTCGGTGATAGGTCTTGTAAGCGAGGATTATATTGTCGGAAAAATATTTTTCAGAATATGGCCATTTGACAGTATCAGCTTAGTGGACTGATATTTATAAGGTGTAAAAGGAGGTGGCAGGTTTGGAAGGTGTCAACAGGGATTATCTTGGTAAGCATAAAAAATTCAGAATGGACAGCAAAAAGCTTGCCACAGCATTTTTACTTACAGCATTCATAGTTGCAATAATAGTTTTCTGGTGGCTCAAGCTTGTGGGTGTTACCGTTACGGGTGAGGCTTTTTGCGGACTTGATGAACATACACACAGCGAAAACTGTTACAGCGTTGAGATTATATGCGGCTATGATACTGCAGAAGAGCTGTCAGAAACAGCTGAAACTGCCGAAGTATCCGAAAGCACACAGATAGCTGAAACAACGAAAAACACTCATATGCATAATGAACAGTGTTATAAAGACAATCTCGTCTGTATTATTTCTGAACACACACATTCAGTTGACTGCTATCCCGATTACAGTGCCGATGTTGAAACTGTCAGCGATTGGCTCAGGACTATTGAAAATGTTGAAATAACAAACAATATTTCCGAAAACCTTATTGCAATTGCAATGTCTCAGGTGGGATATGAAGAAAGCAAGGATAATTTTGAATTCGATGCTGACGGCAACAAAAACGGTTACACTCGTTATGGTGAATGGTACGGTAATCCTTACGGCAAGTGGAACACGATGTTTCTGTCCTTTTGCCTTCACTATTCTAATATAAACAATGTGTCTGAACTGAAAAATGCAGGTGCTGAAGCTATGAAACTTGCCTGGCAGAAAAGAAACGCCTATTTATCAGCTGACGAACACAATCCTAACAGAGGCGATGTTGTTTTTATTGATTCTGACGGCGATACGGTTTCAGATACTGTTGCAATTGTTTTGTCTGCCACTCAGGAAAAAATGCAGATTGTGTGTGGTGACAGTAACGATAAGGTTGAAACTGCAAATATAGATGTTTCAGATAACATAATCGGCTACGGTCTGACAAGTGAACTGCATTTTGCTTCCGATACGGAATATGAAGAATATCCTACGCAGTCAACAACGCAAACTGAAGAAACAACTGAATACAGAGAACCTCTTATGATGATGGCAGCCTCTTCCGAGCCTAACATCTCTTATATGACAGACCTTACAAAGTTTATTGTGGATGTTAACTTCCGAACAGAGGATAATGTTGAAATTACTGAAGGTTCAACCGTATACATTGGTCAGACATATATCATTTCAATGGAATTCAAGGAAAAAAATACAGGCGAGCAATGGCTGCAGTTCGGTCATAACGATGAACATTATCTTACATATCAGATACCCACAAATATACATTGTGAGCCTTTTACCGAGTGGCACTCCATTACCGCCATAACGGAAAACGGAACAATCGAGGATGTAGGTAAATATTTTATTGATGCAGACGGGCATCTTCTTGTTACCTTCTATGATGATGAAAACGGTGTCTGCTTCGGTCACAGATATTCGAATGTTGACTTCGTTATTGAGTTTAACGCAACAGTAGGTGCAACTCAGTCGGGCACAACAACAGAGGTGGTTTTCAGTGATGAAATCAAGGTCGAGTTGGAGGTTGACGGCGGAGCCGGTATGACGGTCAGCAAGACCCATGGCAGTTATGACAGCGAAAACCACACAATGGAATATACTATCAGAGTTGAAGCCACAAACGGTGTTGTCAAAGACCTTGTGATAGATGACCAGATATGGGAAAATCACTATACACTCAGAGATACAATAATTGTAACCGACCTTGACGGAAATGTTATTGACCCTCAGCCGGTTGTGAGTAACCATCCTTCTCACAATAGCGGTGCAGAAGAGGGATTCCGTCTTTCGGGATTTCCTGACTTTTCTGCAGGAAACGGCTTTCTTATAACCTACAAAACACAGGTATATGACAATCTGATTTCCAACGATACGGTTGATATGTGGAACGGTCTCGACTCCTTGGGTAAAGATTCAAACGGAAACGATGTTTATGTATGGACAGATGACTGGCTGAGAGTTGAGCTTGAAAAAATGGAAAAGGACGGTAATCAGTCCGTTCTTGAAGATGATGACGGAAACGCTGTACCCGTAATCGAATGGGAAGTTGAAATCAAGAAGAACAACTCAAATCTTCAGGGTACCGTAATTATTGATACTCTCGGTAACGGCCTTGAGTATTATACGGACAAGGATATACGTATCAAGCGTTATGATGAGTGGGGTAACAGACTCTCTGACGTATATGTCGGTTGGGATGATGTTACCGTCAACGGAAATACTATGTCCTTTTCTTTGCCCGAAGGCTATGCCTTTGATATAGTGTATTACACAACCTATGAAGAGCTTGCCGAAGGCGAGACGAAGCAATACACTAATACCGTATCAGCTACTATTAACGGCAGAGAAGAAATTGCAGGCGGTGAAGCTGATGTGGTAGGCTTTGTGCCGAATGTAAGAAAGAGTGCAAGCGGTACAGACGGTGAATATGTGTATTTCACCATTGAGGCAGAGGTGCCGGCAGTTATTAAGGATTGGGGTAATTTCTACCTGACTGACCTTGCCGCATTCTGGGGCTACAATAACGCAGAGGGATTCCTCTATGTTGAAAATATTCCTCAGGATATGGTGATTACTGCAGTAACCAAAAGTGGTCAGACTGTCAATTTTACTCCTTATGTACCGGGCGGCCCTACTGAAAACACCTTTATACTTGTAGCACCTGCAGATGGCGAACAATATCACAGCTTTAACGTGTTGTTCAATACCTCCGACACAACCTTTGACTCATCAAAGTGGATACTTAATGAGGATTCGACACTTACAATTACTTATAAGCTGCCCTTCGATGCAAAAACGGGTACCGAATGGGAGGGTGAGCTTGGTGGTGACAAAACCCTTGAGGATGTGCTTTTAGAAGGCAAAAAGATGGCTAACGAAGCCTATCTCAACTATACGGATGTTATCCGTGGCACGGGCACAACCACCTATGAATATTCGCCTGTGGTTACAAAGGATTCCGTTGTTAATGAAAACGGCAGCATCGATTATACGGTTGTATTCCATAATACAATTCCCGGATCGGGCGGTGATGACGGATATCTTAACTACAATACTGCTTCAGCATATTTTAACGATACCTTCGACGATAAGCTTGAATATGTGGAGGGCTCTCTTAAGGTTATCTGTTATGACCCGTGGAGAGACGGTCTGTGGCTTAACAAATATGCTTATAACGGCAGTATTGAGGGCAACACAATAAATATTCACGCAAGTCAGTTCAGCTTTACTGAAACGAACCCCGATGCCGAAGCTGTCGGCTGGAGCAACCTTTACAAGAGAACAGACCTTGAAAAGTATTATAAATGGATGAATAACGGCGGACGGTATGTCTTCACCTACAGCCTTAAGCTCAAGGATGAATATCTTTATTCAACAGAAGAAAACAAGTTTGAGCTCGATAATACTGCTGAAATTACATGGGATACCGATGGCTCGTCAGGGCCCGTTACCGAAACTTCGGAAATTAAAACTGGGCTTATTGACAAGGCTGTTGTGCAGGAAAATAATAAGCTTGATTTCGATATTCATATAAATCGTAATAAACTTGATATACTCGAAGGCTCAGATACTCTCACAATCGAAGATACCATGACTCAGAATCTCTCGGTTTATTGGGATTCCATCAAGCTGTTTTATGAAGACATAAACGGCAACTGGATAGATTTCGACAGTGCGGACAGTCAGTACAGCTACACTGTAACCTATGACCAGCACGCCAATAGACTCACCTTTGTTGTGCCGGACAGTCTCCATATGAGAATTGATTACACAACTCTTATAACCCAAAGCGGCTATGTTTCGGTCAACAACGCTGTAAGAATTGACGGTAAAGCTCAGGTATCGGATATAATCGATGCTATATTTAAGGTTGAACAGCACAGCGGCGGTGCATCGGGCTCAATACATAACATCACTCTTCTCAAGCAGGACGGAGATACAGATGTACCTTTGCCTGATGTTACCTTCCTGCTTTACGGACCTATGGGAGACCCTGACGCTACAGTACCCGATGGGGCAGAAAGCAGCATTGTAACCGATGGCGGCAAAGCACTCCGTTATATCGGTTCATATACAACCGGTGTTGACGGTACGGTCAAAATAGAAACTCAGTATCTGACCGTAGGCGGTCCTTACGCATTGGTTGAAGCTAATGCACCGACGGGATACAATAAGCTTGAAAAGCCCGTATATTTCTACTTCTATGAGGCAGGACCTGACGGTACAATACAGACAGTAACAACACTGATTGCTGTTGAAAACTATACCTACGGCTTTGTACTTCCCGAAACGGGCGGTACAGGTACTCTACCTTTGGCAATAATCGGCATAAGCCTCATGGCTTTTCCGGTTTTGTATAGCACAATTCGTCGAAAACGTGAAAGGAGGTTGACATAATCTCCAACGCAAAAGACGGAGAATGCACAAATTCAGTAAAAAATTGCAAATCAAAAAAAGAAAGGAAGTATTATTTATGAAGAAATTATTTGCAGTTTTATTGGCACTTACCCTCGTTCTCTCAATGGGAACAATCGCACTCGCAGCCGACACAGGCACAATCACAATTGACAATGCACTTGAAGGTGCAGAATACAAGATCTATAAGATGCTTGATTTTGCTCCCTCAAACACTGCTGGTGACAAGGGTATCTACACAATCGTTGACGGTTGGGCAGATTTCTTTGCAACAGCACCTGCAACAAACTATTTTACAGTTACAACAAATGCTGGTCAGACAACTGTAACACTTAAGGATGGCGTTACAACAGTTGACCAGACTCTCGCAAAGGCAGCTATCCAGTATGCAGAAGATAAAAAAATCGCTGCAACACAATCAAAGACTGCTGAGGGTGATCTTATCGATCCCGCAACCGGCAAAGAAGTTAAATTCGAAAATCTTGCTCTCGGTTACTATGCAATTGATACTTCACTCGGTACCCTTTGCGCTCTTACTCCCACAAGCACTGATTTTAAAGCAATTGAAAAAAACCAGAAGCCTGACATCGACAAGTTTGTTCAGGAAGACAAAGACGATTCATGGGGCAAGGTTAATGATGCTGATATTGGTCAGGTAGTTAATTACAAGTCAACCATCACTGTTGGTGTTGGTGCAACAAACTATGTAATGCACGATACCATGGAAGCAGGTCTTACCTTTAATAAGGTTGACAGAGTTGAACTTGAAAACGGCACAGTAGTTGATACTGCTAATTACACAGTTACAGCAAAGCCTGCTGATGGTCACACATTTGATGTTGCATTTAAGAATGAATTCATCGCAGGTCTTGCTGCAGGTGCAAAGTTCACAGTTTACTACTCAGCAACTCTCAACGAAAATGCAAAAATCGTAACAGATGGTAACGATAACGTAGTTTATCTTGAATACGGTGAAGACAGCACATGGAAAACAGATGAACACAAGACAACAACCTACACCTGGAAAATGGATGTAGAGAAGTTTACAAACGATGGCGACAAAAAGGTTAATCTTGCAGGCGCTGAATTTATGCTTCTTAGAGCAAACGGTAATGAAGATACTGCTATCAGCTTCGTTGAAGTAAAAACAGTTAACGGTGAAGCTGTTACTCTTCCCACATACAAGGTTGTTGCAGCAGGTACACAGGGTGCTGTGACTAAAATCACAACAGACACTAACGGTAAGTTTGAGCTTGTAGGTCTTGATGAAGGTACATACTATCTTCACGAAACAAAAGCTCCCGACGGTTATAACAAGCTTGCTAATGATGTAACAGTTACTGTTTCAAGCGTTCACAACGACGACACCTATACTGCAACACATTCAGTTTCTCCTGTAAATGCAGAAGGCTTCATCGAAGTAGAAAACAAGACAGGTTCTCTTCTTCCCGAAACCGGCGGTATCGGTACCACAATCTTCTACATTGTTGGTATCACACTTATGCTCGGTGCAGGTATCGTTCTCATCTCAAAGAAGAGAATGGCTTCCTTCGCTTGAAGGGATAAAGAATCAGACGGTTCCGAGTCTGAAAACAACTAAGCAATTGACTCTGAGCCTTTAGATTCAGCAGTTAAAAGCTGACGGACGGTAACATAAATCCCAGCCGACTTAATGTCGGCAGGGTGATACCTATCCTTTTAAAATTCTGACCGTTGTTTCTGAACATATTCAGTGATGACGTTGAGAATTTTAATTAAGTGAGATTAAATATGAAAGAAAATAATACTGCTCAAAAAAAGAAAAAAAGCGGTAGTGCCTCTACCATTATTCTTGTGGCAATATTCTTTGTGGGCCTGAGCGTTCTGCTGTATCCTACTATAAGTGACTTCTGGAATGAAAAAAGGCAGTCACAGGCAATTGTAAACTACGATGACCTTATTGTTGACCTGACACCTGAGGATTACTCCAAGCTTTTTTCAAAGGCCGATATTTATAACCAAAAGATCAGAAATATGTCCTTCCCTTTCCTCAATCACAAGAATATTGCTGATGAATATAACAGCACCCTTGATGTGAACGGTGACGGAATGATGGGTTATATCACCATTGAAAAAATCAAGGTCCAGCTGCCTATATACCACGGCACAAGCGATAAAGTGCTTAATTCAGCCGTAGGTCATGTTGAAGGCTCAAGTCTGCCTGTAGGCGGGGAGAGTACACATTCGGTTTTATCAGCACACAGAGGTCTGCCCTCAGCAAAGCTTTTCACTAATCTTGATAAGGTTGAAGTCGGTGATGTGTTCACAATAAGGATTCTCGACAGAACAATTACATATCAGGTTGACCAGATTCTTATTGTGCTTCCTCACGAGACGGAGGCTCTCAACCTTGTGCCCGGTGAGGACTATTGTACCCTTGTAACCTGCACACCTTACGGCATCAATACCCACAGAATGCTTGTAAGAGGTACCAGAATTGAAAACATTGAGCCCGACAGAGTTATTAATGTAATTACCGAAGCTTATCAGATAGATCCTCTTATTGTTACGCCTGCAGTTGCGGCACCTATGCTCGGTGTTCTGCTTGTTGTTCTTCTTATCAAGAGCTCAAAGGGCACCAAAAAGAAAAAAGAATCAAAGAAAACTCAGGACAGCAAATAAATTATAAAAAAGGAGTGAATGTATATGAATTTCAATAAAACAGCTAAAAGAGTCTTTGCAATGCTGATTATTACAGTTTTATGCTTCACTCTGTTTTCTTTCGGTACTGCCGCTGTATCTCTTGAAAGAAACGGCAGTATAACTCTCCATGTTGCAGATTCAGAAAAGAAAACGCCTATGGAAGGAGCCCGTTTCCGACTTTATTTATTTGCCGCCGCATACGAAAAAAATAACGGCGTAGGTTATGACTATGTTGTACCTTATGATGACTGTAATATGGATATGAATAACCTTCAGGATGCTTATCTTGCGGTGCATCTTTCACATTTTGCACTGACTCATAATTTGCCTTACACCGAAAAGACCTCAGACTCAAAGGGTAATATAGTATTCGGTAATCTTAAGCCCGGTGTGTATCTCATTCTTGCTACGGAGATTGTTGACGGTTATTTTTTACCCTCTCCCTTTATTATCAATATCCCTCTTTATAACCACGAAAACAAGGACTGGGAATATAATGTGAACGCTACTCCGAAAATGCAGATTTGCGGCAGCAGTCTTATTGGCGAAACAACTTATCTGAGCGTAAAAAAGCTTTGGAGCACTGATGAAAAAACACCCGAAAAGATTACAGTAAGTCTCCTTTGTAATCTGCAGGAGGTTGAAAGAGTTGAACTGAGTGAAAAAAACAACTGGTATTATCGTTGGGACAACCTTGAAAAACAGCATACATGGAATGTTGTTGAAAGCATTGTACCCGATGGATACAAGGTATCCTATGACTTTTCAGCCAACGCAATAATCATCACAAACACCAAGGTTGATTATAACAATGATCAGACAACAAAGCCGGATGATACAACCTCACCCACCGAAAATCCAACAAAACCGACGGAAACAACAAAGCCTGTCTCTCCCCCCGAAAGCACAACAAAGCCCGATGAGCTTATAGATACAGGTCAGCTTAATTGGCCGGTGCCGATTTTTTCTGTAGCCGGTCTGATTCTTTTCAGCATAGGCTGGGCTATGCTGAATTTCGGCAAAAAAGATGAGGAAAAGGTATGAAAAGAAAAATAGCCATTGCTTTTATGACTTTAGGAGTGCTTTTCATTGGCTTTGCAATGGGATTGCTGATTTATAATAACTATGAAAGCAGAAGCGCTCAGAAAAGCTCAGATATTCTTATGGAATCCATCCGCCTGAATATAGCCGAAAATGAGCTCAGGGATAACATTACCGACCCCTTTGACGAAGAAATGAAAATCAAGGAAATTGACGGCTACGGATATATAGGCTATTTGTCAATTCCTGCCTTAAATCTTGATTTGCCCGTTATGTCAGAATGGGATTACGGAAGATTAAAAATTTCTCCGTGCCGATATTACGGCAGCACAAAAACGGATAATCTTGTTATTGCGGCTCATAATTACAGATACCACTTCGGCTATCTCGGCCGTCTCAAGCCCGATGATATTATAATATTCACAGATATGGATGCAGAAATCTCCCGTTACAGGGTAACATCTGTTGAGCTGCTTATGCCGACAGATGTTGATAAAGTCAAGGATGCAGGAGATGACCTCATACTGTATACCTGTACCTACGGCGGTGAAAAGAGAATAATTGTCAGATGCAACTATGTGGAATGATTACTTTAACAAGCTATACTGCAGAACGGAAAAGTTTTACACCTCCACCCACACCCGAAACCTTAAAAACTTTACAACAGCAAAACATACCAAAAATACGGTGAAAAACACCCCATACATTAAGGTAACAACCCCAGGCCTTATGACCGCCCTTGTGCAGTTGCTATTGAATAGGCTTCAAAGTAATGGATAAATAAAGGCTTTTCACACTTTTTAAAAATCACCTGTTCAGTAAAATGAACAGGTGATTTTTTGAATTATATGTGTTATAATACAAACCACAAGGAGTGATATTTTTGAAAAGAGTAATGTTCGTCTGCCACGGCAATATCTGCCGTTCACCTATGGCGGAATTTATCTTTAAAGATTTAATCAAAAAGCAGAGGAGAGAGCAGGAGTTTGTTGTCTGCTCCTCTGCCACAAGCACCGAAGAAATATGGAGTGATATAGGTAACCCTGTCTACCCTCCCGCAAGAGAAGAACTGAAAAAACACGGTATTTCTTGCCAAGGCAAAAGAGCTGTGCAATTAAAGAAAAGCGACTACGATAAGTATGATCTTTTCATCGCTATGGATAGTATGAACATCCGTAACATAGGCAGAATTTTCGGCAAGGACCCGCAAAACAAGGTGCATAAGCTGATGGATTACACCAACCGTAAAGGCGATGTAGCAGACCCGTGGTATTCAGGCAGGTTTGATGTGGCTTACAGGGATATTTATGAGGGCTGCACAGCACTTCTCGAAAGGATGACGGACGATGAATAAATATCTTTTCTGTTATTTCACCGGAAATCTTCCTGAAGAAGAATCGGTACATTTTGCCGTATCGACGGACGGATATAATTTCACGGCACTCAACGATAATGAACCTATAATTAAGCAGACGCTCGGGAAAAGGTGCTGCAGAGACCCTTATATTTTCCGTGACGAAGGGGGATTGTTTCATATAATTGCAACTGATATGAGAAGTAATGACGGTTGGGCAAATAATAACTCAATGGTTGTCTGGGACAGTGATGATCTCATAAGCTGGAAAAATGAAAGAATAATAGACTTCTCCCGATTTGAAAGCACTAAATCAGCAAACAGAGTATGGACTCCCGAAGTTATCTATGATAAGGAAAAAGAGGAATATATGATATACTGGACCCACAACAACGTTGATGATGACCTGGATACGATTATCTGGTATGCCTATACTAAGAATTTTGTAACTCTTACAACCGAGCCAGAAGTGTTGTTCAGACCGAAAAGCGGTATGTGTGCCATTGATGCGGATATTATAGAAAAAGACAGAAAGTATTATCTTTTTCAAGCGGACGGAGAAAAAGAAGCAATATGTTATGCGGTTTCAGACAGAGTATCGGGACCTTATTACGAGCCTGATAATAATAAGATTTCAGTTGCAGATACTGCTCTTGAGGGCAACTGCATCTACAAAATATCGGGTACAGACAAATATGTGATGATAGCTGATAAATTCAAATCCGGTGGGTACTTTATGCAGGAAAGTACAGATCTCATACACTTTACCAAGGTCGATGAGGACAGGTTTTCACTGAATCAGTTAAGACCGAGACACGGCTCTGTGCTTCATATAACCGATGAAGAATATGAGACGTTGATTGCTTTTTATAATTAATGTACTTAATCCCGAACTCCTTTACTTTGCTGGGCTTTGGGATTTTAATTTTCACAGTAGAACATAGCCTGTTCTTCAGTTTTACGGTATATTAGCAGTAGCATTTAGAATTATTTGTGAAGACGGGATAATTAAAACCTTAATTATTAACAAAATTAAAAGAAAACAGTTGTAAAGTATTGCAAATATTTTTACGAAGTGCTATTATTATTCAGTATGAGAATGTTTGATATTTTTTTGTGTTCAGCACCCTTAAAAGGTGTGAAGATAATATAAAAAAATTAAAGGAGATGATTCAAATGTCAGGTCTTGTACAATTTGTTATGAAACTAATTTGTACGATTCTTTCATTCCTGGCAATGCTTTTTCCGTCGATCTTCGGAGATCATAAGTGTGGTTTTTGTGAACCTACATGTGACCATATCGGCGGAACAGCTACCTGCATCAGTCGCTCTGTATGTGACTTATGTGGCGAAGAATATGGCAACCTTGCGGAACACACACCCGGAGATGAACAGACAGAAAATTCTGTAGATGCAACCTGTGATAGAGATGGGTCGTATGACACAGTGGTATACTGTCTTCTTTGCGATGGTGAAATAAGCCGTAAAACCACAAAAGTCGAAAAATTCGGACACAAATGGAGTGACGAAGTTATCACAAGTGCTCCCACATGTACACAGGATGGTTATAAGACCTATACCTGTATCACTTGTGGAACAGGTATAACCGAAATTGATAAAGATTCTGCTCTCGGTCACGATTTCGGTGAATGGGAAAAAGTTATTTCTGCAACATGTGAAGCGGAAGGTCTTGAAAAGAGAACTTGCGGCAGATGTGATGCTGAAGAAACCAACACCATCAAAAAGCTGGGACATGCTTTTGATGACGGTTTAGTAACAACTGAGCCAACATGTACAGAAAAGGGTATAAAAACCTTTACATGTCAGAACGATAGTACTCATATATATACAGAATATGTACCCGCCCTCGGCCACACAGAAGTAATTGACGAAGCAGTAGAACCTGACTGTGTAAACACAGGTCTTACAGAAGGCAAGCACTGTTCAGTATGTAACGAAGTTCTCACAGCACAGGAAGTGATTGATGCACTTGGCCATACAGAAGTAATTGACGAAGCAGTAGCACCTGATTGTGAAAACACAGGTCTTACAGAAGGTAAGCACTGCTCAGTATGTAACGAAGTTCTTGTAGCACAGGAAGTAGTAGATGCCCTCGGTCACACAGAAGTAATTGACGAATCAGTAGAACCTGACTGTGTAAACACAGGTCTTACAGAAGGCAAGCACTGCTCAGTATGTAACGAAGTTCTTGTAGCACAGGAAGTAGTAGATGCCCTCGGTCACACAGAAGTAATCGACGAAGCAGTAGAACCTGACTGTGTAAACACAGGTCTTACAGAAGGTAAGCACTGCTCAGTATGTAACGAAGTTCTTGTAGCACAGGAAGTAGTAGACGCCCTCGGCCATACAGAAGTAATTGACGAAGCAGTAGAACCTGATTGTGTAAACACAGGTCTTACAGAAGGTAAGCACTGCTCAGTATGTAACGAAGTTCTTGTAGCACAGGAAGCAGTAGATGCCCTCGGCCACACAGAAGTAATTGACGAAGCAGTAGCACCTGACTGTGTAAACACAGGTCTTACAGAAGGTAAGCACTGCTCAGTATGTAACGAAGTTCTTGTAGCACAGGAAGTGGTTGATGCCCTCGGCCATACAGAAGTAATTGACGAAGCAGTAGAACCTGACTGTGTAAACACAGGTCTTACAGAAGGCAAGCACTGCTCAGTATGTAACGAAGTTCTTGTAGCACAGGAAGTAGTAGACGCCCTCGGCCATACAGAAGTAATTG
>JAZSDP010000083.1:0-14945 GCA_045531265.1 Acutalibacteraceae bacterium
TAAATATGCGAGAGTGGCGGAATCGGCAGCATTGAGCTTGACCGCATCCGGTGGATGATTAAGGGAGAGCGAAATGGCGCAGCGGTCAAAATTCAAAGACTGAAAGTCGCAATGAATTTTGGGCACCGCAAGAGTCACGCGCACGGAACCTTTAGTGGTTCAACAAGTAAATATGCGAGAGTGGCGGAATCGGCAGACGCGCACGTTTGAGGGGCGTGTGGGGCAGCTCGTACGGGTTCAAGTCCCGTCTCTCGCACCAAGATGCGTGTTCATAAGGGATTTGAACACGCATCCTTTTTTCTAATTACAATTTATTATGGGCAGATTTGTATCTGCCCGTTTTATTTTTCTTTGATTGTTTTGATTTGCATATATGAAAATTCTGCACTTATTGAATTTGAAAATAACTTATGATAAAATAAATTCAGAAAGCCGGGTGATAATATGCAGTCTTTGACATCAAAAATTTTTATGTCTTTATTGCGGATTATTTTTCATTCGCCTCTGTCTGACAGTTCAAAGCTTTCAGACAATGCGGCAAAACTTACAAAGGATAAAAAATCAAAATATAAGCCGTCAAAAAATTTTACATATACAAAGTATTCAGTTGAAGGTGTTAAATACGAAAAAATCATAAACCGGAACTGTAATACCCAAAAAGTAATATTGATGATTCACGGCGGCGGATTTAAAATTGAGCTTAATGATTTTTACCGCAGACTTGCCGAAAAATACAGTAATATGTTCTGCGGTGCAACAGTGATTAATGCGGATTACGGCAGATTTCCCGAACATCAGCTTCCTTCACAGATGTACGATGTTGTTAAAATATATCTCCATCTGTTGAATTCAGGAATAAGGCATACAGATATTGTTGTTATCGGAGACAGTGCAGGTGCTACATTGGCTCTTACCTCTTCTTTATGGCTAAGAGATAACAACTATCCCTTACCCGGGCACATTGTTTGCTTTTCCCTATGGGCAGATGCAACATCAAGTGGAGACAGTCGGATTACAAACGCATACACAGACCCATTTTATGGAATTGCAAAACACAAGAAAATAGAAGATAACCTTCATTTGCTTAGAAGAATATCAAAATACGTTCTTGATGTTGACAGATCTTCACCCTATATTTCGCCCTTATTCGGCAACTTTGAAAAGTTTCCTAAGGTTACGCTTATATGCGGAACTGCAGAATTGGATGAGAGCGACAACGACAGAGTGTTTGCAAAAATGAAAAGTGCAAATGTTGATGCAGAGCTTCACAAATTTGAAGGCATGTGCCATTGCTTTCAGCTGTTCCCATTTCTGCCCGAAAGCCAAAAAGCCTATAAACTTGTAAAAAGAAGAATAACGGAGGAGATAAAATGAAAATACTTAATAACAGTGATAAACATTTATTGCCAATATTACCGGATATTATTTCTGAAAAGCTTAATAAAGATACAGATAAGCTTAAATTCATCGGAGGAGGCAGTTTCGGCAGAGTTTATAAAGCAGTGCTTTCTGACGGCGAAACTATTGCCGTTAAAGCTTACAGAGTGCAGGGGTCACAATACGAAGAGGCCCTTCAGTTGAAACTTCTGTCAGAAAATACAAGTGTTAAAATGCCTGATGTCCTTTTCACTTATGAGGATGAGGAAACAGCGCTTTTAGCAATGACCTTTGTAGAGGGTCAGAATGTGCTGAATCCGATGTTTCTGCTGAAAAGGAAAGAACAAAAGCAGAAGTTTGCCGATGATGTTGTTTCTGGTATGCTTGAATGGCACAGCGTTACAAACGAGAAATTCGGCGATTTGTCAAAGCCTTGTTATGAAAGCTGGTACGAATACTATAAAAAAGAAAAGCAAGAGCCTTGGCTCAAGGCTTTGAAAGAATTATGTGATAACGGTAAATTCAGCAAGAAAAAGCTGCAGCTTCTTACACAAGCAACAGATCTTTTTAATAAACTGCCCGAAGAAAATACAAAGCCCGTACTCATACACGCAGACCTCAATATAATGAATATTATGGCTGACCCGAAAACCTTGAAGCTCACTGCGTTCATTGATCCCTGCGGCAGCATATGGGCTGACAGAGAATATGATTTATTTCAGCTTCGCAATATGTGGGGCGATGCTTACGGACTGTATGAAACATACAAAAGAAACTGCATTCTTTCTGAATTTGCCGATTTCAGAGTAGCTTATTATGCTTCTATGCACGAAGCAGCAATGCGACTTAAGGGCGGACTTATTATGCCCTTATGGGAAGATTTGAATAATGCAAGGCTCAGCAAAGAAATGAAAAAGATTAAAGAAAGGATGTAACCTGTTTCCCGAACAGTCAAGACTCAATTTTATAAAATCAATTGCTTATTTCTTAAATATATGGTATAATGTATCGGTCAAAAATAGGAAGTGTTTATTTGTTATAAACAACAAACCTCCCGTCATATTATTAAAATCAGAAAGGAAGTTTTAATTATGGTTTTTACTATTGAACTTTTATGGCTGTTTTTAGCGGCTATGCTTATCAGCTCAATCGGATTTAAAAATTATGTGTGGTTTATTTCACTCGGATACGGCTTTTCCATTGCAGGTGAAGGAATTCTTATGATGCTGCTTTACGGTAAGCAGCTGAGTATCGGCACAATAATCTGCTGTGTACTGTTTATTATTTACGGATGCCGTCTGGGTGGCTACCTTGCCGTGCGTGAATTCGGCAGCAGCAGTTACAAAAAGAATATGAAAGGTGAAATCAAAGACGGTAAGACTGTTCCCTTCGGTGTTAAAATTGCAATATGGGTTACCTGCGCATTGCTTTATGTAACTCAGGTTTCTGGTGTGTTCTACCGTATGCATAACAGTAGTAAAGATAATGCATTTGTCTATATCGGTGCCGCCATTATGCTCTTTGGTCTTGTGTTTGAATCTGTTGCAGATATCCAGAAGAACAATGCCAAAAAGATTAATCCCCGCCGTTTTGTTGATACCGGTCTTTACCGCATCGTCCGTTGCCCGAATTATCTTGGCGAAATGATATTCTGGACCGGTGTTCTTGTATCGGGTATCGGTGCTGTGTCCGGTTGGCAGTGGATTATTGTTGCAATCGGCTATATCGGTATTATTTTTGTTATGTTCAGCGGTGCCCGTCGCCTTGAAATCCGTCAGAACAAAAATTACGGTAAAGATCCCGAATATCAGAAATATGTTAAAACCGTTCCCATTATGGTGCCTTTTGTACCTTTATACAGTGTTGAAAAGTTTAAATGGCTTGTTGCTTGATAAGGTGCTGTTGTATTAAGCACAGAGCAAAAAAACAAAAATAATAATGCAGGTATTTTAAGTAGAAACCCACTTGAAATACCTGCAATTTGTTTTTATGATAAAGCAGCACTTTAACCTATCTCAATTTTAAAGCATATTGGCAAATCATTTCTGAGTTCACCTTTAATGTTTATTTTAAGCCCTTCTTCATCTCTTGTGCAGCTAAGCTTTTCATCACTGCCTAAAAGTTCAACGCTTTCAATAAGGTAATCGTGGGGGATATGTTTTCTGAGAGTTTTAATTATTACCTCTTTTGACGGGCGCATCTGGAAAGCATAAAGGTATCCGTTTTTGTAGGTAAATCTAAAATCCTCGTTGGTGAATTTCTTTTCGTCACCGTCCTTGAAAAAGCCTTCTTCAACATTTACGGAGCCCTCACCGAAGGTCTTCCAGAATGTAGTACCGTAAATGCCCTCACCGTTTATATTGAGCCATTCGCCCATTGTGAGAAGGACATCCGTTTCCTCATCGGTGATTGTGCCGTCAGGCTTAGGGCCTACATTGATAAGAAGATTTCCGTTTTTGGAAACAATGTCAACAAGGTCGCAGATAACCTGCCTTGCACTTTTGTATTCGTTATCCTTGCGGTAACCCCAGGAGCATTTGCCTATAGCTGTATCTGTCTGCCAGTAAATGGGTGATATGCCCGAAAGTGCACCGCGCTCAACATCAAATGTGGCAACGGTAGGTGGGAAGGCTTCGTGTTTGTAGTTTATTGTTACCTCCTTGCCCCATTCCTCGGATCGGTTGTAGTAGTAAGCCGCAAGCTTTTTAAGGTAGGGCTTGAAGGAGTGGTTGTGAATCCACCAGTCAAAATAAAGGACAGAGGGCTGGTATTTATCAATAAGCTCGCAGGTGCGTACAAGCCAGTCTTCGAGCCATTCTTCACTTGCACCGACAGTATATGTATTTTCCGTTGTAAGACCGAGATTTTCTGAGTTTAGCTCCTCGCAGTAATAGGCAGGGCCGTAAAAATCACGGTAATTGTCATCGTTAACGTCACTGTCAAAGGTGCGACCGAGATTCATAAAAAAGTAATGCTCGGCACGGTGGGTTGAGGCACAAAGTGTAAGCCCCTGCTTTTCGCATTCCGCTTTCAGCTCGCCCACAACATCTCTGCAAGGTCCCATTTCCTTTGCATTCCAGCGGTTAAAGTCGGTATCATACATAGCAAAGCCGTCGTGATGTTCTGCAACTGGCATAACATATTTTATACCGGCTTTTTTGAAAAGGGATACCCATTTTTTCGCATCAAATTTTTCAGCCTTGAACATGGGAATAAAATCCTTGTAGCCGAAATCCTTCTGGTCACCGTAGGTTTTTCTGTGATATTCAAATTCACGCACTCTTTTATCGTACATGCTTCTTGAATACCATTCGCTGCCGTATGCAGGCACACTGTAAATGCCCCAGTGAATGAAAACACCTAATTTATCGTGCATATACCAATTGGGCACCTTATGGTGTGAAAGTGAGCTCCAATCGGGCTTGAATCTGCCTTTTTTGTTAATTTGATCAATAAGCTTAAGATATTCCTTAGTTGTCATACATATTCCTCCTGCTTTATGCATTACAGGTTAATACTACCATACCGTTATCCGTAAATCAATATGATGTTGGTCAATTTTTCTTTACAGAATAATAAGAATATGTTATTATATTAAAAAACAAAGCCCGTGAAAGGGGAGTCACAATGAAACATATCAATATCGACCGTGAAAAGTGTATCGGCTGCGGTAAGTGTATAAAGGACTGCGTTTCCGAAAAAATAAAGCTCGTTGACGGTAAGGCAGAATTTATTTATGAACGCTGTATTCAGTGCGGACACTGCTATGCAATCTGTCCCGTCGGTGCTGTTGCAATGGCTAATTATCCCGATGCAAAGGATGAGAAGCCTTTTGATATCAAAGAGCTTGACAGCGATAAGCTTCTTCTTGCAATGAAAAGCCGCAGAACAATCCGTCAGTTCAAAAAGCAGGAGGTTTCCGATGAATTGATAGCTAAAATCATTGAAGCGGGCAGATACTGCCCTACGGGAACAAACGCTCAGGATTTTTCCTTCACCGTTATAAAAAACAGCCTTCCCGAAATCGAGAAGGAAGCTGTTAAGTTTTTCCGCTTCGGACAGAAGGCGATAACACCCTTTTCAAGCTATATCAAAAACACAACGATTGACGACGAGTTCTTTTTCAAGGGTGCACCTGTTGTAATTGTAGTAAGCGGTAAGGGCGATACAAGCGCTTGTCTTGCATCATCATATATGGAGCTTATGGCAGAGAGTATGGGCCTTGGTGTTCTGTATAGCGGATTTTTTGTTGCCGCCGCAAAGCTTAACAGAAAAATCGGCTCAATGCTGAAGCTCCCTAAAGGCTACAGCCCCGTAACAACTCTTGTTATCGGCTGGCCCGATGTTGAATATGAAAGAATACCGCCCCGTAACGAAGCTAAGATAAACATTATATAAAACAAATCTGTTGCTTTTGTTACAATATTGTTGTGAAAATATGCCTTCCCTGAAAGGGAAGGTGGCGGCTTTGCCGTCGGATGGGTATAAAAGTAGCTGTAAAAAACTTTCGTTTTTTTACAGCTACTTTTATACTTTTAATCAACAACAAATGCCGGCTCTGTAAAAAATATTGCTGCGGCTGTTGTTTTGGGTGCTTCTGTTGTTTTTGGCGCTTCAATTTCCGTTTGAGTCACTATTATAGCTTCTCTGAGTTTTTCACCGTTAAGAAGGCTGTGCTCAATAATCTTATAATCGTCAATGGTGTAAAGCAGTTCACCAATATAAGTCCCTCTGAAATTTCTGGCATAGATATCCGAATTGTGTATAAAGCCCTTTATTTCGGAAAGCTTGTTATCCGTGTATTTTATAACGGCAAAGCTCTTTACCTCTGTTGTGCCCGTACTGTAAGAAATAACAGGAATACCGATAATGTTCTGCTGAGGATAATGTATGAGCGCCTTAGGCTCATAGTTTACATCTGTGGAGCTGTTTATTATCACAAACTCATCAAGAAGTGAGGGATTTGTCATATCTGAAATATCAAAAAGTGCAATTTTAAGGTTGTTCACCTTTGCATTTTCCTCGTCACCGTCATAGCCAATACCCACAAGTACATTTTCTCTTAAGGGATGAAGGTAGGTTGAATAGCCGGGAAGCTTGAGCTCGCCCGTCATTTTCGGTGCGGTCGGGTCTGAAAGGTCAAGTGCATAAAGGGGATCGGTCTGGCGGAAGGTTACAACATAGCCCTTCTTACCCATAAAGCGTACCGCCTTGATTTCCTCTTCGTCGTTGAGGTTTTCAGATTCACCCACAACCTCTAATTTTTCGTTTAGAACGTATACCTTGTTAACCTGCTTATAGGTTGTGTAATCGTAGTATCCCGTAGCGGCTCTGAGGTATCCGCCATATTCGTCAAAGGAGTAATTATCGTCAAAGCGACCTTTGACCTCACCCTTTGCCTTACACTGAATATCGGTGCCGTTAAGTGAGAAAGATGTGATAACTGTCTTTTCCGTCTGTGCTTCAAAAACGGTGTCAAGAAGATATATTGTGTTTTGGCTGCAGTATACTTCATTTGCATCGCCTAAAATTGCAACTGATGTAGCCTTTTCTGCTTTCACGGTATCAAGGGCGGTTATAACCGTGTAAGTGGTTGAGTCATCCTCAAAGTGATAAATACAGTCACAGCTGATTTTCTCTTCGTTTACGGAAGGTACGGCATTTTCCATCGCTTGCTTTTCATTTTCGGCAATAACACGGTAGCAGGAAACGGTATAAAGTATATCACCTATTTTTCTTGAATTGCGGAAACCGCCGTTCTGACTGTGGGAATTAACCTTTTTCGGAGCGGCTTTATCACTGATATCATAAATTTCTGCCCTTGTTTCGTCACCTGAACCGTAATAATTACTCTTATCGGTGTCTGCGGTATATATTACTGCGAGAATATCTCCCGTAACATAAAACTCCTCAATGTGTACCTCGGTCTTTTTGCCGATATCAATAGTAGTAATATGCTCCATATTCTCAGTGTCTATTATCTTCACCTTTGCCGTATCCGAGCCGTAAGAGGAAGCGATATAAATATATCTTCCGTCATTTTTGAGAATATCGCCCTCGTCAACGCCAACGGTCTGCACATTTGTGTTGCCGAACTCTGCAGAATTGTTTGGTGCTGAGCCTGTAGGTGCATTCATTGCTGCTGCGGCGGTTGTCGGAACAACGGCACTTTCATTTTTAACTCCGTCAGCGCCGATAAGCATATCCTCGGCGTAATTGAAAACATATCCGAAAAAGCCTTTTCCGTTATTGTCCTTATATAGCTTTTTAAAGTGCTTCTGAATTTCATCGGTGCTTTCGAATTTATAGACGCCTTCGGGAAGGGGATTAGTGATTTCGTTCTTTAAGTCGATATTTTCATTGCTTTCGTTCTGAAATTCCTGATGTATATCGTTAAATTCTTCAATGGGTGCTTTAAAAAAGCCCTGTTCTCCCAGGACTACCGCCAGAACAATTATAACTGCAAAAACAGCGGCAACAGCTTCGGCACCCCAGGCAAAGGATTTCTTCTTTTCCTGAACTGTATTTTCTTGTTTTATTCTGTTTACAATATTTTCTTTTGAAAGGCTCTGAGGCGTTTCGGGGCATTGCCTGAAGCGACCCTCAAGCTCATTCATTATTTCATTATATTCTTTCATAATTTACCTCACATAGACAGCATTGTTCTGAGTTTACCTGTTGTTCTTGAAATTTTTGAGCGCACCGTTGCATCCTTTATTCCCGTAATTTCACTTATTTCCTTTGAAGTGTAGCCGCAGGTGAAATAAAGGATGATTATTTCTCTTTCTTCCTCTGTAAGGCTCCTGAGGGCATTTTTTAAAGCGATACTTTCATTTGTATCAGCGAAATCGTATGTAAGTGCCGGGGTTTCGGAAAGCTCACTGTTTCTTGCTGCAAATGACTTTTCTTTTTGTGCGGCCTTGCATTGGTGGTAAAGGATTTTAAAAAGCCAGGATTTGAATGCCGACGCTTTTCTGAGTGCCGGAATTTTCTGGAAGGCGATAAGTGCCGCTTCACTCACGGCATCCTCTGCGAGGCTTATACTGCCGGTATAGTAATAAGCAAAACGGAACATATCGTCCTTAAAAATGCCGTAAAGCTCACCGAAGGAGTCGGCATCACCCTTCTGTGCTTTTCTGACCAGATCGTTAGTAATTTTTGAGCTCATAAATTTATCACCGTCCGTTCACCCTATTAGATGAGGAAAATTAAGACTTTGTTGCATTCATTTTACTAAAAATATTTATTTTTTACAATATTAAAGCTCCTTTTTATGTGAATACTTTAAATGAGGTGATAAAAATGGAAAAAAAGAAAAATCAGCATCGCTCACACAGAGATAACAAGGCAACCGACAAGAACATTGAATCCGATAAGTATATGAGAAAAAACGAGGATACTCCAACATCAGAACTCCCGGGCAATATCCAGTCCGATGTTCTCGGCTCATATACGGGCGTTCCCGAGGATGCGGACAACCGTCCCGTTCAGGATGTGGATGATCTTTAAAAAAATATCGGAGGGTAACACCTCCGATATTTTTTATTCTCTTTTGATTTTGTGGCTTGTTGTTTTGCTGAATTCATTTTCCCTGAGAACAAATCTGTTTATTCTTTTATAAGAAGGGAGCTTTTTATTGACATTTCTGAGAACATCGCATAAAACTTCAAGAACATCATTTTCTGTAGGAGAAACTTTTTTAAGTTTGGTTTTTACTTCATCATAATCGGGAAGTATTTCGGCAGTTATAATACTATCCTGCTTTGAATAAACGATACATTCTCTGACAACGGGATTTTTATAAAGCAACAGCTCCAGCTCTTCGGGATAAATATTTTTACCCGTGGTTGTAACGATTACATTTTTGCTCCTGCCTGTCAGGTGATAGTTTCCCTGTCTGTCTTTATATCCGAGGTCACCCGTTTTAAACCAGCCGTCAGACAGCACCTTGCATGTCTCTTCTTCGTTGTTGTAATATCCGAGCATAACCATAGGACCCTTTACATAAATTTCGCCGATGCCCTTTTCGTCCTTATTTTTTATCTGCACCTCAACCCCTTTTACGGGCTTACCCACAGAGTCGGTTGTTCTTTCTTTGTCGGAATTGCAGATTATAATAGGTGAGCATTCCGTAAGCCCGTAGCCTATTATTATGGGAATGCCGAATAGCTCAAAATCTTCAGCAACATTCTTTTTCAGTGCGGCGGCACCTACAATAATTTTTCTCAGGCGACCGCCGAAAAGGGTGTGTATTTCTTCAAAAATCTTTCTTTTTTTATCCTCACTTACTGCCGTTGAAACAAGTGACAGCAGCTTTAACTTTTTCTGATTTCCGTCCTTTTCAATTTTTTCCGTAATCCTTCTGTGTATTTTTTCAAGTATCAGCGGTACAGAAACAAAAACGGTAGGACGGTACCGTGCAAAGTCATATATAAGATATCGGAAACCTTTACAAAAGCTTATGCAGCCGCCCTTGTAAATCATCATTAAAAAAGCAATCGCCTCATAGGTGTGGTGCAAGGGGAGAACGGAAAGGCTAACATCAACTTCCTTGATTTCTACGCTGTGAGTCACTGCCTCAAGGTCTGAGCAGAGGTTACTGTTTGAAAGCATAACACCCTTGGAGACTCCCGTTGTGCCTGAGGTGAAAAGCAGAACTGCAAGGCTGTCAGGGTTTATTTCATCATCTGAGGGTAAGGTGTAACCCTGGGCCAGAAGCTCATAACCTCTTTGTAAAAGAAATTTTAACGGAATAAGGCTGTCCTTTTCTCTTTCCTCACAGCTTATAAGAATGGGCCTTTTTTCTATAGAATGTATAACGGAAAGTATTTTCTTTGCACTTTGGTTATCGCAGATAACAGCATCAATTCTGCCCATATTCAATATGTTTGCGATTTCTTCTCCGCTGAGCTCCTTATCTGTCGGAACAACAACTCCCACTCCTGACATTACTGCCATATAGCTCAGACACCATTCATAGGTATTTTTGGCACAAATTGCAATTTTTTTATTTTTAAGGTTAAGAATTTCAATAAGCGCCATCGCAAGGGCATCGGTGTCACTTTTGAATTTTTTGTATTTAACGGGAAAAACACCTTGCTTCGTGTCTAAAAGAAAAGCATCTCTCTCTGCATATTTTTCAGCACTTTCTGTCAGCATTTTTCGTACTGTTTCGGGCCCCTTATCGTAAGACATAGCATCACCTGTAAAAAATAAATATATTAATATTATTGCAAGAGTGAATACGCTTATACCACAAAAAAAGCATTACTGCGCCATTTTGCAGTAATGCTTTAAATGATTATTTCTTTTTATCTTTCTTTTCTTTTTCAACCTTATTCAGGAGAAATTCACGGAGAATCTGTCGGTTTTCCTCTTCGTCAAATTTTATAACATAGGACCCGTTTACATATGAGTCGCGCCAGGTGCCGTCTGCGGGCATCTGCTGCTGAACAATATCATATCTTATATATCTCAGCAGTGCGTTGACGCCTAAGGAAAGAAGCTCGTTTCTTCCTATATCCGTTGAAATGTTGGGCACAACCTGCTCAACAAGCTTCAGAAGGTCGGGAACGCTTGTTTTTGTTGCCTTTTTGATAATTGCGGAAATAACCTTTCGCTGTCTTTCCGTACGCTTGAAGTCATTATCAAGGTAACGGATTCTGCAGTACCATAATGCAACCTTGCCGTTCATCTTGTTTTTTCCGGCCTTGATGTAAGGAATTTTAACATCCTCACGCATATATTTTGCTTCTTTTTCCGTAACATCAATTGTAACTCCGCCTAAAAGGTCAACTATCTGTTCAAAGCTCTGGAAATCAATCATAACATAATTGTCAATATCAACACCGTAGTTATATTCAACGGTATCGATTGTTGCCTGAGCACCGCCGGTGCTGAAGGAGGCATTGATTTTTGAGCTTCTGTCAAGGTATGGGATATAAACATAGCTGTCACGAAGGAAGGATGTCAGCTTAATCTGTCTGTGCTTTGAATCAATGGAAAATAGAATCATTGTATCCGAGCGCTGACCTGCTACATCGCCTCTTGCGTCACTGCCTATGAAAAGAATATTTTTGATTGAACTGTCGGAAACTGCAGAAGAGTTGAGATAACGGTTTTCCGTTATGCTGTCATCATAGCCAAGGTTGCCCAAAATAGAATATCCGTAGCCGAAAAGTGCAAGAATAACAACGGCAAAAACGCTGAGGATAATAGCTGTAATTTTAAGCTTGACCGATGAATTCTTTTTTTTCTTAACAGGAATAGCCCTCTGCGGTGTCTGATGCTTTGGAGTATATGCCTGATTTGCAGTCTGTGGTGCTCTTCGTGGGGCAGGGTGCTGAGGTGAAGTCACTCTCTGACCTGTCGGAGTGCGTCTGTCAGCTGAAGGTCGTGCGTGAGAGCCGTCCTGATAGTAACGGGGACTGTTATTTCCGCTTGTGTGCGGCGAATGGCTGTAGGAATCAAGGTGTGTGCCGTTACCTGTTCTTCTCGCGACCGGCTTTCCGTGGGGTGTTCTGTCAATCCCGTAAACAGTGCGCGGGGGAATATAAGGCTCAGAGTCACTGATTGATTCTTCGTAAGAATCAGGCTCAAAATTATAGGCTTTGTCCAGCAGCTCGTTGAATTCATCGGGATGCATGGTGTTTTCTTTATTATCCCGTTTCCCTTCGGAAATCATAGAATGTGACTTTGACTTGCTTTTTTGAAAGTCGAGTTCAAATTCCTCGTCAAAATAATCCGTTTCAAGGAAGTCGCCGGAATTATTGCTGTCTGAATATATATCACGCTTTTTCTTGTCTGAAAAATAAATATCGTCCATAAAATCCTCCGTAAAGAGTATATTATTTATTATTTTACCTCAAAAAGCATAAATTCGCAATAGTTTTAAGTAAATTGTAAGGTTTGACTTTTCTGAAAAAAGATGTATAATATGAAAAGAGTGAATTGGGCAGTCGCGGACCTGAGAAATCAGGGATGAGGAAAGTCCGAGCTTCATACAGCAGGGTAACGGTTAACGACCGCCGAGGGCGACCTTAGGGAAAGTGCAACAGAAATAAACCGCCGCATTTTGCGGTAAGGATGGAAAGGCGAGGTAAGAGCTCACCGGCACACAGGAGACTGTGTGGCCATGTAAACCCTACCCGAAGCAACACCGACTGTAGAATGCATCAGCTGGATGCGAAAACGAAGGGTGGCTTGAGCTGCGGAGCAATCCGCCGCCTAGATAGATGATTGCCTTAAATGACAGAACTCGGCTTACAGATTCACTCTCTTTTTTCGGTATCGGTATTCTGATACCGACTTTTTTTATCCCAAAACGAAAAAAAGTTTACTTAATCATTGATTTTTGTTATTTATTATTGTATAATCAAAAAAGTGTAAAACACCAAGTTTATTTCAAAGGAGAAAAATACTATGTCAAAACTCAATCAGATCGACAAAGCAGCAGAAAGCAAGGGCAGCCTCCTTGTAACAGTATGGCAGTTCGTAAAGTTCATCGTTGTAAGCCTTCTTGCAATGATTGTTCAGTTCGTTCTTCTCAACACCCTTCAGCTCATCCCTGCAATTGAAGCTCTTGAAACAACTGAATTTAATTGGCTCTTCTTCTCTTATCCTGTTGCAGTCGGCGGTCTCGGTTACTTTATTGTAAGTAATACTGCAAACATTGTGGCACAGATTGTTGCTTTCTTTGTAAATAAGGAAAAGACCTTCAATTCAGGTGCAAACGTTGCCGTTGCTCTTCCTATTTACATAGCATTCACAATCGGTCTTATCATTTTCTCTGCATGGCTCAACCCCACTCTTAAGGATGTATTTGTAGGTCTTGAGCTTAACGAAGCTGCAGCAAAGAACATTGCAACAATGATTTGCTCCGCAGTACAGTTCTTCCTTTACTTCCCCGTTGATAAGATTCTTTTCAAAAAGCCCAAGGAAGAAAAAGAAACAAAATAAGAAATAAAAAAGAGCTGTTGTTTCAACAGCTCTTTTAAATCTATGTTGCAATTGTTACATATCTGCTTTGAGGAAGCTCTTCCCGTTCCAGAGGTAAACATTGACTTCCTTTCCTGCTTTTTTACTTTCCTTTATCATATAGTATGCACCGCGGCTTTTTCCGTCCCAGAACACATAAACTACATCAGAAAGTCGGATTATCCAGTCATTTCTTTTTAAGGGTGCACTTCTTCCGTAAAGATTATATTCGGGCAGAATTTCCATAATCTGTACCTTATGGCTCAGGGCATATTCACGGGCACTGCGGTCAATTCCTCTTGCACCGCCCGAAATTATCTGAGTTGCGTTATCGGGAATTATACCCTCGGGTATGGGTACATCAAGACTGCGTGAGCCTGCAATTGCAATTTTCATTTTTTCACCTCAATCAATGGTATAATATCACAACAAGGGCAATAATTCAATAACAACCCGTACAAAATACTATTAAAATTTATCCTGAAAGGATGATTGTTTAATGTTTGAAATAAAGCACATCAAGGGTAACACATATTATTATGAAGCCTTTACCAATGTGGGTATATACAAGCTGAGTGAAACCGAGGCTATACTCATTGATGGCTGCGACCATAAAAGAATGGCAAAGGGTCTGGATAAGCAGCTTAAGGCAATGGGACTTACGGTTAAAATGATTATTAATACCCACAGCCACTTTGACCACATATGCGGAAACAGTTATTTTTACGCTGAATACGGATGTAAGCTTTTTTCAACTGAAAAGGAGCAGCCCTTTATTGCATATCCATCTCTTGAATGTGAGTTTTATTATAACGGTATAAGCACGGATAAAGCCAAAAATCCTTCTTTTACAGGTGAGTCCTCCGTAACTCAAATTATATCGGAAGATAACATACCTGAAGGCTTTGAGATAATACCCTTACCGGGTCACAGCTTTGAAATGGTGGGCGTAAAAACTCCCGATAATGTTGTTTTCCTTGCCGATTCAATTCTTTCAAGGTCTACCTGGGATGAATATAAGCTTCCTTTTTTCTATAATGTTAATGAATCTCTCGCAACAATGGAAAAGGTAAAGGAAATAAAAGCGGATTATTATCTGCCCTCACATACATCACTTGTTGAAGATATCACAGAGCTTGCTGATTATAATATAGAAAAGCTCACAGAGAAAAAGGAGCTTGTTTATTCCCTTTGCGAGGGAAAAGGCTTTGATGATCTTTTTAAGGCGATTATGGAACGCGAAAAGCTGAGAATAAGGACGGATAAATATTCCTCATATGCAATTATGGTCCGTAACCTTCTGCAGGCACTTGTTGAAGAATGCAGAATCTACGGTGTGCTTGAAGACAATGTATATGTATATCACAAAAAATAAAGGATATAAAAAGCAACTTTTGAATTTTTTTCAAAAAAGTTGCTTTTTTCTATTGACTTTTTTTAGCAAGCATAGTATATTTGTGATAGTGGTTAGCACTCAATAGTCAAGAGTGCTAAAAACTGATACTCGCAACAAGGAAGGTGAAGATATGGAACTCGGCAAGAGAAAAGAGCTTATACTTTGTGCTGTTGTTGAGCATTATATAAAAACAGGC
>JAZSDP010000037.1:0-6601 GCA_045531265.1 Acutalibacteraceae bacterium
TGCCCTGCGTAATTACGGCGGCTCAATTTATTGCAGATACGCTTACGATAGCTGGGGCAGATGTATCTCCGTTACCGATTCCGACGGTAATGCAAGCAGTGTTAATTCTGTTGCTGTTCAGAATTCCATCCGCTACCGTGGATACTGTTATGATGCGGAGACGGGGCTTTACTACCTGCAGTCAAGGTATTATGACCCTGAAGTGGGTAGGTTCTTGAATGCGGATATGGATTATATTCTTGAGCCTACATTGTTGGAAGCAGAGTTGTTGAGTGTTGTAGTTACATCGGGTGTGCAAGTTGATTTGTGTTCGAGTAGTGTGTATGCTATGCCGACAAATGGTTTTGTTCAAGAGAGTTTGGATTGTATTGCATTTTTAACTACTCTTTCTATTTTATTGGATTTAAATGGATTACCTTTGTCATATCTTGATGGTGATACTTATTATTGGAAATTTGATGATTTCTATATTGAATCAGATGATTTTATAAAGATAGTTATGTTTTACTCTGAAAAAGGCTATTATGATTATGCAAAAGATGAGTATGTACTAAATATTTATGAGTTTACTTTTTTTTATGGTACAAAATCTTCTTGGAATTCATATTTTTCTTCTCAACTTAAATTGGGAATGTTGGATTATTTATTACTTGCACTTAATGCACTATCAATCATTATTGATGTATTGGGGTGGGTGAATCCTGCAATTAAGCTTTTGAGTGTCGCTGGCTCTGCACTCACAGGAATAAGCTTATTTGTTGATGGTATCTCATTGGGAAGTTCGTTTTCAATTTTAAAAGTAAAATCATATATTAATGAACAAGGTGCATCTCTTGGTAGTCAAGAAAATATAGCTTTATTGTATAAGGTTGTTTTAAAAACTGTCATAGGTACAAAAACAAAAGAAAAAGTAATATTTGAGTTTTGATGTGTTTGTTTAGGAGATGCTAATGTGTAAAAGATATTTTTCTAAAAGAGATTTTTTGATTTTATTTTCACTGAGTTTTATTGAAATGTTTAATACGGTTTTAACTGAATATACAAGTAAGTATGTTTTATGGCAGCTAGCCACTGTGGCGTTTCAATTTCTATTAATGGTAATATTTGTATCTGTATACAGAAAAAGTAGTTATAGTATACTTTATTGTTTCGAATTTATATTGCTTAGAATAATAAGTTTTTCTAAAACAATAGGTTTATTAATAGTAGCATTCTATAATGTTGAAGAGTTTGTATTTATTAATTATATTGTATTTTATATTACAAGTATATTATATTTGTTAATTTTATCTGTTGCGTTGTTAAGGTTTATGAGAAAAGAGCGTATAGGACGATTCGCTAATGAACACAGGGGACGGTTTGAAACCACTGAAAATGGGTGATTTTGAGCAATCCGAACAGTCCTAAATTCAAATTGAAGAAGACAGAGGACGGTTCTCTGTCTTGACAAAACAGGAACACAGGGGACGGTTAGCGTTAAAACCTAATGGTTAACCTCGGAAAAAGAGCATAATTAACTAAGGCTGTTGCGAAAAGTTGCCACCTTCCTCGTGGGGAAGGTGGCAGCCGTAGGCTGACGGATGAGGTCCGTGCCTCTCCCTTTGGGAGAGGTGGCGGCGTAGCCGTCGGAGAGGGTTAAGACGGCTTAAGAACGCTGAAAGTAATAGACGGAGTAAAGCACGATTATTATTATGACGAAAACAATAAGCTGCTTTACGAAATTACAGACGGTGTTTACGAGATTTACTATAAGTACGATGCTGACGGAAACCTTTTCTCCGTTACAAGATACCGTTATTCTGACGGAAGAAAAGACGTTTTTTATGCTGAGGTAAACACCCGCGGCGATGTTATTGCCCTGCGTAATTACGGAAGGAACACAGAGGACGGTTCTCCGTATTGACAAAACTGAATAAAACAGTAAGGCTGTCGCGTTAAGCGGCAGCCTTTAGCTTTTAAGGCCAAATCGGAAAATTAAAAATATGTTAAATTTCTCGGTTTTAGTAACTATATTTATGCAAGGATAATCAGAAAAGAGGTGAAAACAAAAGTAATCAGACAAGTCAAACAACAAAAAGGAGGATTAATATGAAAACACTAAAGAAAACATTAGCACTATTCCTAGTAATTCTGACAATTTTCACTACCTGTTCAGCTGTAATGCCCGTTCTTGCAAGCTCCGAGCTTGTAACGGCAGGAAACGTAACAAGCGGAAATGCACCCGAAACAGAAGCTGAACTCACGGAAGGGCCTGAAATATTGTCTGAAATCATTGAAAAGCGTGAAGAAAACGCAAAACACTTTTTAATGTCAGACGGTAGCTTTATGGTGGCTCAGTATCCAACTGCCGTTCATTATCAGAACGATTCCGAAGAGTGGGTTGATTACGACAACACTGTAAAAGACACCCAAGCCACAACGGAGCAAGTTGAGCTTTTCGGAACAGACGAGCTTTATTCAACAAGCAATTTATTGGAAAATGTTGTCTTTGCCGAAAAATCAAACTCGAATACCCTTGTTTCTTATGAAGCGAAGGATTATCCGATTTCCTTCAATTATCAGAGTGCAAAAAAGAGTAATATTAAAATAATCGAAAAGGAAGCTGAGCTTACGGGCAATGATGCCTTCCTCACACTGCCTGATATAACTCAGGAAGTGCTTTATGAAAATGTATTTTACGGCATTGATTTGCAGTATATTGTAAGCCCTGATAACCTTAAAGAGAATATCATAATTAAAAACAAGTCGGCTCAGAACAGCTTTACCGTTAACTACAATATCGGTGAGCTGACTGCACAGGTCGTTGACGATAAAACAATCAACCTTATGTCAGGATCCGAAGTTATTTATACAATTTCAGCTCCATATATGTATGACGCAAACGGTGAAAAAAGCGAAAATATAAATCTTTCCGTTTACAAAAACCATAACGGAAAACTTCGTGTTGACATCACAGTTGACAGTCAGTGGCTTCAGGCAAAAAACAGAGCTTATCCCGTTGTGGTGGACCCCACAATAGAAACCAAAACCGACAGAGATGCAATTGACTCGGTTATGATTGCAAAATCCTGCGGAAATACTAACTACTCAGCTCAATCGGAAATGGTTGTAGGCTATGAAGGCAGTGAATACGGTCAGTGCAGAGTGCTGGTTAAATTTACACTTCCTGCCCTTAATAAGGGCGATATAATCGTCGATGCCAGATTGAATCTTTTTAATACAACATTGGAATATTATTATTCCGATACTGCCGATATGCAGGTTAACGCTCATATGCTCACGGGTGAGTGGAGCCTTACGGGTGTAACCTGGAACAATCAGCCCACATATGATTCAATTGTTGCAGATTATAATATTTTCAAAAAAGGAACCGGTTATAATTGGCGTTACTTTAATATTACCCAAATAGCAAAAGAGTGGTATAACGATCCTACAAGCAATAACGGAATATTGCTCAAATCATCCACTGAGGTTGCGGATAAAAATATTAACGGCGTAAAAGCAAAGCTTTACAGTGAAAAATATAACTCTGTTGAGAATTATTATCCGTCTCTTTCACTTACCTACCGCAATAACAAGGGCATTGAAGATTTTTGGTCATACACAACCCTGAGCGCAGGCACGGCAGGCACTGCATATATCAATGATTACACAGGTAACCTTGTGTTTATTCATGGTGATGTTGCAACAACGGGTGAACTTATGCCTGTCAGTCTTGAACACGTATATAACGGATATATGGCTGACAAAAATGCATCAACCTATCCTCATTCAGGTCGAGGTAACAAACTGAGCTTGCAGCAGACGGTAAAAGCGTCGGGTATTGCCGACTATCCTTACATTTATGAGGACGGAGACGGCACTCAGCATTATTTTTACAAGAAAACCGAAAACGGTACAACAAAATATATTGATGAAGACGGTCTTAACCTTGAACTGAAAATTGTAAGCGGCGGAGGATATACCATAACCGATAAATCTGACAATGTTATGACCTTTAACACATCAGGTCTGCTCACACAAATTGCAGATGCGGAAGGCCGTAAGGCAACTTTGACTTATGCTACGGAGATAAATACCGCAAAAAATGAGAAACCTTTCCTTAAAACCATAACTGACGGTTCAGGACACAAAATCACTCTTACATATAATACCGGTGCAAGCAGCTCAAACTGTCAGCTTAAATCAATTACAGGCCCTGACGGCAAAACATTAACCTACAATACCTCGGACGGAAAAAGGTCAAAAGTAACATATCCCGACGGAACATACAGCACATATACTTATGATTCTGACGGTGCATTGCTTACGGCAAAATCCTCCGATGGATATAAGCTTACCTTCACTTACGGCACAGACGGAGCAAAGCGTGTTACAAGTGTAACAGAATCCGTTGGTGATTCCTTAGGTCAGAAAATAGTATTTAGCAGAAATAAAGTTAATCAGACCGTTATTGAAACTGCGGGTGACGATGCTGTTTTTGGCAACAGTGATGACCTTATAACTACATATCAGTTTGATAATTTCGGCAGAACCGTTTCAACAAAAATGAAGCTCAGAGACGGAACATCTCTCGGTGCGGAAAAATATAATTATACAGGTGGTTCAGAAGGCGGAGGCACCGATATCGGCAAAAGGAACCGCATATCATCCTCGGCGGCAATGGGCAAAAATATCAATAACCTTCTTATAAACCACAATTTTGAAAACACTGATGATTGGGCTTCAACCTATTGGCTGAATAGTTCTTATAACAGCTTTGGTACGGCAGAAATTACTAATGCCGATAAGTATAACGGTGAAAAGTCGGTTAAAATAACCGTTAATGACCTGAGCTCCGTTGCTGTTGACGGCGGTATGGCAATGCATCAGGCGGCAGGTATTTGTTCGTCGCCCGGAACTTACACCTTTTCGGCATATATCAAAACAAACGGCGTAACAGTACGTGAAGGTGCTGAAAGGGGCGGTGCCTGCCTTGCAGTCAGAATTACGGATGAAAACGGTGATTACATCCGTCAGTATTCCGAAATGCTCACGGGTACAACGGATACAAGCCTTGATAACGGCTGGCAGAGGATACATTTCACCTTTGAAGTGCCTGACGGTGCAGCCCTTTGCAGGGTGTATCCCTTGCTTTACAATGCAAAAGGAACAGCGTATTTTGACTGTGCTCAGCTTGAAAAGAACAGCACCGTGAATACTTATAACCTTTTGCAGAATGCAAGCTTTGAAAACGGCACCGAAAAGTGGAGCGTAAACAATTGCGGTGACGGTGAAGGAATATCAACAGCAATAAACAACGGCGGCTCAAAAAGCTTCAAGTTTATCGGCAATGCAGGTACGGAAAAGTATATCCGCCAGACTGTTTATGTTTCCGGCAGTGAAAAGGATACCTATATCCTCAGCGGATATGTAAGGGCATTTGCGGTGCCCCTTGATATGGAAGCCGGCAGAAGAATGGATATTTCCGTTAAAATTAATTATGAGGGCGGCACAAGCAAAATCAAACGCCCCACAATATTCAATTCTGCCGTTCCGGGTAGCTGGCAGTACGCCTCAGGTGTTTTCAACCTTTCCGATGAAGATGACGCTACAACAAAAACACCCGAAAGCATTATTGTTTACTGCGGCTACCGTAAACAGGCAAATGCTTGTTATTTTGACGATATCAGCCTGGTTAAAGAGCCTGCACCTACTTACACCTACGATGAAGACGGTAACCTTATTTCTGCTTCTGAAAACGCTGAGAAGAACACAAACCTTTCTTATGACGCAAACGATAACCTCAAGTCCTTCACAGACGAGCGTAATGCACAGTATGAATACAAATATGCCGAAACGGGCAATAAGCACCGACTCCTTTCTGCCACCAACAAAGCAAGCGGAGTTAAATACGCTTATTCCTATTACGGAAGCGGTACGGGCAATAACCTTAAGGCTCAGGAAATCGTCAGCGGTTCGGGTAATTACATTATCCGCACAAGCACCGTTTATACCGATGCGGAAAACGGTATAGCCTCAGGTGCATATGTAAGGCGTGAAAGCAATCAGCACGGTTATTCAACCTATTATAATTACAACAAGCAGTCAGGCCTTCTGATGAGCGTTACCGATGCCGAGGACAACAGAACAGAGTACGACTATGATGAAAACAACGGCAATTTAAGCTCTGTTACGGCAGGGGGTAAAACAGTAGGCTACACCTACGATTCATCAAAAACAAAGCTTACTAAGATAACTCACAACGGCTTTAATTACGGCTTTACCTACGATGCCTTCGGTAATATTCTTTCCACCAAGGTCGGCTCACAGCCCCTTATGACTAACGAGTATCAGGCTAATAACGGAAAGCTCACAAAAAGCACTTACGGCAACGGCGACTATAAAGAGTATACCTACAACGATTACGGCCAGACCGTAAGGATTAACGAAAACAATAAAAACGCCTTTTATTGGCGTTACAACAACACGGGCTACCCCTATATGCACACGGACTACAATTCAGGCAGAGTGTACTATTACACCTATGACAGTCTCGGCAGGGTTATCCGTGAGTTTGAAAAGACCTACGGCGAAGAGGAGTATCGTTTCGGCTCGCAGT
>JAZSDP010000086.1:0-3897 GCA_045531265.1 Acutalibacteraceae bacterium
GCGTTTTGCGGTCCGACCGACTGAGGCTCGTTTCCGAGAAGTAAGATATTTGAAGAGGCAAATACCTTTGCCGCCTCTAAAGATATCTCGACATCTCCTTTGATTAGAATTCTTTTTGCTGCTTCCGCATTATGCTTTTTGGCTTTTTCGATTATTTCTGTGGCGTCATTATCGGTAACAACCCCACTGTGCTCTACTACGTAAGCCATTCCGATAAATGCTTCCAATGACATTTCATCCACGGGTTTTCCGTCTTTAATAAAATGACACGGTGCATCTATATGCGTGCCGTTGTGTGCACACATACTAAATGCCGTCAAATTATATACTTCGCCCTTTTCCATCGATTTGAGTTCTTTTTTCTCCGGCAATGGGTCGCCCGGATACACTTGGCAGCCGAAAACTTCTTGGGAAATATCGTAGATTTTCATTACTTATTCTCCGTCAAATTCTTATTTATCGAACCAATTATACCACCCATACCAAGAGAAGTGCAATAGTTTTTAGTGTTGTTGCAGGTTGTCATGGGTGGTGTTTTTTATACTCCGTACACCTTTTATTTATACTCCGTAAACGATTACCCGTACTCCGTAAACGATTACCTATACTCCGTAAACGATTACCCATACTCCGTAAACGATTACAAATATTGCGGTGACACTAAAAATGCAAAAAACACCCATTTTCAGGGTGCTTTAAGACATAAAAAAGACCGAAACCCCTATATTTCAAGGGATTTCGGTTGTATTACCTAAGTTGTACTTAGGTGGTCGGAGTGACAGGAGTCGAACCTGCGGCATCCACATCCCAAATGTGGCGCGCTACCAGCTGCGCTACACCCCGAAGTATTTACTTTTTTGTCAGCCTTGATAGTATAAACCATTTTGTTAAGTTTGTCAATAGGTATTTTAATTTTTTTCTTATTTGTATTTTTTTATCGAATATGATAGAATAATACACATCTTGTGAGGTGTATTTATTTGCAATATGCAGTATATTTTCTTTTAGCACTGTTTGCTACAACGGTAGGGTCGCTAACGGGTATGGGCGGTGGTGTAATCATTAAACCGCTTATGGATGTGTTAGGGGACTACAATGTTCAAACAATTGGCATTGTTTCATCAATAACTGTTTTTTCGATGGCGTTGGTGTCAGTTGGCAAACAAATTAAGGCGAAAACAGAAATTCCATTTAAAACAGCTGTGCCGTTGGCAATTGGTTCTGTGATAGGTGGATTTCTTGGTGAAAAATTATTGGATTTTATTGTGGAGATATTTGAGGCAAATTCCGTTGTTACCGTTGTGCAGAATTGTGTATTGGCGATATTGATTTTATGTGTATTTATTTATATGAAAAATAAACATAAGATTAAAGGTAAGGAATTGAACGGCATATTTGTTTCACTTGTAGTTGGCGTTTTTCTTGGAAATTGTTCCTCATTTTTAGGTATTGGGGGAGGACCAATTAATGTAGCACTTATAATTTATTTATTTTCGGTAAATACAAAAACGGCTACAGTTTGCTCACTTATTACAATTCTTTTTGCCCAAATTTCAAAACTTACAACAGTAGCACTTACAACAGGTTTTGCCGGTTTTGACTTATCGGTTGCACCCGTTATGATTATTGGTGCAATACTTGGTGGATTTATTGGCGCATCATTTAATAAAAAATGTAAGGAAAAAACCGTTGAAAAAGCATTTAACTGTGTGCAATTACTGGTGCTTTCAATAACCATATTTAACATAGTTAAAAACATTATGTAGATTTTGTTGTGCAAATTAGTAAAATTTGCACAACTTTTTTCATGCATAATTCACATATAGATTTTGTTTACAATTTATTCAAATTTTGGTATACTATACTAGTAAAAAACTGAGCAAATAAATTTTTTTATAAAAGGAGACTTTGCTATGAAAAAATTTCTTTCAGTAGTAATGGCAGTAATTATGACTTTGTCATGTATGTCTGTTCTTGCTTACGCTAAAGAAGACGTAACACCTACTATTATCATTCCTGGTCTTTTCCAGAGTGAAACTTATCACTATGTAAATGGTGAAAAAGAATGTGATGCTGATGGTAAGCCATTACCAGGCCCATTCTATGTTAGCGTTTCAACCGAACTTATTGGTACTGCGGTTACAAGCGCACTTCTTCCAATTACAACAATGTTCATTACTCAGCAAGATAAGGACCAGAAGGCAGCAAAAGCTGTTTCTAAGATTTTAAGTGATGTTCTTATGGGCAAGCAGTCAAGTGACGCTAACGGTGTTCTTGATTCTGATGTTCGTGCTGAATATTACAACGGTCCTTTCTCAACACTTACTGACGTTCAGAGAGAGCATGTTCTCAGAAATTTCCCAGTTGAAGAGTATTTTGACCTTGCAGGTGAAGAATATCTTTATGTTTTCAACTATGTTTCAACAGGTAATATGATTCAGACTGCAAATGACCTTTATGACTACATTCAGTTTGTAAAAGACTATTCAGGTTCTTCAAAAGTTAATCTTGTTCCTGTAAGCCAGGGCGGTTCAATCACTAACGCACTTATGAAGCTTTATCAGGAAAAAGGTCGTTCTATTGCAAGTGACATTAATAGAATTGTATTTACAGTTCCTGCTCTTGACGGTGCAAACCTTCTTGGTGACTGCTACAGATACGGCATCAACGATGAAAGTGAAGCACTTTACACAACAATGTTCACATCTCTTTTAGGTGAAAACAACGTTCTCAGTTATGTGCTTAGCCTTGCAGTTAGACTTATGCCAAAAACAGATGTAAGTAATCTTCTTGATATTATTGGCGACACATTGATTAACGACTATCTTAAATATTCAACACTTATGTGGGGTCTTATTCCATCAGCTTATTATGCAGATGCTTGCCGTGATATGTATCTTTCAGGTGACGATATGGCAGAAATCCGTCGTCAGGCTGACTGGTATTATGATGCTCAGGTTAAATCTGACCAAAACATTTTGTTAGCAAAATTACAGGGCGTTGAAATTTTTGATATTGTTGACACTAACGTTCAACTTTATCAGCTTGCAGCAACTTACAGAACAACTCAGGCTGACGGTATTATTCAGGTTGATTCAACATCAATGGGTGCTTACAGTGTGAATGTTGGTACAAAGCTTCCTAGCGATTATAATGGTGGCCGTGGTAATTGCTGGAATCCAAACCATGACCATACAGACCCTGATGGTATTATGGATGTTCGTCAAGGCCTTCTTCCTGACCAGACATTCTATTTCAGTGGTCAGAATCATGCAACAACAGCATCAAATGATGTTCTTATGAGTCTTATCATTCATCTTCTTACAGATGAAAAATTCACAAGCGTTTTCTCATATCCTGATAAATTCCCACAGTTCAACTATAGCCGTGAAACATTACAGCTTCGCAAAGATGTTGACACAATGAGAGCATATGATACATCAAGCCTTTCAAATGCTGACAAAACTGAACTTGCTGCTGCAATCAAACAAGTTGACGATATGCTTGCAAATACAGTAGTTGATGTAGATGAATTTAAAGCAGCAAATGACCGTTTCTATGCAATCTATAACAAGATTATGGGTAATAGCAGCACAGATTCTTCTGTAATTCTTTGCACATCAGCAAAAGCAATCAGCAGCGCACTTTACACAGTATATGGTGACGCAGCATTCAGTGAAATGCCAATGCGTACAATTCAGATGATTTTCCCAACTGCTGTTGTAGAATAATTGAATAAAATCAAAAGTGGTAAGGAAATTCCTTACGGGATTTTTTTTGCTTGTATTGACAAATTGGGATTTGTCTGCCTCTTTTACAACACCTCATCCGCCTCGTTCCTCGGCACCTTCTCCTCAAGGAGAAGGCGTATTTTGGCTTCCCCTTGAGGGGAAGCTG
>JAZSDP010000090.1:0-119665 GCA_045531265.1 Acutalibacteraceae bacterium
ACTCAATAAAATCATTGTCAACATCTCCATAAAAAACACCCACTCTGAAAGTGGGCAAAAAAATAATTACTCAGTATGCTGTGGTGGAGACGGAGAGGATCGAACTCTTGACCTCTTGAATGCCATTCAAGCGCTCTCCCAGCTGAGCTACGCCCCCATAAAAAGGGCACACTGAGTAATTTATTTATTAAGTTTTTTGTGGGGTGCGTTTCTGAGTGCTTCTCGCTCCCAGCTGAGCTACGCCCCCATATTATACAATGCTACGCATTGTGTGATATATCTGCTTTGCCCGATAATATTACCATAAAGATATTCCTTTGTCAACAACTTTTTTAGTCTTTTTTTGTTGGGTTTGTCTTCCATTTATCTTTTTATTGTGCTATAATGTAAAAAAATGTATGGGAGAAGTGTCTATATGGTTTTTATGAGATTTTTTATGGCGTTCATTATGCTCGGCGTCAGCCTTTTCAATTATGTTTTCAATGATTATGCATTCAATGCAGTCAGCCGTGACGGCGCATACCTTTTCTGTTATTTTGTGGGCAATGAGCCCTCGGAACAGACAATTCACCTTGCAGTAAGCTCTGACGGATATAACTTCAAGGCGCTTAACGGTAATGAAGCCGTTATCGACCAGACAAAGGGCACGGGCTGTGTCCGCGACCCCTATATCTTTAAAGCGGTGGATGCGGAAGGTGAGGACTGCTATTACATTGTTGCAACGGATATGGATGCTATGCAGGGCTGGACCTCTAACCACGCCGTAATTTTCTGGAAATCCTATGACCTTGTTTCTTGGCAGGACGAATATGTGCTTGATATCCGTGACTTCGAAGGCTGGGAAGGCTGTAACAGAGCCTGGGCACCTCAGGTTATATGGGATGCTGCTGAGGGTAAGTATATGCTTTATCTTGCTCTTTCCGAGTGGGATGACCCGTCAACACCTCTTAACGAGGATGTGGCTCAGCACTATTACCTTTACACTGAGGACTTCAAAAGCTTCACCGCACCCGAATACCTTTACGGCAGAAGAAGCGAGGTCGTTACAAGAGAAGACGGCTCAAGCTATACGGGCGTTCAGTGTATTGACGGTGATATGATTTATAACGAAAAGGACGGTAAATATTACCTTTTCTTTAAAGAAGACCTTACTCAGAAAATTGCCTATGTAACCTCTGAAAGCCCCACGGGTCCTTTCAGTGAGGAATACACAATATGCTCACTTAACTGGTTCGGCGTTGAGGGCAGTACAATGTACCGTATCAACGGCACAAATGCCTGGATGATGATTATGGACGAATACAGCGAGGGCACCTTCTTTGCACAGATGACGAGGGACTTTACCTCTTACCGTCAGGTCAGAAGGGCTACCTATGCCGTAAATCATCTTAAACCCCGTCACGGCTCGGTGGTATCCATAACCGAGGATGAATATTTTGCTCTTATAGATTTCTACGGAGTTGAAGAATAAAAAGTATCTAAAAGATAAAGGAGAAAAATATTATGAAACTCAGAAAATTAACCGCAATCCTTCTTTCAGTGCTTATGCTTTTCGGAATTACTGCCGTTTGTGCTTCGGCAATGCCGCTTTCAGACGGTGTTGATGCACTTAAGGGTCAGTTCGAAAAGGGTGTAGGCCCCGAGGTTGACGGCTATCGAATTGACTACCGTTATTTTTCACCCGTAGGGAAGAACGATACAACAAAGTATCCTGTTGTTGTGTGGCTTCACGGTATGGGTGACGGCGCGACTGAAGGCAAGCAGGTAACGGAGCACGAAATCTCTAAATGGACAAGCGACGAATATCAGAGCCGTTTTAAGAAAAGCGGCGGCGCATTTATTATTGCTCCCCGTTCTCTTGAAGAAAAAGGTCTTTATTGGACAGATAGCCTTATTTATCCCTTAAGAGCCGCTATTGACGATTTCATAGCACAGAACAAAAAGAATGTTGACCTTAAGCGTATCTATGTGGGCGGTTATTCAATGGGCGGTAAAATGACACTTAAAATGGCAGTGGCCTACCCCGAGCTTTTTGCCGCAGCATTCCCCATTTGTCCCGCCTGGACACCCACCACGGTACAAACCGAAAAGATTGCTGATATGCCCGTGTGGCTTACAAGCTGTGTGATTGACCCTCTTGTTAATTATTTCACTTCCGTAAAACCGACCTGGAACAATATTGTTGAAGTGAGCAATGTGGCTGAAGATTGCCGCTTCTCCACTCTTACAGTAAGCACGTATGCGAACGGTGTGCCCAATGTAAGCGCCCACCACGCGTGGTATTCCGTAAATAATGATATGTTTTCTGCAAAAAACGGCGATTATCCTATGATGAGCACCGTTAACGGCCTGGGTGAGGATGTTGAGCTTACTTATCCCGAAGGAATGATTTCCTGGCTTTCTTCTTTCAAAAGCGACTATAACGGTGCAAAGGCCACAGACGGTGGAAACGAAGAAGCAAAGGGAGAAGCAGTTGCAAAATCTATTGTTGAACAGATTAAGGATTTCCTTATCGGCTTTTTCGATTACATAAAAAATCTTTTTAAATAAAATATACTGCACGGAACCTGTTGGGTTTTCCGTGCAGTTTTGATTTTAGCTATTGTCAAAAATGTTTTTTGGGTTTATAATATTCTTTAGTACAGTTTAAGGAGAAATTATAATGCCCATTAAAATTGACGACAGACTCCCCGCAAGGGAGAGCCTTGAAAAAGAAAATATATTCGTAATGACCGAATCCCGTGCACAAAGTCAGGACATAAGACCGCTTAAAATCCTCATTCTCAACCTTATGCCTACAAAGATTGTCACGGAAACTCAACTTTTAAGGCTTATGAGTAACACTCCGCTTCAGGTTGATGTTGAATTTCTGCAGATGGCTACCCATCAGTCCAAGAATACATCGCAGAATCACCTTAACAAGTTTTATCATATCTTCCCTGAAATAAAACACAAAAAGTATGACGGTATGATTATAACCGGCGCACCCGTTGAGCTGCTCGAATTTGAAGAGGTTGACTATTGGGACGAGCTTTGCGAGATTTTTGAATGGACAAAGACCAATGTTTATTCCACCTTCCATATCTGTTGGGGTGCCCAGGCGGGTCTTTATTACCACCACGGAATAAAAAAGCACAAGCTTCCGGAAAAGATGTTCGGCGTTTTCCCTCACAGACCTCTTGATTTATATCATCCTCTTATGAGAGGCTTTGATGATACCTATTTCGTGCCCCACTCAAGGCATACGGATATTAATTTCAACGATGTTGCACTTTGTAAGGAGCTGCAGATTATTTCCTATTCCGAGCAGGCGGGTATTCACCTCGTTTCCGACCTTGAATGCAGAAACTTCTATGCAACGGGTCATTCGGAATACGATGCCGACACCCTTGCAAAGGAATATTTCAGGGATGTTGAAAGAGGGCTTGACATTAAGGTGCCTTACAACTATTTCCCCGATGATGACCCGACGAAAAAGCCACTTATGACTTGGCGCAATGTAGGTACGCTTATGTTCACCAACTGGCTGAACTACTTTGTTTATCAGCGTACGCCCTACGATATTAACGATATATAAAAAGGGGCTGCGCATTTTTCACGCCCCTAAAAAGGAGCTGTAAAAAACTTTTCGTTTTTTACAGCTCCTTTTATAGTTTATTATTTGGTTCCCAGAACAAAATCAACAGCAGCCTTAAAGCCGTGCTTTATAAGGTAGTTGATAAGTCCTGCAATCTGCTCGGGGGGCTTTCTTTCCTCCGTGTTGAGCCAGGACCAGAGAATACTCGTCATGCCGGCGGCAATAAACTGGGCAACATAAGCACCAAGCTCACCTGTGTTTTCGCGGCTTATGAAGCGTTCGGTAATTCTGTTATAGGTTTCACCAAGGCTGATGTTACCGTTATCGCTGAGTATAACAAGAAACTTTTCTCGGTGCTGTTCAATATATGTAAAAATCTTTGTAAGAAGCAGGGTTACGGTCATACCTTCATTGTTACATTCGCGGTAAATAATCAGAATATCGTCAGAAATATCATTGATTATATCATCGTAAAGGTCATACTGAGTGTCATAATGGCGGTAAAAGGTACTGCGGTTAACATCTGCACCCTCACATATTTCCTTAATGCTGATAACGTGAATGGATTTTTCCTTCATAAGCTCAATAAGGCTTTCTTTAAGCAAAAGCTTAGTCATTCTTACCCTGCGTCCGTCAGGTTTTTTTACTGCCATCTCCATATGTTTTCACTCCATATTGTTATTTCAACTACATTATACACCATAAAAAGCAAAAATGCAACACTGTGTATAAAAAATATCATTATGCTTTTTATATTAACATATTTGTAATTTTGTTTCAAAAAATATGGCATATTTTTTATATTTTCTCTGTTCAAAGCTATGATAGTATGGTACAATAAATAAAGAGTAATAGCGCAAAAGGAGAAAAATATGCTAAAGGCTTCAAATGTTACAAAAAAATACGAAAAGCTGGTTGCCAATAACTCAGTAAGTCTTACTGTAAATGACGGTGAGATTGCAGTGCTTTTAGGCCCTAACGGTGCAGGCAAGTCAACGCTTATCAAATGCATATGCGGTCTTCTCAGGTTTCAGGGTGAAATAAGCCTGAACGGTAAAAACAATAAAAGCATTGAAGCCAAAAGAATTCTCGGCTATGTTCCCGAAATGCCGGCCGTGTACGACCTTCTGACCGTTTCAGAGCACCTTGAATTTATCCGCCGGAGCTACAGAATAAGCGATGACGGAACGGGGGACAGGCTTCTTAAAAGGTTTGAGCTCTATGATAAAAAGGATAAGCTGGGCAAGGAACTTTCCAAGGGAATGCAACAGAAGCTTTCAATCTGCTGTGCTCTTGTGCATAAGCCTGAGGTGATTATTTTTGATGAGCCTATGGTGGGTCTTGACCCTTATGCAATAAAAGAGCTTAAAGAAATATTTACTGAGCTTAAAAATGAGGGTAAAAGCGTTCTTATAAGCACCCATATGATAGACAGCGTTGAGAATTACTGGGACATTGCCTATATTATGGCTGAGGGTGAGCTTAAGGCAACTGTACAAAGCGGTGACGGAAATGAAAGTCTGCAGGAGCTGTTCTTCTCCGTTACGGGGAAAGAAAGCGGCGTAAAATGAGCCCTCTTTCTTACCTTTATTTAACCAAGCAGAAAAACCGCATAAAGGAATATTTCCGTTCACCCTCAAAGCTGATTTTTCCCCTGGCGGTTATTATTATACTTTTAATGAGTCTGTTTACTGCTCCCTCGTCCTTTAACAAAGGGGAATACAGAAGCATTGACGAATTTCTCAGTATAGTATTTCTTGTTTATACCTTGCTTTTTGTTGATATATCAAAAAACGGATTTTCAAACGGTGCGGCATTTTTTTCTATGGCTGATATCAACCTTGCTTTTGTTTCACCTTTGAAAAGTGCAAAGGTACTGTTTTACGGCATATTGGGTCAGCTCGGCCGCTCCCTTTATATGGGCGTTGTAATCCTTTTGCAGTATACCCTTTCAAGGGAATACTACGGTATCACCCTCGGTACGATGGGTGTTGTGGCTCTGGGCTACGGAATAACAGCCTTTCTCAGCCAGATTGCTTCAATGTTCATTTATATTCTCACCTCATCCTCGGATAAAAAAGTCAGAAGGGGCAAAATAATTTATTATTCAGTTCTTGCCTTTTTTGTGATTTATGTTATTATTAAATCAGATATGCTGTCTTCCTTCAGCTTTTCGGGAATACTTGAAGCTGTGGGGGACGATGTCCTTCATTTTATGCCTGTAAGCGGTGTAGTTTCATTTCTTGCGGAAAGTATTGTAAAGCACAGCACCGCAAAGGCACTTTTCGGAGCCCTTATTACGCTTTTATACGTTGTGTTATTCTTCCTTTTTGTTTCAAAAAACAAGGGAGACTATTATGAGGATGTTCTTGCCTCGGCGGAGGCTTCCTTTTCTGCAATTACCGCCGCAAAGGAAAATCCCGCCTCAGAAGGTCTTTCAAGGAATATTAAAAAAGGAAAAATCGGTATAGGAAAAGGTGAGGGTGCTTTAGCAATAAGCCAAAAGCATAAAATTGAAAACCGCAGAGGTAAGCTGCTTTTTCTTGGCAGAAGTTCATTTGTTTCAATAGGAATGACGGTGGCGTATTCACTTGCGGTTCAGGGGGACAGTCTTACGGCATTTATACTGTCCTTATACAGCCTTCTTATCGGAGTTTCGGCGGGACGCTGGTTAAAGGAAATCACAATGCCTTATATTTACCTGATACCCGAAAAGCCTTTTAAAAAGCTTTTGCACACGGTAAAAGAGCAGATACCCTCAATTATTTTTGAAAGTGCGGTTTTATTTGTGATTCTGCATTTCGTTCTGTCTCTTGATATCAGGGATACATCTTCAATGGCAATATCAAGGGTAAGCTTCGGCATTCTGTTTATAGGCACAAACCTTATTTTTCTCAAAGCTACTGGTAAAAGACCAACAACGATTGTAACGGTTATGATGTATTCATTGCTGTCATCGGTGTTCTGCCTTCCCGCTGCACTGTGCGGCTTTTATGTGGCCTTCTTTTTCCCGTTTCACAGCTTTTTGGGTTATCTCGCTACGATGCCCGTAAATATAATTATGTTTATGCTTCTTCTGTTTTTGAGCAGAAATATTATCGAATACTCTGAATACAAAAAATAATCCTAACGGAGGTGTTTTATGAAAGGTATAATTTTGGCAGGCGGCTCAGGTACAAGGCTTTATCCGTTGACTATGGTAATGTTAAAGCAGCTTTTGCCTGTTTATGATAAGCCCATGATTTATTATCCTCTTTCAACCCTTATGCTTGCGGGAATCAAGGATATTCTTATAATTTCAACTCCCCACGACCTGCCGAATTTCAAAAGGCTTTTAGGAACGGGTGGGCAGTTTGGTGTCAATCTTTCTTATGCTGAACAGCCTTCGCCTGACGGACTTGCCCAGGCTTTCATCATCGGCGAGAAATTCATAGGTGATGACTGCTGTGCAATGGTACTGGGTGATAATATCTTTTACGGCAACGGCTTTCGAAAAACTCTTAACGAAGCGAGGGAAAACGCAGAAAAAGGCATTGCAACGGTTTTCGGCTATTATGTTGATGACCCGGAGCGCTTCGGTGTTGTTGAGTTTGACAGTGATATGAATGTAATATCCATTGAAGAAAAGCCGAAAATTCCCAAATCTAATTACTGTGTAACAGGTCTGTATTTTTACGATAACAGAGTCTCCTCCTTTGCAAAGACAATTGAAAAAAGTGCAAGAGGGGAATATGAAATAACAGACCTCAATGTAAAATATCTTAAGGAAAATTCACTTTCCGTAAAGCTTTTGGGCAGAGGCTTTGCTTGGCTTGACACGGGTACTATGGAAAGCCTTAATGATGCATCAAACTTTGTCCGTATGATTGAAGGCAGACAGTCGGTTATGATTTCAGCCCCTGAGGAAATTGCTTACCTCAATGGCTGGATTGATGAGAAAACCCTCAGAAGCTCAGCTGAAAGATACGGCAAATCTGCTTACGGGGAGCACCTTAAAAAGGTTGCTGACGGAAAGTACAAATATTAAACAAAATTGTTTTTAAGAAAGGAAGTGTTTATATGCCGGGACCCGGTGGCGGCGGCTCAAGAGGCGGCGGATTTTCAGGAGGATCTTTTGGAGGCGGCGGCAGAGGCTTTTCCGGAGGCGGAGGCTTCGGCGGCGGTTCATTCGGAGGGCATAATGCGGGAGGCAGCTTTGGCGGATCTCATCACCATCATCACCACCACGGACATTACGGCGGATGGGGCCGGGGTCCTGTGCGTGTCGGCGGTGGCTGCGGCGGAAGCATTTTTGCTGTTATTGTTATTATTCTTTTTATTGCATTCGGTGCATTGTGGTTTATTGCTGAGCCGGGAACGGTTACAATAAACGGCAAGCCCGTATATATCTACGAAGATGAGCTTGCCTATGATGAAGGCATAATGCAGGATTATGCAAACAGCCGATACAAGGAAATTTTCGGTGAGCATCCTTTTTATGAGGATAACATCCTTCTTGTTTTCCTTACTAATGAAGAGGCTGACGGCTATTATACAATAGCCTGGGTAGGAGATAACATCAAAAGGGAAATCAACGAAATGTTCGGTGAATATACGGAATACGGAGAGTATATGTCGCAGTATATCAATACCAATTACTACGCATATACCCTTGATATGAACCTTGCCGATGTTATAAATGCAATGGAAAAGAGCATTGCCGAAGCACAGCTCGGTTCCTCCTTCTATGAGGATAACGACCACGACAAGGCGGCGGAGTCAAGTCTTTACAATTACGATACAAGACTTGATATTTCAAAGGAAATTGTTGACAGCGCACTGAAAAGCTTTACATATAAAACCGGAATTCCCTGTGTAATTGTAGTGGATACGGTGGAAAGCGTTTTCGGAAAGCAGGACAGCAATGAGGTAACGGTTATTGACGATATCGGAATTATCGGCGGAGCTGACGGACCGACGGCGGTTACTGTTGCAACAACGAGCGTAGCACCATATGTTTTTATCGGAGTTGCGGTTGTCGGGCTTTTAATTGTTGCAGGTGTGCTGCTTTCAACATCTAAAAAGAAAAAGGCAAAAGAACCCAAAACAGAAAACAAAAACGATATGCCCTGGGAATCATAAAACAAACAAGGCTGTTTTACCAATGCGGTGCAACAGCCTTAAATTTTTAACTCAGATATTTTTTAATTTCAACAGCCTTTTCTTCAAGCTCCCATTTTTCTTCGTAAAGCACCTTCAAAAGGGTGTTGAGCCTTTTTATTTCCTTGAAGTTGTGCTTCTTCTGAGCCTGAAGTAAGCGTTCTCGGTTTTTTCTTATTATCTCCTTCTGTACCTTTATTGACGCTTCATATTCTGTGCATAAATTTTCCAATGTTGAATTCACATCCATCATCCTTTCCATAACCGTTTTTCACCAACTCTTAAGACATCGGTGAGCCGAAAAGAATATAATCGCTTGTAACTCTGAAAAAAACAGCTAATTTTGCAAGCTCTGCAACGGTAACACTGTTTCCTTGCAATTCAATTGCTCTCAGGCGGTCGGGTGAGATACCCGTGAGCCTGCTCACATCTCCGATTTCATAGCAATGCTCAAAGCGGAGTTTTTTTATTCTGCCTGAAATCCCGTCGGAATTCACAATCGGGTGATATATCTTGTTGCTGTTTACGGTAAGCTCGCTTTTATTTACCGTATTTTTACCGTAGTAAAACTCAATAACATATTTCAGCTTTTCGTAAATAATATCGTTTATTTTTGAAAATTTCCGTGAAACCGTTGAACGGTCAATTCCGAGCCGGTTTGCAATCTGACTCTGGCCCATACCCTCATACCAGTGGAGCTTAACAAGAAGCTGTTCTTCCTCATTCAGTTCATTTTTTATAACTGTTTTTACAAGCTGCCTGAGTTCGGCTTTTCTTTTTTTTACTGCAAGTGAGTCAGCAGAATTTTCTGTGGTTATGCTCCCACGGGGAAGAAGCTCGCCTACACCGATGTACCCTTGCTGACTGTAGCTTGATTCAGACACACTGAACACTCCTTTCAAACGAACAAATGTTCTTTTGACTATAATTTTAGAGAGTTTTTGTTTTTCTGTCAACGGATTAAGGGTATAAATATACCCGAGTACTTTTTTCAGGACTCGGACGGGCGAACAGAAAATTATTTTTGTTACATTTGCGGTTTTCAAAGATGCGAAGAAATCGCTTTGAGGTTTTTCCTGAATAGCGGCTGCTTTACAAATCAACCGTACATTCGGACATAGTCAAATTTAATTTAATTTAAGTTTTATATGTATATTTTAAATATTGACTTTCTGATACTTGCTTTTTTATTAAAGATGGTATACAATAGTCTGTAACTACGGATTATGCAAAAATCCGAATAAGTATAAGAAAAGGATGAAATCAATGGCTAAACAGGAAAAGTCAGCTGCTGAGCTTTACCGCGAAGAAAGAAAAGAGCGTATTGCCAAGGCAGCAAAGAAAAACGCCAAAAAATCACACAATGTAGTTCTCTCCAAGAAAACAAAGTCTGCAATTGCAGTTGTTCTTGTTCTTGCACTTGTTGCAGGTATCGGTGCAATGGCGCTTTCTCTCAGCGGTGTTCTTGAAAGAGGCAAAAATGTTATGACCGTGGGTGAAACAGAAGTAGATAAGTACGAATACGGCTTCTACTATATGTCAACCTTCAATCAGTATTTCAATATGTCATATCAGTACGACAGCTATTACGGAAGCGGCTACGGTGCAATGTTCACCGGCTACGACTGCAATAAGGCTCCCGATGCTCAGGCATATGCAGGCGAAATTGAAGGTGTTGAAGAACCCACCTTTGCAGACTTCTTTGATTTTTCTGCAAAGCAGCAGCTTCAGTATGTTGAAGCCTGCAAGCTTTATGCTGAAGAAAATGGCATTGCGCTTACAGAAGATGACCTTAAGGCAGTTGATGAGCAGCTCGACGAATACAAGGCTGAAGCTGAAAAAATCGACTATGAGGGCGATAAGAAGTACTCACTTTCCGCTTACCTTCGTGAAAATTTCGGTAAGGGTATGACAGTTAAGCTTTTCACAAAGATTCTTACTGACCAGGCTCTTAACTCAAAGGTTAACGAGGTTAAGACTGAGGAGCTCAAGGCTTCTTATACAGATAAGGCTGTTGACAAGCTTTATAAGGACAACATCAAGGATTATGGTGTTGTAACTCTCAGAAATTATGAAATTACCGCTGAAAAGGTAAAGAGTGAAACCAAGGACGAAAACGGCGAAACAAAAGAGACCGAAGCAGTTACAAAGGAAACTCTTGCCGCCGCAAAGGCAAAGGCTGAAAAGTTTGCCGCAGCAGTAACGGATGAAAAATCATTTGTAAGCCTTGTTTCCGAATACGAAAAGCTCAACAAAAACGATAAGTATAAGGAATTCCTTACCGATGACAGCCTCACCCTTATTAAGGATTCTGCATCGGCAGATATTTCTGAAACCGATGAGAAGTTTATGGATTGGGCGTTCGGTGAAAATACCGCTGTAGGCTCAACATATATCACTGAGGATGAAACTGCAGGCTATACCGTTTATATGATGGCAGAGCCCGTTCATCATGCTCCCGACCAGCACACCTATGATGTAAGACACATCCTTCTTCAGTTCCCCGAAGAGGAAGAAAATAAAGAAGAGACTGAAGGCGAAGAAAAGGATGAAGCCAAGGAAGAGGTTAAGGCTGAGCTTCTTGATACCAAGTCATATGATGTAAATGTTGATATTGATGTTGATCTTGACACAACAAAGGATCCCGCACTTTATATGGAAACTCAGGAAATCCTTAAAAAGTACCTTGACGGTGACAAGACTGAGGATGCTTTTGCAGAACTCGCTAAGGAGCACTCAAAAGACTCAAATGCTGCAGACGGCGGCATTTATGAGGATGTAACCGAAGGTTATATGGTAGCTGAATTCGAAAACTGGGCTCTTGAAAAGGGCAGAAAGTACGGCGATGTAGGTATTGTTGAAACAACCTACGGCTACCACATTATGTACTTTGTAGGTGCAGAAACAACAACCTGGTCTGATGCAATCAAAGCTGACAAGGCAAATGAAGAATTCAATGAATTTGCTGAAGAAATCGGTAATGCTGATAATGTAAAGGTTACTGTTACCGATGAAGCTGAAATTGCTGATGCTGCAGCAATTACCATCAAGAGAGCTAACCAGTATATCAGAAACCTTCAGGCACAGCAGACAGCAACATATTAATGAAACAAAAAAAGAGGCTGATTTCAGCCTCTTTTTTTATTTCATTTAACCGCATAAAAATTTGATTCCCACGCAGGAATATAAGGATGATGGCGGAAATAGATTTTATATCCTTCATAAAGCTCCTTGATTTTTAAGGGCAAAGTGAACATGTCCTCGTTTCTGTGGTAAGCGCAAACATAAAGCTTAGGTAAATTCTCACGGATTGTATTTTTTGCTCCGTCAAGAGCTTTCAGCTCACTGCCTTCAATATCCATTTTCAAAAAGGTTACACTATCCTTTACAATGTTGTCCACACTGTCAAACTGTACGGGAATACCGTTTGGGTCCTCGTGGGAGTTGCGGCCTTTTTTCTTTGCAAAATAACGGGTTTCTTTTTTGTCATAAGCTCCGATATTGTAAAGCTCAATGTTTTCCATACCGTCTGTTTTTGCTTTCAGCTTTTTGAAATTCTTCTCGTCAGGCTCAAAGGCGTAAATTTTGTTGTACTTCCCTTCGGTTACATTGAGAAATTCTCTTATTGTGTCGCCGTCATATGCACCAAGGTCAACTATGGTCTCATTATCCGCAAGTGGCAGAATTTGTCTGTAAAGCTCCTCTTTTTCACTCTGACAATTAAAAAGATATTCCGTTTTACCGCTGATTTTGAAGCGCAGAACATTCAGAAAGTCTTCCTTTGATTTTTCATCTGCCAGCATATTATAAGCCTTATCAAACAGCTCCTCATTTTCTCTCAGGTAATCAATTGTAAAAAGTCCCTTGCCCGCAACGGGTACAGTAGGAGAGTAGAATTCGTAGTTTTCTGCCATTTCACTGATTCTTCCAAGGGTTTCACTGTCGTGTACGGCAAAGGTCATAAGAATAATAAAGTCATCATATTTTGCTTTTATTTCAGAAAATGTGAGCACTCTTTTGCCGTGAAAGAAATGTCCTCTTACAAAGCCGTCACTTGCAAAAACATCACTGAATTCAATGTCCAAAGAGCTGAGCACCTCAATTATCATATCTGCGCCATTGCCCATTCCGTAAAGCACGATGGGTTTATCCGTATTTTTCAGGTGCTCCCAGAGGGGAGTATCCGTAATTTTTTCAAGCATTTTTTCACCGCCTTAATATAGGTGCAATTTCAATTGCCGTCTTATAGTTTAACATACAGCCGTATTTATTTCAATAAAAAAGAAAAAGTGAATAAAAATATACTGTACAAATCGGAATTAATGTGCTATAATGACTTTACAAAATACTTTTCGGAGGTAAATACAATGAAAAATATCAAAAGAATTGCTGCTGTTCTTTTAACAGCCCTGCTTATTCTCACTTGCTTTACCGCATGTTCCTCACCTGAAAAGGACATTGTTGGCGTATGGAAGGATTCAACAGGTATGGCAGGCTACGAATTCAGAGAAGGCGGCACCTGCACAATCACTCTTCTTGATATTCCCTCAATCAACCTTGGTTCAAACGGCGGCGTTGAAGGTACATACTCCGTTGTAAAAGGCGAGGATGACAATTACTATGTAACTGTTAACTATACTCTTCTTTATGCAACAGTTAATGACCGCTTTATGTTCACCGTTCAGGACAATGTTCTCACCCTTACAAGAGTAAATGACGACGGAACATTCGCAAGTCCTGTAACCTATATGGCATACACAGCTCCGGCAGTTGAATCCACTGCAGCAGCTCAGTAATCAAAAAACAAAACGGGGGAGCAGCAGATGATGCTCCCCTTATGTTTTGGAGGATAGAATAATGCAAAGTAAAAAAATAATAACAATTGCCCTTTCTGCCATTCTTGTTTTAGGCCTTGCGGGTGTAGGCATTTACGGCGTTACCAAGGGTAATGACGGTATTGACCCTACTTCGGCAACGGCCGAAGCAATAACAACTACTGAGGCGCCTTCCGTTTCCTCAGACCCCACAACTCAGGTCAGCACAACTGCAGACCCTGGTGTAAGTGCGGCTATTTTAGGCAAATGGACCGACAGTGCAAATATGAGCGGTTACCATTTTTATGAGGACGGCACCGTTGAAATGACCTATGTTAATTTAACCGTACCTGTTGTTAATATTCCCATTAACGGCACATCAAAAGGTGTTTATACAATTGAAGGCGACAAGCTCACAACCAAGTTTTCCATTTATTCCGCAACAATAGAAAACACCTATACCGTTACGGTAGAAAATAATATTCTTACATTGTTTAATATTTCCGAAGGTGAAAAGTCCACCTATGCAAGACCTGCAGTAACAGAAAGCACAACGGCGGCACAAACTTCAGCAACAGCATCTACTGAGGTAGACGAAACAGAAATCGTCGGTAGCTGGATAAGCGGTGACGGCACCGTAAGCTACAGCTTTTCAAAGGACGGCACCGTAAGCTTCACCCTTGACGGTGATGTGTTCACGGGCGTATATATGGTAGTGGGTGACGAGGTTACAATTCAGTACACCGCAGGCAGAAGAAAGGTTACGGAAAAGTATACCTACAAAATCTCCAAAAACTCCCTTTCACTTGAAGACGGCAAGGATACAACAATCCTTATCCGCAGAGGTACTCAGTATGTGCCTTCGGCAGAGTCTGAGCTTTTAGGTATCTGGCGTGACGGTGCTGATATGAGCGGTTATGAATTCCTTGAAGGAGGAGTTGTGAAAATTACTTATGTCAACCTCACAATTCCCGTAATCAATATGCCCATAAACGGCACATTTACCGGTTCTTACACCGTAAACGGCGATAAGCTCACCGTAAGCTTTACGATTTACGGCAATGCAATTACGGATAATTATACCTTCTCCGTTAAGGATAATGTTCTTTCTCTTATAAACGCAGAAGGCACAAACGCAACATATTTCAAAAAATAAGAGGTAGGATATGACTGAGCAGGAAAAGGTTTATAAGGCCCTGGATGACTTGGGCATTGAATATAAGGTCATTCATCACGAAGCAGTTACAACTATTGAGGATATGGACAATATGGGCATTTTTACCGACGGAGAGGTGTGCAAAAATCTGTTTCTTCGCAATGCCAACGGCAAGACCCATTATGTTGTTTCAATGCTCAAGGATAAGCACCCGGATATTCAGGCGGATATCCGCTCCCAACTCGGCTGTTCAAGGCTCAGCTTCGGCTCAGACGAAAGGCTTATGAAGCATATGGGTCTTACTCCCGGTGCAGTGTCACCCTTCGGTATTATCAACGACGACGATGCTGATGTGAATGTTGTTCTTGACAGCGACCTTAAAAAGGTTGACGGTTATATCGGCTTTCATCCCAATGACAACACAGCTTTTCTTTGGCTAAAGTTTGAGGACCTTATTAAGTTCATCAAATCAAGAGGAAATGATATTTATTATATCAATGTATAAAACCAAAAAAGAGTAGTCGCCGACTACTCTTTTTTGGTTTTTATATTATATTAAGCTTCACATTTGTAAAGTTTTCTTTTTTCATACCCTTTTCAAAATCTCTGTCAACCTTTATTTCACCTTTTTTCATTCCGCCAAGAATTTTTTTGTATTCATCAACGGTGAATTTTTCCATCGACCAGCTTTCCGTAGGAAGGCCCACGGCACCGTCCTTGGCTCCCAGAGTCGTCTGCTTACCGCCGATTTCATCCCACTTGTTATCATAGAATTTCTGCAGAATGAAATCTACAGATTCCCGAAGCCCCTTTGTGGCAGAGGTGATAACGGTATCCGACTGAGTTGATTGGTCAACGTCAACACCTATTACCTTGCCGTCATTGGCTGATGCCGCCGCAAATGCTGACTGGCACATTTCACCGCCGCAGCAGAACACAATTTCCGTACCGCCTGAATACCAACCGTCAAGCATAGTCTGAAGCTCGGGTGAAGCTGAAAAGGCGGCACCGTATTCCCAGCTGAAATTCATTTCAACTTGTGCTTCTTCATCCTTTGCGGCGGCATCTGCACCCTGAATATAACCGTAAGCAAAACGGCTTGTTGCAGGATTTGTACCGCCGCCGCCACCGGTGAAGCCTAATTTTCTGTAGCCTTCCTTAACTGCGGCATACCCTGCAAGAAAGCCTGACTGCTCCTCGTTGAAGTCTACCGTTGCAACATTTTTGAGTATGTCACCCTTGTCATCTTTCAAAGGCTCCGATGCATCAATAAAAACAAACTTCACATCCTTAAGCTCCGAAGCAGCTCTTTTTAAGGGTGTGCCCTGAAGATAGCCTGCACATACAATTATTTCGGCACCTGCATCGGCAGCGGCCTTCATTGCATCGTAACGGTCGGTGTCGGTTGCCGCATTACCGTTGGCGGGCTGGTAGTATTTGTAGGACTTGTTGTTCTGCGAAGCAAATTTTTTAAGTCCTTCCCAGGAGCCCTGATTGAAGGATTTATCCTTAAGCTGAGCAACATCGGTAATAAAGGCTATCTGATATTTGCCGTCCTGAGTCGTCATTGCATCGGGAATTGCATCATAATCCACTTCATCTCCTTGAGGCTTTTTTGTTGTTTCCTGAGCTGTGGTTGATTGCTTTTGAGTAGTCTGTTTTGTCGTGGTGCTTTCTTCATTGTTACCCCCACAGGCAGTAAAGCTGAAAAGTAAAATGAGTGTGAGAAAAACAGAAATAATTTTTTTCATAAGTGAATCCTCCTTTACAGTTTGATTTTTGTCAATCGTAGATTTCTTTATTCCGTAAAGAAGGAAAATTCTGTATTAAAAAACAGTCGGTGATGTGTCGTTAAGGGACACATCACCGACTGTTATCTGTATATACTTATTTGAATTTATAAATATTCGCCTCAAAGGGTGTAAGCTCATTGCTTCCTCTGTTGTTTACATTGGAAAGAACAAGCTCATAAGCCTTTGTTGAAATAACCTTCTTCTGCACCTTGTCAGTAAGGTTGATTTCAATAAGATAGGTGGCATTTTCGCCTCTTCTGAAATAGCAAAGAACATCCTTCCACTTGTCTTTAACAAGCTCAAATTCACCGTAAATCAGCTCAGGACAGTCGTGACGGAGCCTTATAGCCTTGCGGTAGAAGTTGAGAACAGAGTTCTTATCCTTCTGTTGAGAAGCAACATTAATTTTATCGTAGTTGCCGATAGTTTCAATCCAGGGAGTACCCGTTGTGAAGCCTGCATTTTCCGTTTTATCCCAGCACATAGGTGTACGGCAGTTGTCACGGCTGCCGGCTTTAACCGTTTCATAAGCCTCGGCATCCTTTATGCCCTTATCCTTAAGCTCTTTATAATAGTTAAGGGACTCAACATCACGGAAGCAGTCCATATCCTTGAATTCGCCGTTGACCATGCCGATTTCCTGACCCTGATAAACAAAGGGACAGCCCTTCATAGTCATCTGCATAAGCGCAAGCAGCTTACTCAGCTCATTTCTGTAAAAGCCCTCGGGACATACCTTTGAAGGCATTCTTGTTGTGTCGTGGTTTTCAAAAAAGACTGTAGGCCAGCAGTGATTGCCATAGTGGAGTTGCCAGTTAACAAGCTCTTTCGCCATAGGACGAAGGTCATACTTATACTTTGAAAAACGCTTTTTGCCCGGGTTTTCAATATGGTCGAAGGAGAAAACAACATTCAGCTCCTTGCGGTAGTCACCGGTCATAAGCTTGCTCATTTCAATGCCCGTGCCCTGACATTCGCCTACGGTGAAGGCATCATATTTGTTAAAGGTGTTTTCAGCCATTTCATTAAGATACTTATGAAGCCTCGGGCCGTAGAAATAATGCTCCACACCCTTGAAGCCCATAAGGCCTGCAACGCTGTCGTTACCGTCGGGCAGTCCGTCAGCCTTGGAAATAAAGCTGATAACATCAAGTCTGAAGCCGTCAACGCCCTTGTCGAGCCACCACTTAATCATTTCATAAAGGTCCTTACGGAGCTTTTCGTTTTCCCAGTTAAGGTCCATCTGCTTTTTGGTAAAAAGGTGAAGTGCCCACTGCTTTCTTTCGGGGTAGTAATTCCACGCCGGACCGCTGAAAAGCGAGGTCCAGTTATTGGGCGGTGTGTTTTCGTCACCGTCGCGCCAGATATAATAATCCTTATAGGGTGAGTCGGGCTCGTTGAGTGAGGATTGGAACCACTCGTGCTCGTCGGAGCTGTGGTTGATAACAAGGTCCATAACGAGCTTCATATCACGCTTATGCATTTTTGAAAGGAGCTCGTCAAAATCCTCCATTGTGCCGAATTCTTCCATTATCTTGCGGTAGTCACGGATATCATAGCCGTTATCGTCGTTGGGTGAGTCGTACATAGGACTGCACCAAACTGCATCCACGCCAAGTTCTTTAAGATAATCGAGTTTTTCAATTATACCTCTTATATCACCTATACCGTCGCCGTCTGAGTCTTTGAAGGAACGGGGATAAATCTGATAAAAGACTGCTTCCTTCCACCACTTTTTCTCAATCGGTGCATTATCACAAAGAGGGATATCCTGCTCAATATTGAGGATGTTGAGAACAGAATCTACAAAGTCATCGTCAATTTTACCCATAGCCACCTTCTGAATCTGACCTAAGGTAAGAGTTGAAAGAGGGCCTTTTCTCAGAATATCAAGGCTGAGGCCCATTGAATAAAGAGCCTTTGCAATAATGTCGTGGCCTGCGGGGGTCTTAATGATATCGGCAATTTTTGTTTGTCTTGTAACCTGCATAATGTTTTCTCCTTTCAGTTTGATTTTTTCATATATCTCAATTATATAATAATAAATATGATATATTTTTTCAAGAAGTTACAATAATTTTGTTTGACTTTTCTTTAATATAAATGTAATATTTAACTGTAAATGTATAAAAATAAAGTGGAGGTATTTAAAAATGGAAATAAAAGAGATTCTTTCTAAGGTTGACCATACCGTTTTAGGTCAGACAGCCAAATGGCAGGATATAAAAGAGCTTTGTGATGACGGAATAAAATACGGCTGTGCAAGTGTGTGCATTCCTCCGTCCTATGTTAAAAAAGCTAAGGAATATGTTGCCGATAAGCTTAAAATATGCACTGTTATAGGCTTCCCCAACGGCTACAACACAACGGCAGTAAAATGCTTTGAGGCTTCCGATGCCGTTAAAAACGGAGCAGACGAAATTGATATGGTAATCAACATCGGTATGCTCAAGGATAAAAGATATGATGAAATTCTTGAAGAAATAAGACAAATCAAAAAAAGCTGTGACGGCAGACTTCTGAAGGTTATTATAGAAACCTGCCTTCTTACTGACGAAGAAAAAATAAGAATGTGCAAGATTGTTTCCGATTCGGGAGCTGATTATATCAAAACCTCAACAGGCTTTTCCAACGGCGGTGCAACAAGAGAGGATATTGCTCTTTTCAAGGAAAATGTTGAGCCTCATCTTCTCATAAAAGCTGCAGGCGGTATATCAAGCCTTGCTGATGCTGAGGATATGCTGAAGCTCGGTGCTTCAAGGCTCGGCACAAGCAGAATTGTAAAAATAGTTAAAAACGAAGAATCCACAGGCTATTAAGTAAGATAATCCAAGGAGGATATATATGTCAGTATCAACACCTCATATTAATCTTAAAGAAGGCACATCCTTCGCAAAAACCGTGCTTATGCCCGGTGATCCCCTAAGAGCAAAAATGATTGCGGAAACCTTCCTTACCGATGCTGAGCTTATCAATAATGTAAGAGGTATCCACGGTTATACGGGCACTTACAAGGGACACAAGGTATCCGTTATGGCAAGCGGTATGGGTATTCCCTCAATAGGCATTTATTCTTACGAATTATATAATCTCTTCGGTGTGGAAAATATTATCCGAATAGGCTCTGCGGGCGGTATAGGTGAAAACGTAAAGCTTCGTGATGTTGTTGCCGGTATAGGTGCAAACACCAATTCCAATTACGGTAAGCAGTTCGGTGTGTGCGGCAATATTGCCCCGACCTGCTCTTATGAGCTTCTGACTACGGCAGTTGAAGCGGCAAAAGAAATTGGTGTGGAAATTAAGGTGGGCAACCTTTTTTCTTCCGACACCTTTTACGATGCCGACCCCGACTGCCTGAAAAAATGGGCGAAGGCCGGCTCACTTGCCGTTGAAATGGAGGCGGCAGGTCTTTACCTTAATGCTATGCACTCGGGAAAAAGAGCCCTTGCAATCTGCACCGTATCCGACCTTCCCTTTACGGGTGAGGGCTGTACTGCCGAGGAAAGGCAGAACACCTTTACGGATATGATGAAAATTGCCCTTGAAACAGCAGTTAAGATAGATGAGGGCAAATGATGATTAAACGCGTATTTCTTATTGTACTTGACTCTGTAGGTATTGGTGAAATGCCCGACTCCGCCCTTTACGGCGACGAAGGAAGTAACACCTTAAAATCCTGCTATTTACAGAAGGACTTTTCCGTGCCAAATATGAAAAGGCTTGGTCTTTTTAATATAGACGGCGTGGATTACGCTGAAAAAGAAAAGGCACCTGAGGGAGCTTACGGCAGACTCTCTGAAAAATCAAAAGGTAAGGACACAACAACGGGCCACTGGGAAATCTGCGGAATTATTTCCGAAAAGGCTATGCCGACTTATCCCGACGGCTTTCCCGATGAAATATTAAAGGAGTTCTCCCGCAAAACGGGCAGAGGGGTGCTTTGTAACAAGCCTTATTCCGGCACAAAGGTAATTGAGGATTACGGCAAAGAACACCTAGAAAGTGGAGCTCTTATTGTATACACTTCGGCCGACAGTGTTTTTCAGATTGCGGCACACGAAAAAATTGTACCGCCGGAAAAGCTTTACGAATACTGTCTTACGGCAAGAGAAATCCTTCAGGGTGACCACGGTGTGGGCAGAGTTATTGCAAGACCCTTTGAGGGTGAATATCCCGATTTCAGAAGAACGGCAAACCGCCACGATTTTTCTCTTGAGCCGCCTGAAACAACGCTTATTGACCTTATGAGTGCCAATGGCTTTGATGTTATTCCCATCGGTAAGATTTACGATATTTTTGCAGGCAAATCAATGAAGGAAAGCAACCCCACAAAATCAAACGCTGACGGCATGAAGAAAACCGATGAAGCGGTAAAGAAAGATTTCAACGGTCTTTGTTTTGTAAATCTTGTGGATTTTGATATGGTCTACGGCCACAGAAACAATGCAGAGGGCTATGCAAAGGCACTCTCAGAATTTGACTTATGGCTTGGCGGATTTATAAAACAGCTTAAAGATGATGATATTCTTATGATAACTGCTGACCACGGCTGTGACCCTCTGACGGAAAGCACTGACCATTCAAGAGAATATGTACCCCTTCTCGTTTACGGCAAAAAGATTAAAAGCGTAAATCTCGGCACAAGAAAAACATTTGCTGATATTGGCAAAACTGTTGCAGATATATTTGGTATTGACGGTGATATCAAGGGCGAAAGCTTTAAGGATAAAATTATTACGGAGTGATAAAATGAAAGATATTGAGCTTATAGAAAAAGCAAAGCTTGCCGCAAAAATGGCATATGTGCCCTATTCGGGATATACCGTAGGTGCAGCACTGCTTTGCAAAAGCGGAAAGATTTACCTTGGCTGTAATATTGAAAATGCGGCATATTCTCCCACCAACTGTGCAGAAAGAACGGCCTTTTTCAAGGCAGTGAGCGAAGGCGAACGGGAGTTTACAAAAATAGCCGTTGTAGGCGGTAAAAGCCTTGACTTTAAGGATTATTTTCCACCCTGCGGTGTCTGCCGTCAGGTTATGAAGGAATTCTGCGGTGAGGATTTTACCGTGCTTTTAGGTAAAAACGGTGAAGAATATCTTGAGTATACTCTCAGTGATCTTCTTCCTGCAGGCTTCAGCCTGTAACAGAACTATATATCAAACCCAGTGTACAGTCGGTTTTTTGGCTGTACATTTTTTTATAAAGAGTTTTCCGGCGATCGACGACTACGGCATCCATATACCTTGACATCAAATATATTTGTCGGTAAAGTGCCACAGCGGCACGAGCGGACGGAGTTAGCGGAAAAGCAGGGGTAAAAAGTTTTATTCTGAGTTCAGTAAAAGCTTCATGGCAAACATAGTTATAATAATACACTCCCGAAAATATAATACTAACGGTGATAGCATGAAAAGAATATCAGCTCTTATTATGTGCCTTAGTATTATTGTTGGGAGTATATCAGCCTGCTCAAAGGAAGAATTCATAAATGTTCTCAGGTTTACGGATAACTTCAATAAATGCTCTGTAGATGAAAATATTGAGCTTACATCATACATAACAGAAAACAATATCTGGGTATTACCTTTTTCTTTTGGCGATGAAGAAGTTCTTCTGTCCCTTGTAACAGATGATAAGGGCTATATTGAGCAGGTACGGATTACGGTTCCCAAGGTGGACGAAAAGGGAAAAGGCAGTCCCGTTAATGAAGTGCGGAAAAATCTTTTTCTGTCAACAATAAAAAAATCCGTTATGGCTTATACCTGGTTCAGTGAGGCTGAGGCGGAAGAGATTATAGAAAAAATGAGCCTAAACAGTATTTCTTCTTACAAAAAAGAGGGGGAGCTCAACTTTAACAAGGGTAACTTCCGCTTTGTTTATTATTCGGTGAGCCTTTGCAGCGTTTTTTCGGTGTATAACATTCATCTGCACCCAACGGAAAAAACAGAAAAACCCGAAAGCAAGCCTGCTTTCGGGAATACTACGAATATAAGAACGGAAACTGTTCCGCTCAGGTGATTATTTTTTGCCTTTTCTCTGCACCTTTGTTTTGTTGCCCTTTTCGTCAACTATATAGGTGTTTTCAAGCTGACCGACAAGGCTTCTTTTAAATGAGTCAATATATTCTCTTCTGAGAACCGCCTGCTCTGCCTTTTCTTCTTCCGTAAGACCTTCAGAAGTCTTTGATTTTTTTGCAAGAAAGTTGATTCTGTCAATTTTTTCCTGAGTCATTATTTTTCCTCCTCCCATTTTTTCCATTCATCGGGGCAGTAGCCCAGGGTTGCTTTTTTGCCGTTGCGTACAATCGGAGTTTTAAAAAGCTCCTGATTTTCCAAAAGCTTTTCCTCCTTTGCTTCCTCTGAGGCAAGATACTTTATAAATGATGAATCGTAATTTTTGCTTTTTTCGTTTATAAGGTCGTCAAGCGAGCATCTGAGCGCCGTTCTGATTGATTTGTATTCACCCTTGCTCATACCGAATTTGGCAAGGTCAACAAACTGAAACTTAATACTTCTTTCTTTAAAATAGCGCTGAGCCTTTTTTGTGTCAAAGCACTTTGCCGTGCCGTAAATCTGAATATTCATTTTCTGCTCCTTAAAAGTTTCTTTCACTATTTTAGATTATAATCGCAATTTTGTAAAGACCTTTTTTGATATTGAATTATATTTCACCTTGTGATATACTGAAAAGCAGAAATGAGGTGTTATTATGGCTCATACCTGCTATATCATCGGGGCTGGGGATGTGTTTCCCACTGACCTTACAGCCGACGAAAAGGATTTTATAATCTGTGCTGACGGCGGATACAAATATTCTTCCCTTTTAGGGCGTGAATGCGATCTTGTTGTGGGTGACTTTGACTCTTTGGGTAAAGTACCGGAAATAGAAAACAAAATCATTGCACCCTGCGAAAAGGACGATACGGATATGACACTTGCTGTTAAAGAGGGCTTTAAAAGAGGCTACAGAGATTTTGTGCTGTACGGTGCTCTCGGCGGCGAAAGATTTGACCATACCGTGGCCAATATCCAGCTTTTAAACTTTATCTGCTGTGAGGGAGGCAGAGGTACAATAATACATCAAAACACCGTCCTGGCGGCTTTTTCTGACGGCGAAATAACATTCCCAAAGGAATGCACAGGTTATGCTTCAGTTTTTTCCCTTTGTGACGAAAGCTACGGAGTTACAATAAAAAATATGAAATACAGTGTTGAGGGTTTTACCCTCAGAAGCAACAATCCCATAGGTGTCAGCAATGAATTTACGGGTAAAGAAAGCAGTATTGCCGTAAAGGATGGTACATTACTTGTGGTATATAACAAAAAACAAGAGGTCATCTGACCTCTTGTTTTTTATCCTAATAAACCTGTAATTGCCGTAATGATACTGCTGTCAAGTCCAAGCACATTGGAAAGAAGTGCAGCAATAACGGCTAAATTGCCTTCATAGTTTACAACCTGAACAAGATAGGTTGCAAGACCCATAAACACAACCTCTCTGTCGCCTTTAAGCTCCATTCTCTGACCGCCGGGAACACCGCTTTCGGTAAGGGAAGCCGTTGCCATTTTTGTAAACACGCTGAAATCATATTCGGGAAGATTCATATCAAGACTTCCGACAATATCGTTAAGAAGACCGTTTACATCTGGCAGATGAAGGGGCTGAACTGCATTTGTACCCATTGCTGCCGCTGCCTTATTGTAAGAATTTATAAGGTCGGGAAGAATGTCGCAAATGTAGGTTAAAGGTGCTGCTTTTATGGGCTCCATAATAGTGATAACCTTGGCCACAATATCTTCCATTCTCTTAGCACCGTCAAGACCCTGACCTGAAACAAACTGCTCAAGGGTAGGCATAGGACCTGTGTGCAGAGCTTCAAGAAGGGGAACAAGAGCCTCATCATAAGAGTGAGGGTCAACAAGAAGGCAAAGGGCAAGTGTATCACCAAAGTGCTCGGAGCCTGCGCCGCAGGCCTTTATAAACATATCTTTGTCTCCGGCTGTTATGCCGAAGGGGATTGTTTCAACATCTGCCCAGGTTTTGTTTTCGGCCTGAAGGGTTGCTATATAGCTGTATGCATCGGGAAAACTCTTTTTGAGGGCGGCAAAAGCAAGGTCAGTGAGTTCTTTGCCGCAAAGCTTTGCGGTGACCTTAGCAATTGTTGTGACAAAGCTGTCAGTGAAAATAGCTGATTCAATATTTGCTGAAGCCAAAGCATCTGTTACTGTTGTTTCAACAGTATTGAGAACAGAGGTTACATTTTCCTTTGTTGCCGGCCATTTGAACATACTGCTGAAATCCTTTGTCTCGGCATTGAAGGCTTCAACCTGAGCATTAACATCATAAGCTTCTCTCACTTCAAGCTTAGCAAGAATATCCATCAAATCGGCTACCGTTGAATTCGCCTGAGGTGAAGTGAGAACGGAAGCAAAGGGACTTGCCTGCACTGTGTCGGATTTTAAATCCTTTGTAAGGATTTTTTCAACAACGGAGAAGTTGTTACCGTAGGTGAAAAGGCTTGTGATGAAATCGGCAAGGTAAGCGAAAATAACCTCTCTGTCACCGTCAATCTGAACTCTTTTACCGCCTGAGTAACCGCTGTCAACTACAGAGGCAGTACCCATTTTTGAAAGGTAGTCGTAATCAATTGCGGGCGCAGTCATACGGAGGGCGGAAATAAGCTTCTGAATTATTGAATCAATTGTGGGCATTGTGAGCTTTGCCTTTTCGGCAATTTCTGCGTTGCCGTTGATGAAATCACAAGCTCTGTTATAGTTAATAATGAAGTCGGGAAGAATACCGCAAAGGTAGGTGAGAGGTGCTTGTTTGATAGGCTCAATAATTGTAAGGATTCTTTCAGCCATAAACTCAATTCTCTTGCTGCGGCTTAAACCGGTTTTGAAAACGAAGCCGAAAATTGAGGGCATTTTTTCTGTATGTGTTGCTTCAAGTGCGGGAACAAGAGCATCGTAATAAGAGGAGGGAGCCGCAAGAACAACCTTTAAAAGGGTATCGCCCATAGGTGCGGCACCGGCCGCACAGGCTTTTATAAACATCTCTTTGTCACCGGCAGTAATGCCGAAGGGAATGGTGCCGATACCGTTCCAGGTTACGCCTGATGCCTTCTGTGCTTCTATGTAATCGTAAGCGGCGGGGAATTTCTTCTTAAGCTCCTTGAACTTGATGCTGTCAAGACTTTTCTGCGAAAGCTCTGCCGTGAATTTTGCAACAAGAGTTGCAACGGCATCGGTGTAAAGCAGGGTGTCAATATTGACCGATGCGAGGATACCGCTGAGCTTTGCATCAAGGTCATCGAGCTCTGCAGAAAGTGCATCCTCAGCAATACCTGTTGTGAGGGTAGCGTATGTAACCTTTTGAGCGTTATACTGTTCGGCAACGCCGTTTTCATCAATTTTTTCGCCTGCAGTTACATTGAGAATAATGCCGAACCCCGAGGTGAAAATAATTGCTACCGTAAGTGCAATGCTGACGGCAATAAGAAACTTTTTATTTTTTAGCAAGTTCATAACATAACCTTCTTTTTGCGTTTTTTTTACTGTTAACTTTAACATATAATTGTTAATTTTTTGTTTACAATCGATTTTTTGTTTTACTTCTAAAAAATATAATGCTACATAATTGATTTTTTTGTATTATTTGCAACAAAAAAAGGTTAAACAAATAATACATAGTACATAAAATTCATAATTTATTCAAAAATATAAAAAATTCAGATGTTATTATTACGGCATAAATACATAAGGAGTGATCTTATGAAGAAAATTATGGCTGTAATACTTGCTGTTGTTCTTATTTTATCCTGCACTGTTACAGCATTTGCAGGAATTGATTACAACTCAACGAGAAGTCAGATTCCTGTTATCCGTATCTCAGGTGACGGTGACCCTCTTTATAACAGTGAGGGTGAAAAAATTATGCATTTCAGAGGTCTTCTTGAAAAAAATGAGGACGAAGATGAAGACAGCAGCGGGATTTACCAATCTATTGCAAATGTTCTTTTACCCTTCCTTATTGAAGGTGTAGTATTCGATAAATGGGATAATTATTACGATAACCTTCAGAAGGAAATCAGTGAGCTTTTCGGTGAGGCTCTTCTTGATAATAATGGTGAACCTATCAGCGGAACAGGTCTTCCGCAGAAAAGACTTGACGAAATGGAATATAACAAGAATACAGACAAGGGTGCAGGAAGAGGCTTTTATACCGCCGGCGACTACTGGTTCCGTTACGACTGGCGTCTGGACCCTCTTTACACGGCTGATTTATTTGATGAATATGTTCAGTGTATCAAAAAATCAACCAATTCACCGAAGGTTGCAATTATTGCCACCTGCCTTGGTACGAATGTTGTAACCGCTTACATAGCAAAATACGGCCTTGACGATATCCACGGAATTACCTTTGACGGCGGTGTTGCTTACGGCTCAGAGGTACTCAGCGAGACCATAAGCGGCAAGTTCAAGCTGGACGGAAGAGCAATTGAAAGAGTTCTTATTGACTGCGCTAATTATAATTTGTTTGATGTTGGCAGCTTTGTTCTTGCAACGGTAGACCTTCTTACGGCAAGCGGTGCTCTTGATGCTGTCAAAGGCGTTACAAAGGAATACATTTATTATAAGGTTATTGAAGGTGTAACCTCGGCTCTCGCTCTTTCAACCTTCTTTACATGGCCTAACTATTGGGCTACTGTTACTGCTGAGGATTATGATACTGCAATTGAATATGTATTCGGTGAAGAAGGCAGTGAAAAACGAGAGGAATATGCAGGACTTATTGAGAAGCTTGATAATTATGATAAGCTTGTTCGTCAGAATATACCCGGAATTATGAAGAGCATAAAGGACAATGGCGTAAATCTCGGTATTATTGCAAAATACGGCAGTCAGATGATTCCCGTGTGCGAATCATCAGAAATGATTTCTGACCAGATTGCTTCGGTTTACAGAGCCTCCTACGGTGCTACAACCTCAACGGTTTATGAGCCCCTGCCCGAAGAATACATTGCTCAGAGAATTGACGAAGGCTTCGGAAAATACATTTCACCCGATAAGCAGATTGATGCTTCAACATGTATGTTCCCGGAATACACCTGGTTCTATAAGGGTGCAACTCATTCGAACTGGACAAGTTACGAACTGAAGATTCTTTATGATGTTGCAACAGCAGACAGACAGCTTACCGTTGATGACTTTGAGTGGGGACAGTTCATTGTTTATGACAACGATACGGACACTGCTTATAAAATGGACGAGAACAACTGCCATACAGAAGCCTGGGAGGCAGATAAGCAAGAGGATAAGCCCTCATCACCCTATGCAAAGCTCTTTGTTTTTATCAAATCTGTAATCAATTGGTTCAGAGAGCTTCTCGAAATACTTTCCGAAAAGCTTCCCTCTAAAGAACAATAAAAATATAGCCCTGCAGGTATTAACCCTGCAGGGTGGTTTTTTATTGACTGAAAATCTCTCTGAGCATTTTTTCTTCTTCTTCGGAAAGATAATGCCGTGAAATATACCTTTCAATATCATCTTCCACTGTTTTATCTGCATTTTTTAAGCTTTGACAGACTTTATAAAAGGCTTCAATATCTTTTAGACCTGAAAAGGTATCGGGTGAAACAAGCTCGCCGTTGGGAAGTTCAAGGGAAAAGCCTAAATAAAATGAGCCTATACTTCTGTTGCCTACACGGTGATAGGGCGTCGAAACAGAGTATGCTTCAATTTCATCGTAGCGGTAGCTTTCAACAATTTCTCCTTTGGCATTGCACTTGTTAATTTCCGTTTGAGTAAATTCATATCTGTGGCAAAGGCTGTTAAGCGACAAAAGGGAAGCACAGACAAAAAGAATACAGACAATACAAAATTTTACTGTAAACTTTATTGCCTTCTCTTTTGTAATTGTTCTGTCAATATATCTTTTATCAAAAATCGGCAAAACTAATCTGTATTTTGTTGTGTTGTAATAATCAATTTTCTTATTGCCGAAAATCGGTCTTTTGCTATCAAGCTTTGAAAGTAAAAGAATCAGGATAGCTATTATCATAATACCGTAAGGCACTTGAGCCCAGACTGAGCCATATGTTGCAAAAGCAAGCACTTCGGGGTTTCTGTAAAAGGTATCCTGAACATCTAATATTCCCCAAATAGCACCACAAACGAGAATAATCGCAATTATCAGAGAGAAGGAGTATATGCCTTTATCCAAGCTTGAAAGGGGAGGATAAGGCTTGTTTCTTTTTTTATGTCGCTTTCTTCTGTTTTTAGCCATATTTTTTCTCCTGTGTTTTACTGTATTTAAATAATACTACACTAATAGTAAAACATCAATAGCAAAGTTAATACTATGCTTATAACAAAAGTATAAAAGATGATACTTTTGACAAAAAAAGGGACGCCCATTGGCGTCCCTAACAAGGTTTTATTAACAAACATTCAGTGGTTAGCTTTTACCCGATAATAATGTATAACGCAATTTTGCACTTTGCATTTTGCATTTTACATTTATTTTACAATGCTTTCTCCGTCCATTTCAGCGGGCTGCTGAAGGCTCATAATCTTAAGCATTGTGGGAGCAATGTCGCAAAGCTTGCCGCCTTCACGAAGCTCGCAATCATAACCGCAAACAATAAAGGGTACGGGGAAGGTGGTGTGTGCAGTGAAGGGTGAGCCGTCTTCTTCGTACATCTTGTCAGCGTTACCGTGGTCAGCGGTGATAAGCATAACGCCGTCCATTTCCTTAACTGCATCGTAAACCTTGCCAACTGACTTGTCAACAGCTTCAACTGCTGCCTTTGCAGCGTCAAAAATACCTGTGTGACCTACCATATCGCAGTTTGCGAAGTTGAGGATGACAGCATCATACTTGCCTGTTTTGATTGCTTCAACAACCTTGTCTGTTACCTCGTAAGCACTCATTTCAGGCTGAAGGTCATAGGTTGCAACCTTGGGAGAAGCAACAAGGATTCTGTCTTCACCGTCATACTGCTTTTCAACGCCGCCGTTGAAGAAGAAGGTTACGTGAGCATACTTTTCTGTTTCAGCAATACGAAGCTGAGTCTTGCCCATTTTTGAAAGGTATTCACCAAAGGTGTTTTCAAGAGTCTGAGGCTTGAATGCAACGTGAACATTGGGCATTGTAGCATCATACTGAGTCATACATACATAGTAAAGGGGGAAGAAACCGTTTCTTCTTTCAAATCCTGAGAAATCCTCGTCAACGAAGGTTCTTGTGATTTCTCTTGCTCTGTCGGGGCGGAAATTGAAGAATACAACGCTGTCGTTTGCACTTACAGTTGCATTTTCTGCGCATACTGTGGGAAGTACAAATTCATCGGTAAGGTTCTTGCCGTCACCGTCAATTGTTTCGTAAGATTCTTTGATAGCCTTAACGGGGCAGTCTGCTTTGATACCTTCGCCGTAAACCATAGCGGCGTAAGCCTTGCCTACTCTGTCCCAACGGTTGTCACGGTCCATGGCGTAATATCTGCCCATAACGGTAGCTACCTTACCGAGACCGATTTCAGCGAGCTTGTCACAGGTTTCCTGTACAAAGTCTGCACCTGAAGCGGGGGGAACATCACGGCCGTCAAGGAAGCAGTGAACAAATACATCCTTAACACCGTACTTCTTAGCCATTTCAACAATAGCATACATATGTGTGTTGTGTGAGTGAACACCGCCGTCGCTCATAAGACCCATAAGGTGAAGGGCGGAGCCGTTTTTAAGGCAGTTTTCCATAGCACCTTTGAGTGCTTCGTTTTCGAAGAAGTCACCGTCTTTAATGCTCTTTGTAATTCTTGTGAGCTCCTGGTAAACAACACGGCCTGCGCCGATGTTTGTGTGACCTACCTCACTGTTACCCATCTGACCGTCGGGAAGACCTACATCCATACCTGATGCACCGATAAAGGTCATGGGATTTTCCTTCATAATCTTGTCAAGGTTGGGAGTTTCAGCGGCAACAATTGCATTGCCGTAATCGGAGGGATTCTTACCGAAACCATCCATAATACAAAGTAATACTGGTTTTTTCATTTTTATCTTTCCTTTCCTGGAAGCTTTTATTGCCTCACCCTGAAAGGGGAGGTGCCCGAAGGGCGGAGGGGTTATCCATTAAAAAAGGGCTCATAGAGCCCTTTTTACTTATTTTTGTTCGGAAGCTGCCTTAACAATAACTGAGAAATCAGCAGCCTTGAGTGATGCACCGCCGATAAGACCGCCGTCAACGTTAGCTTTTGCAACAAGCTCAGCAGCGTTGCCTGCGTTCATTGAACCGCCGTACTGAATTGTAACGGTTTCAGCAACATCAGCACCGTAAGCTTCTGCTATAGCGGCACGGCAGTAGCCGTTGCCTTCGTCAGCCTGGTCAGCAGTTGCAGTAACGCCTGTACCGATAGCCCATACGGGTTCGTAAGCAATAACAACATCCTTGAGCTGTTCTGCTGTAACGTTTGTAAGAGCCATCTTTGTCTGATACTTGAGAAGAGTTTCGGTGTAGCCGAGTTCTCTCTGCTCAAGGGTTTCACCAACGCAAACGATGGGCTTAAGACCTGCAGAAAGAGCTGCAAGAGTACGAAGGTTAACAGTCTGGTCTGTTTCGCCGAAGTACTGTCTTCTTTCGCTGTGGCCGATTACAACATATTCAACGCCAAGCTCTGTGAGCATATCAGCAGCAATTTCGCCGGTGTATGCGCCTGATGCCTTGAAGTGAACATTTTCAGCACCGATTTTGATGTTTGAGCCCTTAGCAGCTTCAACTGCTGTGGGGATATCTACGAAGGGAACGCAAAGAACAACTTCACAGTCAGCACCTGCTACGAGGGGCTTCATTTCTTCAATAAGTGCCTTTGCCTTTGAGGGAGTCATGTTCATTTTCCAGTTACCTGCGATAACTGCTTTACGTGTAGCTTTGTTCATTTTAATTACTCCTTTTTTATTATTGCACCGTCAGGTGCCACCATATTTTGGCTCTCCTGAAAGGAAATTCCCCTGTTAGGGGAAATGTCTGCAAAGCAGACAAAAGGGTTCCCGTTCACGGAGTGAAAGCTGTCACGAAGTGACTGAGGGGTTAGTTTAAAATAGTCACGGCTGAGCGGCGAAGCCGCCCTTACTACTCACTACTTACTACTCTTATTTGTCGTTGAGTGCAACAACACCGGGGAGGTCCTTACCTTCAAGGAATTCGAGTGAAGCGCCGCCGCCTGTTGAGATGTGGCTCATCTTGTCTGCAAAGCCGAGCTTCTGAACTGCTGCTGCGGAGTCGCCGCCGCCAACGATTGAGATTGAACCGCTTTCAGCAATAGCTGTTGCAACTGCAATTGTACCTGAAGCAAAGTTTTTCCATTCGGAAACACCCATGGGACCGTTCCAGATAACTGTGCCTGCACCCTTGATAGCGTCTGCAAAGAGCTTTTCTGTCTTGGGACCGATGTCAAGGCCCATCCAGTCGTCGGGAATGGAGTCTGAATCAACAACCATAACATCTGTATCCTCAGCGTATTCCTTACCGAGTCTGTTATCAACGGGGATAAGGAACTTAACGCCCTTGGCTTCTGCTGCAGCCATCATTTCCTTAGCCATATCAATTTTGTCTGTTTCGCAAAGTGAAGTACCAACGCTGTAGCCCTTAGCAGCAAAGAAGGTGTAAGCCATACCGCCGCCTACGATAAGGGTATCAACTGTTTCCATAAGGTTTGTGATAACACCGATCTTGTCGCTTACCTTAGCACCGCCGAGGATAGCAACAAGGGGTCTCTTGGGATTAGCGAGAGCGCCGCCGATGTATTCGAGCTCCTTACGGATAAGGTAACCGCCAACTGCGGGAAGATAATCAGCAACACCTGTTGTTGAAGAGTGTGCTCTGTGAGCTGAGCCGAAAGCATCGTTTACATAAATTTCTGCAAGTGAAGCAAGAGCCTTTGAGAATTCGGGGTCGTTCTTTGTTTCTTCCTTGTGGAAACGAACGTTTTCAAGAAGAAGAACTTCGCCTTCCTTAAGGTCAGCAGCAAGAGCCTGAGCGGATTCGCCCACAACATCCTTTGCCATTTTAACCTCGATACCGAGAAGCTCGCCGAGTCTTACTGCAACGGGAGCAAGTGAAAATTCTTCCTTGAATTCTCCCTTGGGTCTGCCGAGATGTGAGCAAGCGATAACCTTTGCGCCGTTATCAAGAAGATACTTGATTGTGGGAAGAGAAGCTACGATTCTCTTATCGCTTGTGATAACGCCGTTTTCCATTTTAACATTGAAATCGCAACGGATGAGGACCTTTTTGCCTCTTACGTCAATGTCTTCAACTGACTTTTTGTTTAATACGTTCATTGTGTTTCGTTCCTTTCGTAACATAATGTTATTTAAAAAAATACACCAATAGCCATTTTATAACATTATGACTATTTTTTCAAGTGTTTAGCCATAATTTTTACTGATAGTGGTATGTTTAATTTTGAATGGAATTCATCAGAAATCTTTAAGCAAATCCGCAAAGGGATTATTTCCGCTTTCCTTCTTTTCTTCCTTCTGCTGCTTTTTCATATAGTTCATAACATCGAACTTATTTGCACCTGCACTTTCCTTTCTTTTGTTGAAGTCGGAAAGTCTTTCACGGTAACCGCAAACGCATACGAACATCTTTTTGTCGCCTTCGCCCCTGAGTTCGAGTTTTTTGTGGCAATCGGGGCAGCGGGCATTTGTCACCTGAGTCAGTCCCTTACGGTATCCGCATTCTCTGTCCTGACAAATGAGCATTTTACCCTTTTTACCGTTTACTTCAAGAAGATATTTTCCGCAAACGGGGCACTTATCCTTGGTAGCGTTTTCGTGGTTATAGTGTGCATTGCTTGTAATTACCATTGAAACGAGAGAGGTAGAGTAGTCCCTCATTTCTTTTATGAACTTGTTCTTGTCTGCAGTACCCTTTGAAATGTTCTGCAGCTGCTGTTCCCATTTTGCCGTAAGCTCGGCACTTTTAAGGTCGGACGGAACAATGTTTATAAGCTGTTTGCCCTTTGCGGTGGGGTGGATTTCCTTGCCCACACGCTCAATTGAGAAGTTATCAAAAAGCTTTTCAATTATATCGGCTCTTGTTGCCGGTGTACCCAGGCCGCTCGTCTGGCTTATGACTGCCTTGAGATTTTTATCGGTAATCTGTTTGGAGGGGTTTTCCATAGCGGAAAGGAGAGTGGCCTCCGTATATCTTGCGGGAGGTCTTGTCTTGCCCTGAGTGATTTTAGCCTGAAGAACAGGGTATTTTCCGCCTTCCTTTATAACGGGCAGACTCTGTGCCTTATCCTCGGGCTCGTCCTCGTCTTCTTCGTCAACCCCAGAGCCGTAATATTCCTTCCAGCCCTGCACCTTTGCGGTTTTACCCTTTGCAAAAAAGCTGTTACCCTCAACATCAATCTGCACCTTCACCTCGTCATATTCAAAGGGTGCGCTGAGCACGGCAAGAAAACGCCTTACAACAAGGTCATAGATGTTCCTTTCCTCGTAGGAAAGCTTCTGAAGGTTGGGGGATTGCTCTGTGGGGATAATAGCGTGGTGGTCGCTGACCTTTGCATTGTTTACAATGTACTTCGTTTCGATTTTGCCTCTTGCGAGTCCCATTGCCCATTTGGCATAAGGCCCTACCGCCATTGCACGAAGACGCTCGGGGATGGTTGCAACAATGTCATCGGTTATGTAACGGGAGTCAGTTCTCGGGTAGGTGAGTACCTTGTGGTATTCGTAAAGACTCTGCATATATGAAAGGGTCTGCTTTGCGCTGTAGCCGTATTTTTTGTTGGCATCTCTCTGTAATTCAGTAAGGTCATAGGCGGCAGGTGGAGCCTGCTTTTTTGCACTTTTTTCAACCTTTACGGCTGTGCCCGTTTTATTTTTAACGGCGGACTCAATCTTTTCCACGAATTCACGGTTTGAGAATCTTGTGTTGTTTTTGCCGTCTCTGAATGTACCCTTGAAGCCCTGGAAGGAAGCCTGAAGTGTATAGTAATCCTTAGGCTGAAACTTCATTATTTCCTCTTCCCTTTGCACAATGAGGGCGAGAGTGGGTGTCTGCACTCTGCCTGCCGAAAGCTGAGCGTTGTATTTGCAGGTCAGTGCTCTTGTGGTGTTAAGACCTACGAGCCAGTCTGCCTCAGCCCTTGCCTGAGCGGAATAATAAAGGTTGTCATATTCCTTTGCGGGTTTGAGTTTTGCGAAGCCTTCCTTTATTGCCTTATCCGTCTGTGAGGATATCCACAAACGGTAGGTAGGCTTTTTCCAGTGTGCCTTCATCATTATCCATCTTGCGACCAATTCACCCTCACGCCCTGCGTCGGTGGCAATAACAAGGGAGTCTACGTCGGGACGCTTCATAAGTGCTGAAACGGCTCTGTATTGCTTCGAGGTCTGCTTTATGATAACAAGCTTCATTTTTTCGGGGAGCATGGGCAAATCCTCAAGCTCCCATCTTTTATATTTATCGTCGTATGCATCGGGGTCTGCGAGGGTTACAAGGTGGCCGAGTGCCCAGGTGATAATATACTTGTCACCGATTATGCAGCCCTCGCCTTTACCCTTACAGCCGAGCACCCTTGCAATGTCTCTTGCAACAGATGGCTTTTCGGCAAGTACTAATTGTTTACCCATAATTATCTCCTTATTTTATTACAGAAAGACAGCAGTTTTCCGTATTGATATTTCTTATTGTATTTTCAATATCTTCTTTTGTGATTTGTTTGAAAAGCTCAATTGCATCAAAAATTCCGTAGCCGTTGAAATAGCAGTCCGTAAGGCTGTTTGCAATATCGTCAACATCGTTGTAGCTGTTGACTTCGGCACCGTAAAGCCTTTTAAGGGAAACATCAAAATCCTCGTCAGTAATGCCTTCTTTTGAGATTTTTCTGATTTCGGCAATAATTCTGTCTCTTACTGTTTCGGGGCTGTTGCTTTCACCCATAAAAAGCTTTGCGGAAAAGCCTCTGCCCGTAAAGTATTCCTTGCCGAAGCTGCCGTTGATAAGGCCTTTACTGAGCATTTCGCCGTAAAGAGGGGAGACCTTGCCGGCAATAACATCAAGTGCCACATTGGAAAGAATAATCTCCTTTGCAGTGCGGACGGGCGAAGTGTGGTTTTCCTTGAAGCCGATGGCGAACTTAGGCATATCCACGCCGAGGGCTTCTTCAATATATTTTTCCTTCACCTCGCATGGCTCTTCGGGAATAATCTGCTCAAAATAAACGGGTTCTTCCTTTTTCAGTACCTTATCTGCAATTTTAATTACATCCTCTTTTTTTACATTGCCTGCAACGGCAAGAACCATATTTGAGTTGTTGTAGAAGGTGTTGTAGCAGGAATAAAGAAGGTCAGCATTAATCTCTGCAATTGATTCAACAGTGCCCGCAATGTCAATTCTTACGGGGTTATTATGGTAAAGACCGCGAAGCAGATTGAAAAGCACCTGCCAGTCCGGGTCGTCCTGATACATTCTTATTTCCTGACCGATTATGCCTTGCTCCTTTTGTACCGTTTCTTCGGTGAAATAGGGAGCTTTTACAAAGTCTAAAAGAATTTCAAGATTTTCCTTGAAGTTATCTGCACAGCGGAAAAGGTAGCAGGTGCGGTCAAAGGAGGTGTAAGCATTTGCAGAAGCACCCGTTTTGTTAAAGCGCTCAAAAGCGTCAAGCTCCTCAGATTCAAAAAGCTTGTGCTCAAGGAAGTGGGCGATACCCTCGGGCACGGAAACATAGTTTTCCTCACCCTTGATTCGGAAACAGGTATCAACAGAGCCATACTTTGTGCCGAACATAGCGAAGGCACCGGAATAGTCGGGCTTTTCCATTATGAGAATTTTAATTCTCGATGAGTGGTCAATTTCATAATAGCTTTCGTTAAGAAGGTCGTTTTTTATGAGCTTTTCCATTTATTCTTCCTCCTTTTCGCTTTCAAGGATAAATACCGTGTCTTCCGTTACCATATTTGCGGCAATGATTACTTCCTCACGGCTGACATTTTCAATAAGCTCAATATACTGTTCAGGTGTTCTGAATTCGCCCGAAAGGCAATTCATTGTAAAGAATGAGTCAATTGAGCCCACGGAGTCGGAAACGGATTTGTACATATCCTTAAGGCTGAGAATTGCGTTTTCAAGGGTTTCATCGGTAAAGTTACCTGTTCTTACCTCGTCAAGCTCATGCCTTATTGCATTGAGGGCTTTTTCTGCGTTTTCCGTTTCAACACCGCTTTCAACCACAATAAGACCTTTATTATTGATAAGCCTTGCACTGCAGTAATAGCAAAGGCTCATTTTTTCTCTTACATTCATAAACAGCTTTGAGAAGGTGCCGCTGCCGAAAATTGCTGTCATAACCTTTATAGCGGCAAAGTTGTCAGCTTCCCAGGTCATACCCGCTCTCATACCGATAACGAGCTTGCCCTGCTTGACCTTCTGCTTTTCCGTTACGGTACTTGTACCATAGCTCTCAGAAAGGAATTCCGTACGGACATATTCTATATCCTCTGCCTTTCTGCCCAGAGGGGCAAAGCGTTCTTTGATTTTTTCCTCAATTTCCTTTTCGTCAAAGTTGCCCGTAACATTAATCTGAACGGGGCAGGAGAAAAGCAGCTTCTTCCAGCAAAGGAAAACATCCTTGCCCGTAAGAGCAGAGATTTCCTCTTTTTTACCCAGACGCTCAATACCGTAGCTTTCGTCACGGCACATTTCTTCAATCATTCTGCCGAAGGCGTAAATACGCTTATCGTCCTTTTCACTGTCAATTTTTTCAATAAGAAGGCGCTTTTCTCTTTCAACATTCTCTTCCTTAAAGCCGTCGGGGGTGATATCGGGTGCAAAAAGGCAGGAGAGAAGAAGCTCAACGCCCTCTGAAAGAATTTTTTCACCCTTAAGGGCAAATCTGTCGTCAATTGATGTAAGGGTAAGGGAAAGCACCTGAGCTTCACCGACCTTGAGCACGGAAGGTGTAACGGTAGCACCGTAAATCGCGGCAAGGCGTCGGTTCATCCCCGTAACCGAGGGGTAATCTTTATTTGTTCTTGCAATAAGGTAAGTAAGCAGAGCCTTTTCACTCACCTTACCGTCAAGGGGAGTTATAATGTTCAGCGTTACAACTGAGGTTTTGAACTGAGTCGTTTTGTGTGTGCAGAGCTTAACGCCCGTACAGATTTCTTTTATGTTCATATCTGAGCCTCCTTAGGCTATTATAATCCTTATAAGTATACCATAAGTTGGGATGGTTATGCAATACTTAGTAGTCAGTAGTTAGTAGTCAGTAGTCAGGAAAAATCACCAGCGTTTTTGAACCAATCAAGCTACGGTTCTGTGATTGACAATGTAATTTTTGTGTGATAGTATTAAATTGACAGATGGCGGGGATTGGTTGCAAAGGTCAGAAAATAGCCAATCAGAGAACCGTCCTTTGATTGACTTCCCTAATTGACCTGTTAAGGGGGCGTAAAAATGATAGATAACAAGTTTTTAGCCAAGGTATATTATGGTTATAAAAAGGAAGCGGTAAATGCCTTTATTATGAATAAAGTTTTTTATTGCGTTATATTTCCTTATTATTATTTCACTATTTACCGAGGTGGTTTGGCAGGTCTTGTTCCGTTTGTTTTACTTTGCTTGGCATTTGAATTATATGCATGCTTTTTTATGTATGACATATTTTTAAAACTCTTGTTTGACAAAAGAAAAAATTTAATTATAAAAGAAAAGGTTAAGCTTGTAAGTATAAAACGAGAAATTTCCAATATCGGTAACAGAGGTTATAGCAGAATAGGTAAGTTCTATGAGAAGAAATCGCATGTGGACAGATATAGAATTTATTATTCATTAAACGGAAAAAAGAAATACATAAGAACTGTTTTAGAATTTGATCAGATGGATAAGTTTTATCTATTTATTGAGCAGAACAAAACTGAAAATTCTGATGACGATTTAAAGGTTGAAATTGAATACTTTAAAAATAGCAGGGTATTGATTAACATTTTATCTAGTCAAGAAGGAAAATTAAAAAAAGAAATTGATGAGTTGTTTGGATTGATTTTTAGATTTGAGCAGAACAGGTAACACAGGCTACGGTTCTGTGATTGACAACATTATTCTTGTGTGATAGTATTAAATTGACAGATGGCGAGGATTGGTTGTGTTAAAAATGAATTCGATAACAATAATTTTAATGAAAATTGAAAAAAATCCTTTATTATATTTAGGTGAAAAAGATCTAAGGCGGTTGCGTTCGTTTATAGCCGGATATTTGATATGCGAAGCAGATAATAATCAAAACGAATCAATGATGTTTTTTGAATCTTTTAAAAAATATTTTAATGGTATCTATGGTCTGCGTTCTTATTTTGATTGGTGTTCTATTCTTCGTCAAGAATCGCATTCTGAAGAAGAAGCGTTTGATAAGTTTTTTGAATTGTTTAATGCTTTTTTATTGAAGCAAAATACCCAATCAGGGGACGGTACTGTGATTGATAAAAAGTAAAGATTTTCAGCACTCCTTCGGGGGTGCTGATTTTTTTCACTCACCCGTCACTTCGTGACACTCTCTCTGAAAGAGAGGGCAAAAAAGCCTTCTCTTTAGAGAAGGTGGCGGCGTAGCCGTCGGATGAGTTTTTTCCTCGGCGGCCGTCGATCAGGGCACGCTGTGATTGACAAAAACTAAATAAAACAAATAAGGCTGTCGCTTACTGCGACAGCCTTTTATCTGCTCCGATAACACCGTAAACTCAGCGGGTACAACCTTATTCCTTCAGCCTGAGTTCGGCGTAATTCCGAATTCCGCATTCCGAATTTAAAAAAGGGCAGTTTCCTGCCCTTTTCTTACTGTTCTTTTGCCGTAACAAGCTCGTTGTATCTTCCTTCAAGCTCGTCATAGTGAGTATAATATTTTTCCTCGTTAAGAAGGTCCTGAGCGTCTCTGTAAGGCTTGGTAATTCGCATATAAACGGATTCAGCCTTAAGGTGGGCACGGATTTCACGCTTAAGCTGTAAGGCCTCGAAGAAGCCGGATGCTTCCCTTGAAAGAAGCTCAGCCTTTTTGCTTTCGTCGGGTGCAATTGCGCTGTCAGCACCGTATTTTCTTATAAGTGAGGCGGATTCCTTTTTGCTTCTTGCAAGCTTAATTGCATCCTCACGGATTTCCTTTTCCAGCGCTGTGTTTTTAGGCATACGCTTTGCTGCTTTAAATTCCTCTGCCGCATCGGTATAAAGGAATGCAGGACCTCTGCCAAGGGTCTTTACCGCCTGAGTAAGGCGGATTTTTGCTGCTTCACCGCTGAATTTGTTAACATCCTGCATAACAATTGCGGCTCTTTCAATTGCGAGATTTCTTTCTTTGCAATCTCTGATTTCTTTTTTTGCCTTTTTAATTGCTTCGTATCGGTACTGTTTTTCTTCATCTGTTCCTTTTGGCAGTGCCTTTGCGGCTTTAAGTGCACTCTTATCCGGTTTCTGAGGCTCTTTGCCGTAAAGCTCCCTTGCAAGGCAGATTGCCTCAAAGGCTTCGTTGAGCTCTTCGTCTTCAAGCTGACCTATTGCGTGATTCTGGAACATGGCACGGATTCTGAGCACATCAACATAGGCTCTGTGCTTGTTCTCCGTAAGGTCGTAAAACAGGTAGGGGATAAGATTGAATATAGCACCGAAAATTGAGCAGATGATAAGAACCTCAAAAAGGCTGTTTCTCATATTATCGTCATAAAGAACATCGTAATCCTCTAAAAGACCCATTTTTTCGTATATTGCGGGGTAGAAGGAGCCGGTAAAAAATCCGATTACCGTACCAATCATACCTAAAGGTCCGAAAAGTCCGTCAACACGGACGCCTGTTTTCCACTGGTGGTAGTCACGCATATCTGCACTGATGTTGTGCTGAACAATGTTCCAGAAGGTGTTTATAAAGTTGTTGAAATACCAGAGAACGCAGATAAGAATAAGGTTCTCATATGAGAAATAAAGGGCAATAAGCACCAATACATTAATGGAGTTTGCCGTAATAAGAAGATTCCTTTTGCCGATTGCCTTGATTACAATGGGTGCAAGGAGCATTGACCAGAGTGAGGCATTACCGATAATTGTATTTGCAAGGCCGAGAGATGCCTGATACTGTCCGCCGTGGCCGTAAACGAATGACCAGCCCAAAATAACGCCGTAGCCCGATTCAAGGAACACAACCCAAGCGGCCGCATGAATAATCCAATAATACTTGTTCTTTGCAACCTCGCGTATTGCGTCGAGCATTCTTACAGGCTCAGGCTTTTTCTTGGGAAGAATAAGTCTTTCCTTGACCTTGCGGAAAAACACGATGCTGAAAACAAGACCTATTACAGCGAAAACGGGATAAATTATTCTGTATGTCTGAATATTGTTAAGACCGCCTGTAAGGGGTGCCAGAAGGGGAATAAAAAGATTTGAAAGAGTCGGTGCCAAAGAGTAAATTACCTGAGAAATACTTGTGACCGTTGCTCTTTCCTGAGCGTTAGGACTTATTATCTGCTGGAAATATGTATAGCTTTCAGTATAAAAGCTGAGAAACACATTCAAAAGCAGATACATCACTTCAACCACAACTGCCTTGGTGATGTAATTCCAATTTTCATAAGGAAGCCAGACGAAGATAAGTGATATAAGGAAAATAGGTACTGCGGTCATTCTTATAAAGGGAAGGAATTTTCCTCCTTTTATATGGTGGTTGTCGTAATACCAGCTTCTGAAAATGCCCATAGGGATACCCACAAAATTTGCCACGATGAGCATTATCTGCAAATCCATAGGCTTAAGACCGATGCTTGCGCCTACAAGGAAGTTGGATGCGTTAAGTCCTATTGTTGATGCTAAAAGTCCAAGCCAGTTTGCACCGAAGCCGGCTCCGCTGATAGCTGCTACCTCCTTATAGGATACATAATTGCCTTTTGGCGGTGTGTGCCAATATTCCTTGGCTGTTTTAATTCCGTATCTTATTTTGCTTGAGATGCTTTGTTTTTCCATGATTTCCGTCTCTCCTTGAAAAATCATTTTTTATTGTATAAGCCGACCGGTGCGACCCGTATACAAAACTTTTTCAGACTATTATTACATATGATAACAGAATAAAGAAGTAAAATCAACTTATAAGGGTTAATTTGTAAAAAATATACAAGTATTTCAAAGGGGAATGAAATACTTGTATATCTGTATCGCAGTTATCTTTTAATCTTCAAGATCTCCTGATTTTGCCATTTCAAATTCTTCTTCAATTTCCCTTGAAGGCTTCTTTGTAAGAAGAGAAACAACCACAATGAACAAGCAGGAAACAAGGAATGCGGGCATAAGTTCATAAATTCCGAATACGCCGCCGAGAGGCTTGAGGGCGAGCTTCCAGATAAATACCGTTGCAGCACCTGAAACCATACCTGCAATTGCACCGGGATAATTTGTTCTCTTCCAGAAAAGTGAGAACAGAACAAGGGGACCGAAGGTTGCACCGAAGCCTGACCATGCGAAGGAAACGATGTCAAATATAACACTGTCTTCGTCCCAGGCGATAATAATACCGATAATGGAAATTATTGTAAGAGCGATTCTTGAAATCCACATAACGGATTTATCATCAGCATCTTTTTTGGTAATCTTCTTGTAAAGGGCAGTAGCCTTGGGTGACTTTTCGTAAATGTTCTTGGCAAATGCTGAGGAAGCAATAAGAAGATATGAGTCGGAGGAGCTGATGGTTGCGGCAAGAATACCTGCCATAACAACACCTGCAAGAAGAGCGGGAAGAAGGTACTGTGAAAGGTTTATGAATACATTTTCCGCACCGCCGGCAGAAAGAAGAGCTTCCTCTGTGGGGAACAGTGCTCTGCCGATAACACCTATGCAAACTGCCGCAAAAAGAGAAATAATAACCCATACAGTTGCAATACGGCGTGATTTTTTAAGCTCACTTGTTTTTCTGATTGCCATAAACCTCAAAAGCACCTGAGGAATACCGAAGTAGCCGAGACCCCATGAAGCAGTTGAAAGAATGGTGAGAAGGCCATATTTGGTCGGTTCGCCGAACTGAGCAACACCGTCAACTACCTGCTGAATGCCGTCGGCGTCGGTTAAGGGAGTAGCCATACTTGTAAGTGAAAGGTAGCCGGGGATAGCCTGAGCGTTTGCAATAACAGCGTCAAGACCGCCTGCGTTGATTGTACCTGTAACAAGAACGGTGACAAGTGCTATAACCATAACGATAGCCTGCATAAAGTCAGAAACACTTTCTGCAAGGAAGCCGCCGAGGAAGGTATAGAACACAACGAAAACTGCCCCGACGATAAGCATTGAATGGTAGCTGTAGCCGAAAAGTGTGCTGAAAAGCTTACCGCAGGTTACAAAACAGCTTGATGCATAAACGGTGAAGAAGATAAGAATAAACACCGCTGAAAGTGTCATAATGATGTTTTTCTTTTCGTGGAATCTGTTTGAGAAGAATTCGGGAATGGTAATGGCATTGCCTGCAACTGATGAATATCTTCTCAGTCTTTTTGCAACGATGAGCCAGTTTACATATGTACCTATGGCAAGACCGATAGCTGTCCAGGCAGCATCAGCAATACCGCACCAATAAGCAACACCGGGAAGGCCCATAAGAAGCCAGCCGCTCATATCGGAAGCCTCTGCGCTCATTGCCGCAACCCAGGGGCCGAGACTTCTGCCGCCGATGAAATAATCCTCTGAGCTTTTGTTTGCACGCTTGGCATAAAAAATACCTATTGCAATAATAATGAGCATATAGCCTGCCATTGCAAGAAAAATCTGTAGGGTTGATGAATTCATTTGTATGTCCTCCGTTTTGGGATTAATTGTTAAACAGTATATCACAACTGTTTACTTTTGTAAAGCGTTAAACTACTAAAATATTTTTATCATAAAGAAAATTATATCTGTTTTAGTTGGTTAAAGTGTACACATAAACTCATAAAAACTGAGATATCAAAAGAAAATGAACAATTGCTTGTTATTTTATGGTAATTATTAACAATGTCAAATTGACGAAAAATCCTTCTTATCAGGAACAATAAATGCCGTAAATGTCAAATTTATCTTATTAAATTTTTAAAATTTAAAAAAATATATAAAAAAATTGCTCATTTATATTGCAAAATGCCGATAACTTCTGTATAATAGTGAAAGTGACGATAGTCAAAATATCCAATTAGTGCAAATTTTAAAGTTGGGGGACAGTTAATATGTCTAACAGATTATTTCAGGGCATTATCCATCAGATGAAGGATGCTATCGACCGTACTATAGGTGTTGTTGATTCAACAGGTACAATCGTTTGCTGCAGTGACCTTGTACGCATCGGTGAACCCGGCGTAACAGATATGAAGGAAATCCTTTCTTCCTCCGATGTTAAGGTTGCAGGCGGCAAGTCCTTCCTTGCAATCGGCAATCAGAGCCATCCTGACAGTGCAATTTTTGTTGACGGAAACGACGAAAGTGCAGCTAACTATGCAAAGCTTATTTCAATTTCACTCGGCGGAATAAAGCAGTATTACGATGTAAAGTTCGACAGAAGCAATTTTATCAAGAACGTTATTCTTGATAATATCCTTCAGGGTGACATTTACCTCAAAACCCGTGAACTCGGCTTCAATAACGAGGTTTCACGCTGCGTTCTTCTTATAAGAACAGCAGAAAGAACAGAGGTATCCGTAAGCGAAAGCGTTCAGAGCCTTTTCCCCGATAAGAACAAGGATTTTGTTATCAACATAAATGAAACGGATATCGCCCTTGTTAAAGAGGTGCGCCAGGGTAACGAAATCAAAGACCTTGAAAAGCTTGCAAGAAGTATTGTTGACTCACTTCATACCGAATACTATATCAACTGCATCATCGGTATAGGTACTATAGTAACAGGTATCAAGGAGCTTCCCCGTTCCTTCAAGGAGTCTCAGATAGCTCTTGAGGTAGGCAAGGTGTTTGACACTGAAAAAACAATTGTAACCTACGAAAATCTCGGTATAGCAAGACTTATTTATCAGCTTCCCACAACTCTTTGTGAAATGTTCCTTAAGGAGATTTTCAAAAAAGGCTCAATTTCAGGCCTTGACCACGAAACTCTTTTCACAATTCAGAAGTTCTTCGAAAACAACCTTAATGTTTCCGAAACCTCAAGAAAGCTTTTCGTGCACAGAAATACTCTTGTTTACAGACTTGAAAAAATCAAGAAGCTCACAGGTCTTGACCTGAGAGAATTTGACGACGCCATAGTATTCAAAGTAGCACTTATGGTTAAGAAGTATCTTGACGCAAAGCCCATCAAGTATTAATTTATTGTTGATATGCCGGCAGAGATGTCGGCAAATCGGGTTTTAAGATGAATTTTATGGCAAAAACCACTAATTCCGGCAATATCCGGAGAAAGAGAAGTATTTTATGATTGAATTCAAAAACGTATCAATGAAGTACAAGACCAACGGCGCCGTAGCCCTTGATAAGGTCAATGTTAAAATTGAGGACGGCGAATTTGTGTTTATCGTCGGCGCTTCAGGTGCAGGTAAAAGTTCATTTTTGAATGTTATCATGGGTCAGGAAAAGGTTGATGCAGGCGAGGTTATTGTCGGTCCCTATAACCTTCAGAAAATCAAAAGAAGGGAGCTTCCCTATCTTCGCCGTATGCTCGGCATTGTTTTCCAGGATTTCAGGCTTATTCCCAAAATGACCGTTTATGACAACATTGCTTTCGCACTGCGCGTTATCGGTATGGGTGAAAGAAAAATTACCAAAAGGGTACGCTATGTTCTTAAGCTTGTTGATCTTTCTTCTAAAGCAAAGAACTTTCCCAATCAGCTTTCTCAGGGTGAAAGACAGCGTGTTGCAATTGCAAGAGCACTTGTAAACAACCCCGAAGTTATTATCGCCGACGAGCCTACGGGTAACCTTGACCCTGTGCTTTCGGGTGAAATTATGAGCCTTTTTGATAAAATCAATGCTCTCGGTGCAACGGTTGTTGTTGTTACCCACGACCTTGAGCTTGTTCATCAGTTTGACCACAGAATAGTTACTATAGAAAACGGCAAGATTGTTTCCGATATCCCTGCAAGGGTGCACCCAAGCTATGAGCTTCCCGAGCCCGAAACGGCAGTGGAAACAGCCGAAAGTCAGCCCGCAACTCAAGAAGCTCAGGATGAAGTCTCCGAAGAGGTTTTTGAGGGTGAGGACGACCGTCTTGACCTTTTCGATGAAGAAGAAATAGAAGTTAATATGGATGAAAAGGAGGAAGAAAACAATGGCTAAGAAAAACAAAAAACGTTCCTCCGGCGGTCTTAATACCTCATATCTTACCAAGATGGGTGCCAATAATCTTATTGCAAACCGCAGTATGTCCTTTTCCTCGGTAAGTGTTCTTACCGCTTGTCTTCTTCTTATCGGTATTTCAATTATGATTCTTATGAACATCCAGACCCTTGTTAAGGATGTTGAAAACCAGAATGTTGTTATCGCTTTTGTCGCTGACGGAGCCGACGATACCGTAGTAGCACAGGTAGGTGCAGAGCTTCGCTCCATTTCCGATGTTACAAATGTTGAATTTGTTTCAAAGGAAACAGCTTACGAGGAACAGCTCCGTGATTTCGGTGTTGAGCAGGACCTTTTTGACGATGTAATTGAAAATCCTCTGCCCGATTCTTACAGAATCTCTGTAGGTAACCTTGAGGAATTCAATGTCACCCTTGAAAAAATCAAGGCTGTTAACAATATAAGCGCCGTGAGAGAAAGCCAGGAGCTTGTGAATCAGATTTCCACCCTCCAGTCCTCAATTACGGTTATATGTATTATGATTGTTATTGTTCTTGTGTTTGTTTCAATGTTCATTATATCAAACACTATAAGAATCACAATGGTATCAAGAAAAATTGATATTCAGGTTATGAAGTCCGTTGGTGCAACCAACACCTTTATCTGCTGGCCGTTTATGATTGAGGGTGTTATCATCGGCCTTGTTTCGGGCATTCTCGCTATGGTGCTGACCATAGGCGTTGAAAAGCTTGAAGGTGAGGCTATGCAGTCCCTTTTAGGTATGTTCGGCAGTGAGGGTATTTCAATTACGGATTATCTGCCCGTGCTCGTTGGCGGATATCTCCTTTCTGGTATCATCATCAGCTCCTTCGGAAGCTTGTTCTCCATAAGAAAATACCTTAAAAAAGAAGGCAGCGAAGCAAACGATATATAAATCGGAAATTTATTATATCAGGAACTTACAGGTGATTTAATATTATGAAAAAGATTTTATGTGTGCTTTTAAGCTTTATACTTGTTATAACAGCAGTCTCGTTCATTGAGCCTTCAATGCTCGCTTCCGCCGCAACAAGGCAGGAGCTTCAGGATAAAATTGATGAGCTTGACGATGAAATTGCCGCAAACAGAAAAAAGCTTAACAGCCTCAAAAATGACCAGGCAAAGAAAAAAGAGTACCTTGAGACTCTTGAAAGACAGATTGAAACCGTTGAAGAAAAAGCAACAAAGATTCAGACTCAGATTCAGACAATTGACAACGAAATTGAAGTGCTCAATACGGAAATTAAGCAGATTTCCCGTGAGATAACCCAGACGGAAAAGGAAATTGTTGAAACTGAAAACAACATCACATCTTCAAGTGACCTTCTTGCGGCAAAATTAAGAAGTGCCTATATGAACGGTAACGAATCCACCCTTAAAATTCTTATGGGTGCCGATTCTCTTGCAAGCTTTCTTACAAGGCTTGAAATGATGAAAAGAACCTCTGAAAACGATAAAAGAGTTATTGATGATTTCAAGCAGCAGGTAACAAGCCTTAAAAAGGCCAAGGTAAAGCTTGAAGAAGACAAGAAGGAAGTTGACGCAAAAAAGGCTGAAAAGGTTGAAAAAAAGTCAGACCTTGTAACAAAAAAGGCCGAATATCAGAAAACCGTTAACTCTCTTGAAGGTCAGTATGTTGAAATTGAAGAATATATTGCCGACCTTGACAAATCAAGTGCCGCATATCAGCAGTATATCAAGGAGCTTCAGCAGGAAAAGGCTGCCGCTGACGCTGAAATTGACAGAATTCTCAGCGAATATTATGCAACAAGCCAGGCCACAACGCTTCCTGCGGCGAATCAGGATCCCTCTGCACCAGGTGCTCAGGGCGGTTCACAAGGCGGCTCAGCAGGACCAGCCTATGTTTCCGGTGAAAGCTGGGCATGGCCTTTAGGCAATCAGTCCTGCTATATCAGCAGTCCCTACGGCTACAGAAGTGCCTCAATTTCAGGTTGGTCCTTCCACGGCGGTACGGATATTTCAGGCGGCGGCTTTTACGGTAAGGCGATTTATGCTTCAAGAAGCGGCAGGGTAATCACTGCCGTTACAAGTGACAGAGGCTACGGCGTTTATGTTATGATTGACCACGGCGACGGCTACTCAAGTCTTTATGCCCATATGTCAACCCGTTATGTTTCAACGGGTGATACGGTGCAGAAGGGTCAGATGATAGGCAGAGCAGGCTCCTCAGGTAACTCAACGGGTCCTCACCTTCATTTTGAAATCAGATACTACGGTGAAAAGAAAGACCCGATGAATTATGTTAGAAAGCCGTAATGATAAAACTTACAATAGAGGGATAGAATTCTATCCCTCTGATTGTGTTTATAAGAGTCTCGTACAAGATTTGTAAACCTTGTCGGAATGGGGGATAATATGAACAGAAAAGTTTCACTCGGTATAGTTATAGGCCTTTTAATCCTTGCTGTTGCCGCATCCTCGGCGGTTTCTGTCGGCGTTATGGCAGGTGAATATAACAGAATACTTGAAGGTATACCCGAAAAGCTTGAAAGGTACGAAATTCTTGACGAGCTTGACGATATTATCAACAATAACTACTACGGCAAGTCTGAGCAGGAAAACCTTGAACAGGCTATTGCTCAGGGCTATGTTGAAGGCCTTGGTGAGGGAAGCTCAGTTTATATGACCGCTGAAAAGTATATGGACTACCTTTCGGAAAACAGTGGCAATATGCTGGGTATTGGTATTGAATATATCAAAAACTCCCTGGGCTATATTGAAATTACAGCCGTTCATCCCGCTTCGCCCGCTAAAAGTGCCGGGCTTAAAAAGGGAGATACAATAATCGCCTTTGACGGCATTATGATTGATGCTGAAAATTATGAGGAAATGGAAGAAAAGCTTATAGGTGATAAGCTTACAAGTGTCAATATCATTTATAAAAGAGGTGATACGGAAACTGCTGTCAGCGTTGTAAAAGGCTATGAGGCTTCCTCCGTTATCACCGGAGTTTACGAAAATGTTGGCTATATTGAAATTACGGATTTTTATCCCGGTACAACGGCTCAGCTGAAATCTGCCGTGGATAAGTTCACTTCTTCGGGTATTACAACCATGATTATTGACCTTAGAAAAAACCGCAGCGACAATTATGACGTTGCAATGGAATGCCTTGATATTTTTGTTCCGATGTCATATAGCGATAAGCCCGCCGCTTCTGTGCTTGACGAAAACGGCAACATAGTTAAAACCTATGCCACCACAAGCGGTGAGGTCAATGCCCGCATAGGTGTGCTTGCCTCAAAAAAGACAAGGCAGGCGGCAGAGCTTTTTGCCTGCAATCTGAGAGACTTCGGCAAGGGTGAGATTTTTGCCGTAAGTACAACGGGTGGTTCAGCACTTGTTCAGCAGATTTTTGAACTTTCATCAGGCAGTGCGGTGCTTCTTACAACGGGTAAGGTTATGCCTTATGTCAGCGAAAGTTTTGACGGTAAAGGTATATCTCCCGACTATGTTCTTGAATCCTCCTCATCGGCGGAAGATTATAGTCAGGACAGCCAGTTTTTATATGCTGTGTCAATGCTAAGGTGACGGTATTCGAACCTAATAAGGTTTAATGGGGCATATTTTCACCCCGACTGCGTTAAAAAGTCTTGAAAGGCGCCAGCCTTTCTTCGTTTTTCGCCTTGTCGGAATAAAAATCTTCTCCCATTAAACTTCGAAGAACCTTAAATGCCCGAGTTATAGTGCATTTGAGGATTTCTTCGACGAAGCTATACTCGCGTATTGCGAGAAGAAAAATAATCAAAGGTGCTGCAAATCGGACATTTAAGGCTTATCGGGTTCGATTACCGTCACCTTAGGTTGGCGAGCATAATCCGAACCCGTTTTTTGCAGGCGGATTTTCGCCAATCCTTTGTTAAAATACTCGTAAATCCGAAAGGATTTACTGCGTTTTGTGCCTTGTCTTGACAAAAATTCGCTCTGTAAAAAATCATCCGACCTAAAAGTGCGAATTTTTGTAGAGTTTTTGGATGTTGAGGATGCCGACAGGCTGTCGCCTTTCAAGTCCGAAACGCCAAAAAGGCACAAAAATTCACACTTTTGGCGAGTTCGGATTTATACTCGCCAACCTAAGCACAACTCAGGTAAACTGATAATACCCACTATCATGCAATGAAAGGAGCAGGTTTTATGAATACAAAGGTTTCGGTTATCATTGCAGTTCATAACGGCGGTCAGGTGCTTCGCGATACCATTGATGCCATAAAAAACCAGACTCTTAAAGATATTGACATTATTATGATTGATTCCGCTTCAACGGATGAAACGGAAAGCATTATGAAAAGCTATCTTTCCGATAAGCGCTTCACCTACATTCACCGTGACAGCGAAAGTATTTCTGAAGCGAGAAATGAAGGAATAGAAAAGGCCGAAGGCAAATATATTGCCTTCGGTGATGTGAATGTCATATTTACAAAGAATTTTCTTGAAGAAATGTATCTTTGTGCCGAAAAAGAAAAGGCACAGCTTTGTGTGGGGCCTATGGCATCGTCTGATGTTTACGGTAAGCACGAATTTACTTCCTCGGGTATTCTTTCAAGAAGAAAAAGAACAAGTAAGTTTGATACGGACCTTATATGGAACCCTGCCGTTACAAACAAGCTTTTCTTAAAAGAAAGTATTGTAAACAATAATCATAGCTTCAAGGCATTCGGCAAGGCAAGGGAAGCGGCCTTCACCATTCCTTTTGCCTTTGACAGTAATATTATTGCCTGCTCCAATAAGGGCGCGGCAAGCTATATTATTCCCGTGCACGATGAAGGGGTCTCCGAATTTCTGATTGAGCACTACCTTGAAGCCTATGACTTCATTATTTCACGTGCCGAAAAAGCCTTTAACAAAGCAATAAATGAAAGCACCTCAGAGTTCGACCGTAAGGAAATCAATAAGCTTATGGTCTGCTATATTGACCAGGTTTACCATAAAGAGGTAACTGTTCTGCTTTACAGCTATTACCGACACTTCTGGAGCCTCAGTGATGAAGAAATAAAGAAATATGCGGATATTATAAATGGTCTTACTAAAAAGCTTTCAAAGTCAGGCTTTTCGTCACTTAAAAAGAAGAATAAGGATATTTTTTACAGTGACAGACTCCTCACATCCAAAAAAGAAATGGCAGAAAACCCAAAGGTTACCGTATGTATCGGTAAGCACGGTAAGAATTCTCAGCCCGAGGACAGACTTCATATTCAGGTGCAGTCAATTTTCAGCCAGACTATGCCTTCCTTTGAGCTTCTTGTTGATTCAAGGCTCAAGGATATTTTCCCCGAAGAATGGAAGGGTAAGGAAAATGTAAGCTTTATTGAATGTGAAAGCCTTGGTGAGTTCAAGGATATTGCTCTTCACAGTGCAAAAACCGACTATATTATGTTTCAGGACGGCTTTGCAAGGCTGAACCCGAAAATCCTTATGCGCCATTACACCGTTCTTGAGGATAGAGAAAAATATGGCTTTACAACCTCACCTCTTACAAGATTTGACGGTGAAAAAACAACGGAGTATTCCTTCTCTGATCTCAGCTTCTATTCAGATATAAAGCAGACAAGGGTTAAAGAGGATAATTCATATTTTGCCCTTGACCTTTTCTTCTGCAACAAGCTTTTCAGAACGGAGCACCTTAAGGGTATACGTTTTGATTTTTCCGATAACACGATATTGGATATGTACAATCTTTATAAGCACTGCCGTTTTAAAAAGCTCTCCCACAGGGGTGCATATCTTCCCTTTACCGAGGAGGAGGCAATCCGTTATCTTATGACGGAAAAGCACCTTATGCCTGCTTCCTGCGGTATGATTTACAAGCATTATAAGTCAATGCTTTTCAGGAATGTAAAAATGAAAAAATATAAAACTGCTTTTATAAATATTCTTAAAAAGGTTAAAAGAGTTGCGGTGAATTATAACACCAAAGCAATTACCGAATATTACCGCAGAAAGCCCTTGCAGAACAGAGTGTTTTTCTATTCAATAAGAGCTAACGGGAAACTTCTTGAAAATATCGATTTTGTATATGAAAACTGTAATTGTGAAAAGGTAGTTTTTGCAAAAATGCTGCCTCATTCCTTTAAACAGATTGCACTTGTCAGAAAATATATGCTCACAAGCAAGGTAATTGTAACCGATGACTATCTGAAGTATCTGCGTGAGGTGAGACTCAGAGAAGGTCAGAAGGTTGTTCAGCTGTGGCACGCAGGTGGTGCCTTCAAACGCTTCGGTCTTGATGCTCCTTCCCGTCTTACAAGGCTTGAGGAATACAAAACCCATTCACAGTACAGTGATGTGCTTGTAACAAGCGACTATGTAAGGCAGTTTTATGCCCACGCCTTCGGTATTGATTCGGATGTTGTCAAATCTCTCGGCTCACCCAGAACAGACGCTATTTTGGACAACGAAAAGCTTCAGGCAAAGAGCGATACAATATGCACTAAGCACCCACTTTTAAAGGATAAAAAGGTTTATGTTTATCTGCCCACCTTCAGGGAATTTGAGGGCGCGCCCATGGCACTTGATACGAAAATCGACTGGGAAAAGCTTAATGACGAGCTTTCCGACGATGAGGTTTTTGTTGTGTCCCGCCACCCCGTTATGAAAGAGGAATTTTTTAAAGGTGCCTTCTATTCAAGGGTAAAGGATTACACAAGCGACCCGACGCCTGAGCTTCTTGCAATTGCGGATGTTGTTATTACCGACTACTCATCAATTATTTTTGATGCTTCCCTTATCGGCAAATCAATGCTTTTCTATTGCCCCGATTACGGCAATTATGAAAGAGATTTTTATCTTGATTATGATAAGGATTTACCCGGTGAAATTATCAGTGACCCGAATGAACTCCTTCCTGCCCTGAGAAGGGCTCACGATATCAGCTCCGAGGAAAAGGTAAAGGCATTCAAGGATAAATATATGGGTGCCTGTGACGGTAAGTCAACCGAACGGGCAGTGGAGCTTATAGAAGGTTATCTTAAAAAATAAAAATTTTTTTAATAAAAATCCGTCTTTACATTTGTAAGACGGATTTTTGTTTTTCACCTCATTTTTCCGTTCATAATGTTTGTATCTTTACACAAATTAAATGTGCTGAAACACGGAGGTGAAAAAATGTACAAGGCTATAAAATTTTTAAAATACAGCTTATTCAGTATTACTCTATGCTTTCTTTTGCTTATTGTTTATTCCTTTTATACCGTTCCCGATGAGATTTATTCCTTATCCGACGGGGAAATAAAGGTTAACGATTTTTACACCGTTTCATATTCCGAAAGCGATGTTTCAAAGCTTAGGCAGGGCAGTAAAAAAGGCAGTTACACCGTTGAAATAAAGCTTTTTAACACAATACCCATTAAAAATTCATCACTTACGGTAACTGACCGTAAATATGTTGCTATTTCTGGGCAGATTATAGGCCTGCGCCTTTTTACCGACGGAGTGCTGATTGTGGGCATAGATTCAGTTGTGACACCGAACGGAACGGTCAGTCCGGGTACTGAAGCGGGGCTCAAAAAAGGTGACATAATCTGCAGTATAAACGGAATTGCAACACTGAGCTCTGCAGGTGTGAACGACCTTATATCCCAAAGTGAAGGCAGAGTGCTGGAAATTGAATATGTGCGGGATTCAAAACGGTTAAAAACGGAATTAACCCCTGCTTTTTCTTTGTCGGAGCAAAAATACAGGGGCGGGATGTGGGTGCGTGACAGTGCCGCAGGCATAGGCACAATGACATTTTACGATAAAACTACGGGAGAATTTGCCGCCCTGGGCCACGCTGTATGTGATATTGACACGGGTGAGGTCTTGCCCTTGTCAAACGGTGACATTGTATCGGCAGGTATTACAAACTGCACAAAGGGCAGAAGCGGAAAAGCGGGGGAATTATGCGGTGCTTTTACAAGCGACACCATAGGTGAGCTTTATAAAAATACTCAGCGCGGAATTTTTGGGGTTTTGAAAAATACAGCATCGGTTTTCTGTGCCGACGAAGTACCAGTTGCAACACATTCTGAAATAGAAAAGGGTGCGGCTCAGATTATTTCCACCGTGGATTCTTCGGGTCCTCAGTATTATGATATTGAAATCACAAGAATATCTAAGGAAGATAGCGAATACAAAAATATGGTCATAGAGGTTACGGATGCAGCGCTTATAGAAAAAACGGGAGGAATTGTTCAGGGTATGAGCGGCTCACCGATTATTCAGAACGGTAAGCTTGTGGGTGCAGTTACCCATGTTCTTGTAAACGACCCTTCAAGGGGCTACGGTATTTTTATTGAAAATATGCTTGATGCTGCCGGATAAATAATGGGGAACCGTATAATGGATTGATTTTTACTTTAACAAGGTGGTATATATGGATTATTACAAAGTTCCTATCGGCTTCGGTATGGCACTGGCTATGAACCCTGATGCGCTCAACGCATATTCTGCTATGAACGAGACAGAGAAACAGAATATTCTCATAAAAGCACACAATGCCGGCAGTGAGAGAGAAATGCATCAGATTGTAAACAGCATTATCAAATAGAAAAAAGCAGCTGTAAAAAAACGAAAGCGTTTTTACAGCTGCTAGCTTTTATTCTATTCCTTTGAGTGCCTCAAGCTCTTTTTTGTCAACCCTTATCTGTGAATCCTTAATAACATTAACCTTTTTACGGCTTACAACAATGGGTGCCGCATCAGGCTTTTTATCAAGGGAAACCTTGAGCATACCCGTAAGAAGATTGAAATCCACAACAGTGCCGCGGCCTTCCTCCGTGTCAACAATGGCGCCGTTTTTAGGTGTAACTCTGAGAAGGTGCTCGTAAGCCTCCTGCTCGTATTTCAGGCAGCACATAAGTCTTCCGCAGGTTCCGCTGATTTTAACGGGGGAGAGGGAAAGGCTCTGCTCCTTTGCCATTTTGATTGAAACGGGCTGAAAGTCACCCAGGAAGGTGTTACAGCAGAAGGGCCTGCCGCAGATACCGAGTCCGCCTACCTTTTTGCTTTCGTCTCTTACGCCAATCTGACGAAGCTCAATACGGGTGCGGAAAACGGAAGCAAGGTCCTTTACAAGCTCTCTGAAGTCCACTCTGCCGTCGGCGGTGAAATAGAAAAGAATCTTATTTCTGTCAAAGGTGTATTCAACATCAACAAGCTTCATATCAAGCTTGTGCTCATTGATTTTTTTAAGGCAGATATCAAAAGCTTCCTTTTCTTTTTCTTTGTTTTCCTTAACTGTGTTAAGGTCTGCCTCGGTAGCAAATCTTAATACAGGCTTGAGTGCTGAGGGGATTTCCTCCTTGGGAATATCTCTGTTAGCTATAGTAACCTCACCGCATTCAAGTCCTCTTGCTGTTTCAACAATAACCTTGTCGCCTTTTTTGAACTGCTTGCCCTGAGGGGCAAAGTGGTAATTTTTACCAACTTCCTTAAATCTGACGGAAATAACTTCTGCCATTTATATCATCCTTTCCGGAGTAAATTCTTTTTTAATCAGTGTGATTTTATATCGTAAAATAAGGCTGAAAGCCTTGTTATTGAAAGATTGTGGTTTGCATTCATATTTACAGTGTCTGAAAGCTCCTGCACCGACATAAGAAGTGAGAGCGTTTTTTTCTGTGTCAGACCCGATGCAATTTTTCTTGCAGTTTCCTCGCAGTCGGAAATAAGCTCCTTTCCGCCGCTCTGAATTATTACTGCATCGCGGATAATGGGAATCATTGCCGAAAGTACGGCTCTAAAAAGAGCCTTATCCTTCATAAAGACTGAGGTTTTCTGCAAAAAGTAAAACTCACTTGAGGAAATAAAAATATTTAGAAGCTCACGGGCGAGCTCCGTGCTTTTTTCTTCATTCGGGTCAGTTGCTTTTGAGCATTCCTCTTCACCAAGGGAATAAGCCGTGGCTCTTGAAACAATGGTTTCAAGAAAGGCTGACCTTGAAGGGCAGGTAAGTATAAACAGAATATACTTAGAAGGTTCTTCCAAAATTTTCAGAAGTGCATTCTGAGCCTGAGTGTTCATATACTGAGCCTCACGGATTATGAAAACGCTTTTACTTCCTTCATTGGGAACAATAAGTGCCTTAGCTCTGATGTTTCTTACGGCATCAATTTTTATCATTGTGCTGTCTTCTTCTTTCTGAAGAAAATGTACGTCGGGATGAATGTCCTTCTCACATTTACGGCAGGCGGAGCAAACACAGCATGGCTTGTTTTCACCAGTGCAAAGCACAGCCCTTGCAATTTCCTTTGCAGCAAAAAAACGGCTTTCTTCATCCTTGCCTTCTAAAATCAGAGCGTGAGAAAGTCTGCCGCTTTCAATTGCAGAGCTTACCGCAACGGAAAAGCTTTTTGTTACATTCAGAGCTTCAAACACCGCACAGACCTTCCTTTCCTACACAATCCATACCATTATATAATAAAACGATGTATTTTACAAGGGTTTCGTGAAAAGAAATATTGTAAGATATATCCTGTATTGACACCAAGCCTGAACTCGTTTATAATTGACACAGGTGATTTATAATGAAACTTGTTTTACTTACTGCACTAGGTATTGGAGGAGCAACTGTTTTCGGCTCTTTTTTAGGCTTTGTGTTCAAAAAAATATCCCATAAATTTTCCGATATAGTCCTTTCTTTTGCGGCGGGAGTTATGCTTGCTGCAGCAATTATAGGCCTTGTGATGCCGTCACTTGAATTCGGCGGTAAATATGGAGTGCTTGTAACCGTTGCGGGTATATTCACGGGTGCTGTGTGTCTAAACCTTATTGATAAGCTTGTGCCTCATCTTCACCGCCTTGTAGGCAATGACACGGAAGAGCATAACAATGCAAATTTAAGTAAGGTACTTTTGTTTGTTGCGGCAATAGGAATCCACAACCTGCCCGAGGGTATTGCGGCGGGTGTCAGCTTCGGCTCGGGTGATGCTTCTCAGGCACTAATCATTGCAGGTGGTATTGCCTTGCAGAACATTCCCGAGGGTATGGTTATTATTGGTCCTATGCTTGCGGCAGGGGTAAGTGCAAAAAAGACCTTTATTTCAGCGATGATTACGGGTCTTATTGAGGTGGTGGGTACACTTATAGGCTTTTTTGCCGTAAGTATTGCATCTGCAGTTCTGCCATTTGCTCTTGCCTTCGCAGGCGGCACAATGCTTTATGTTATAAGCGATGAAATGATTCCCGAAACCCACGCTCACGGCAGTCAAAGGGGAGCGACCTATGCTCTGCTCGCCGGCTTTTGCGTAATGCTTGTTACGGATTTCTTTTTAGGCTAAAATAAAATGGTGTTACAGATTGTCTGTAACACCTTGTTTTTTTATGTGTTGAAATATGCTTTGATTTTTTCTGCCGTGAAGGGAGCTTTAACCTTCGGGGCTTTTTCAAGAGGTTTTACGGGAACATCCTTCGGGTAAGGTGCCGCCTTGAGACCCCTTATTCTTGCTTCGGATTCTGTAGCCTTTTCACCGCAAAGGGGGCAGAACTCATAGGTTTCCGCAAGGTCAACCTTACAGTGCGAGCAGTACATTTCCTTTCCGTCAGGTACTTTCTTTTCAGCAGCGTTTGTACCTTCAAGGCGTATTATAATTCCCTGCTCAGCCAAAGCTCTTATGCATTCCTTAGGCCAGGAAACATCGTGGCTGCAAACGGAAAAGCACATATTTATAAGCCCCTTACCGCTGCATACGGAGCAGGTGCTGATAAGTCCGTATCCGCTTGTGTCACCGTTTACGCCGTCAACACGCTCAATTCTGTCTTTAATGCTTTCGGGAATATTAGCGTCGCCGGTGTTTGTGATAATTGTTGTGTTTGCGCTGTGGCTCTTATGCTGAAGAACGCGCATAACGGGAAGCTTTATAAAATTGGGCACAACCCTTATAACGGGATTGTTTGCAAGTGCGCCGAATTTGTTTAAGGTCTTCTGCATATTCTCTGTTGTGAGTCTTTCCTTAAGCTGACCTCTTACCTCGTCGCAGATTTCGTCAAATGTCCAATCCGTTCTGCCCTCGGGGTTAAAATCAATTTTAGACTGCACCGTGAAGTTTCTTACGGAGTCTGTTTCAAAAAATCTGCGCAGGTTTACGGGAATGGCAATTGAAATCACCTGATTAATGGGTTCATTTGCATGCCTTATTGTACCCAGAATTACTGCACTTGCAATAAATTCCGTAATAGTAAGGCTCCTTTCCTTTGCTTTTTTATGAATGTCATCAACCTCTGCAATGGCAAAAAGCATCTGTAAAAAACCTTGTTCAATTTCGCCGGGGATTCTGTATGCCGTAACATCGTCGTCTACCGCTTTTTCTCCGCCTTTCTGATAGAAATCGTAAAAAGCGTTTGAAAGCTCATTTTCGGGTGCGGGCTCGCATACATATTCCTTGTCGGGATTCTCTGTCAGCTCGCAGTACCTTTCAAGCAGGGCATTGAAATAAACGGAAGCACCCATACCGTCACCTATGTGGTGGGCGCATTCAAAGCCAAGACGTCTTTTATGGTAAACGAGTCTGAAATCAGGTCTGCCATCAGTTCTGAGGGTGATGGGCAGAATAGGGCGTGAAAATTCCTCTCTGATTTCAGGTGTGTTAGGAGAAGCCTCCTGATAATTCCAGAAAAAGCCCTTTTTTAAAGTTGTATGAGTTGCCGGGTATCTTACCGAAACATCCTCAGCAGCTTTTTTCAGAATTTCGGGATTTATATCCTCATCTTTAAAAACAACAGCCATACGGAAGGTTCTGCCCCATTTTTTTGAGCTGAGGCAGGTAAACATAATTGAAGCTGTATCAATTTTCATCCAACTGTATTTTTTCATTTGCTATTCACCTTATTCATTTTTATTATCAATGCGACAAAATTAATTTTAACACAAATCAAAATAGCAGTCAATAAAAAAGCAACAAACGCACGATTTTTGTCATAATATTGCACCATATCCGCTGACAGAATATTGAAGTTGAAAAAAATTTTTACTTTTTTGACAAAAATGCTGAAAAAGGTATTGATATTTTGATTTTATATGTTAAAATGTAATCATTAAATTGAAAAGGGAGGTCACTACAATGGCATATGTAATTAACGACGATTGCATCTCCTGCGGTGCATGTGCAGACGGTTGCCCCGTTGGCGCTATCGCTGAAGGCGACGGCAAGTTCAATATCGACGCTGATGCTTGCATCGATTGCGGTGCTTGTGCAGACGGCTGCCCCGTTGAAGCTATCGCTGAAGGCTGATTCAGATGATAACATTAAGCCACCGAGTTTCTCGGTGGCTTTTTTCTGTTAAATGTTATTAATATACCTTTCCACCGCATCCTCCCACTTCGGCAGTCTTTCAAAGCCTGCTTCGTCAAGACTCTTTTTTGAAAGCCGTGAATTGAGAGGTCTTTTTGCGGCGGCGGGGTATTCTTCTGTTTTTATCGGATTTACCTTTGTTTTTCTGTCTGCAATTTCAAAGACCTTTTCCGCCAGGTCACTCCAACTGCAAAAGTCTTCATTTGTACCGTGGTAAGCACCGTACTTTTCGCTTTGAGCAATATCGCAAATAAGTCTTGCAAGATCTTTTGAATAGGTAGGTGAGCCTATCTGGTCAGAGACAACACTTACTTCATCTCTCGTTTCGGAAAGTCGGAGCATAGTTGCAATAAAATTGGTGTTTCTTTCTCCGAACACCCAGGATGTGCGGACGATAAAATGTTTGTTACAGTGTTCCGTAACTGCCTTTTCTCCAAGATATTTGCTTTTTCCGTAAACACTCAGTGGATTTTTTTGGCTGTCGGTTTCATGTGGCTCAGTACCGATACCTCCGAATACATAGTCGGTGGAAACATAGAGCAGCTTTGCGCTATGCTTTCCGCATTGCTTTGCAATGTTCTCCGTGCCCTTGTAATTCACCGCCATACATAATTCTTCTTCGCTTTCCGCCTTGTCAACGGCAGTGTAAGCAGCGCAGTGTATAAAGCAGGAAACCTCATTTTTACTGAAAAAATCCTCAACAGCTTTTTCATCGGTGATGTCAAGGTCGTCAATATCAATCCCTGTATGGGGAATATTTTTCTTATGGAGAAGGTCGCAGACATCAGAGCCGAGCTGACCCTTTGCACCTGAAACTATATACATAATTTCACCTCAATAAACAAAATCAACATCGCTTTCCGAAAGCAGGGGGGCGTTCATATCCTTAGCTGAAAGAACGGGATTCTCCACACCCCAGCAGACTCCGATTTCCTTATCGTCAAAACGGATACTGCGGTCATTTTCGGGACTGTAATATTCATCAACCTTATAAAGAACTTCAACATTCTCTGTAAGAGTCACAAAGCCGTGACCGAAGCCCTTGGGAATATAAAGAAAGCGTTTATTTTCTTCCGTAAGCTCAACTGATACCCACTTGAGATAGGTAGGTGAGCCTTTTCGAAGATCCACGGCAACATCAAGAATTTTGCCCCTTGTGCAGCAGATGAGCTTAGTCTGACATTTGGGATTTTTCTGAAAATGTATACCTCTGAGTGTGCCTTTTTCTTTGGAGTATGAACGGTTATCCTGAATAAAGACCGTATCTATTCCGAGCTTTTTCAGCTTTTCATAGCTGTAGGATTCGTAAAACCAGCCTCTGTTGTCTCCGAAAACCTGAGGTTCAACAATTTTTACTTCGGGTATAGCTGTATCAATAATTTTCATATTTTTCACCGTTTCATCTTTATTTCTGAATATAATTATACTATCTGAAAAAACATTAGTCAAGTAGGGACCGGCGTCCTCGACGGTCCGTTTTCCGGCGTCCTCGACGGTCCGTTTTCCGGCGTCCTCGACGGTCTGCGTTTGCTGTTACAACCATGCTGACATTTTGTCTTGACAATATATTGTAAAAGCCTATAATAAAAACATAGGTATATAACACAGAAAGGCAGGTGCACTCATTGACATACGGAATAGTCTGCGAATACAATCCTTTTCATAACGGTCATAAATTTCATATTGAAAAAACAAAGGCAAATAATGACGCCTACACTGTGTGTGTAATGAGCGGCAACTTTGTTCAGCGGGGTGAATGTGCCCTTATTGATAAATGGCAAAGAGCCGCCGCTGCAGTTAAAGGCGGTGCCGATATCGTCCTCGACTTGCCGACTCCCTGGTCGGTATCCTCGGCGGAAAATTTTGCAAGAGGCAGTGTTTTTATTCTTACCGCTTTCGGCATTGATACGCTCTCCTTCGGTAGTGAAACCGAGGATAAGGAGCTTTTGAAATTATGTGCTGAGGCGACCGAAAATGAAGATGTAGCCCTGCTTATCCGTAAATATATGGCTGAGGGTATGAATTATCCTTCGGCACTTTCTGAAAGTGTAGGTCAGCTTTACGGCGAAAATGCAAAAAAGGTTATTTCTTCACCAAACAGCACTCTCGGAGTTGAATATATAAAGCAGCTCAACGTTTACGCTCCGGGGAAAGATTTTTTACCCGTAAGACGCATCGGCACCGACCACGACAGTGAAGATGTATCCGACGGCTTTGCTTCGGCAAGTAAAATCCGCAGTATGACGGTGGAGGATGTTTCTTCCTTTGTGCCAGACCTTGTGGATAAAATGCTGAAAAAGAATATAAATAACGGAACGGTACATGCTCTCGCAAAATCCGAAAGGGCAATCCTTTCATCCTTAAGAGAAATGCCAAAGGAGGAATACGCCCGTTATGTCACCGACGACAGCGGACTTGCTTCAAGAATATATGAGGGCGTAAGAACTTCAAAAAGTCTGACTGAGCTTTACGAAAAGGCAAAAAGCAAAAACTTTACCCACGCAAGGGTGCGCCGTGAGGTACTGAATCTTTATTTGCGTATACCACGTGACATCTGCCGTGAAACACCGCCTTATATAAAAATACTTGCCGCCAATGAAATGGGACTCAGTCTTCTTTCAAAAGCTAAGAAAAGCTCTCCCGTGCCTTTTGTAACAAAGCACAGCGACAGAGAAAGCCTTTCCGATTTCGGTAAGGATGTTTACGACCTTCAATGTGCCTGCACGGATAAATTTGCCCTTATGTGCGATAATATCCACCCCTGCGGTGAGGAGCAGAAAAATTCTATGATAATAATAAAATAAAACAAAAGAGTTGCTGTATTTTTAAGAACAACAACTCTTTATTTGTTTTTGGACTCATTTGTTACACCGAGAATATAATCTGTTGAGGTATTATATAGTTCTGCGAGCTTTACAACATATCTTGCAGGGATTTCTCTTTTGCCTGTTTCATAGGTGCTGTATACTCTTTGATCAATGCCGAGGAAAGCAGCGACCTGCTTCTGAACCATATCATTATCTTCTCGTAAGTCTTTCAATCGGGGATAATACATATACTCACCTCAACAACAGTATATATTTTATCGTCAAAATCTCTTGACTTTACTATTATATGATAGTAAAATAGCCAATACAAATGCTTACAAAACAAAAAGCTGTTGTATTGCGTACAACAACTTTAAATTCAGTATTATCTTCCGAAAAGATAGTCAAGTGTTACATTTAACACCTTTGAAATTGCATCAATTTCAATATCCGTAACAGCTCTTCTGCCGTTTTCAATTCTTGAAATTGAGCCTCTGCAAGTATAAACAGCCATAAGCTCCAACTTTTCCGAAAGCTCTTTCTGACTCATACCGGCTTTTATTCTTGCTTTTTTAATCTGAGGACCTATGATATTATAATCTTCAGAATCAATAATTCTTTTCATAGAAAACACCTTTTTGTCTTGATTTTGGACAAAAATAGTGTATACTATAAACATAATTTCTATGTCTTACTGGTAGGACAAGAATGTTTTTTATATAAATAATTAATATGGAGGATGTTCAGATGATTAAAGCAGAAAACAATAGAATTGACAAAGAAAAGTGTTTGAAATTCTGTATGAATAAGAGAAAAATGGGTGATTACAAATATTTTACTGAAATAATGTTGCACAGAGATGATATTGATAAATATTTAAGATATCTTCAAAGATGTGAAAAAAGTAATCAGGAATTTGTCTTGGTATATATTGATACAAGAGAAGAATACAAGCTTCTCGGCGGATTTTCGGACTTCAAGTTAAAACCGTCTGATAAAACCTCTGCAACTGATTTTTATTCTTCTTCTGACGGTTATGATGATTGCATAGAAAGTTATTTTTATAATTGGCAGGAAAGATGTAAATATTACATTCTATCAAATAATATGAGAAGATATCTTGACGAATAAATGTTTATATTAACAACAAAAAAACACAGCACTTTCTGAAAATTCAAAGTGCTGTGTAATTTTATATTGGATTCCCTGAAAGGGGAGCTGTCGGCATTGCCGACTGAGGGGTTAATTCCGAATCCCCAAACAGTAGTCTCCGTCAACTCCAACAATCTCAACCTCTGTCAGCTCTCCCTGCATTTCATCGGGGAGCTTAGCTTTTACGGGGGTATAGTTTGCAGTGTGACCCGTTAAAAATCCGTCTTCGGTTTTTGCTTCAAAAATAACGGAAACGGTTCTGCCAATCTGCTTTTCCATAAAATCACGGCGGATTTTATCCGCTTTACGGGTCATTTCCCTTGCCCGTTCTTCCTTAACGCTTTTTTCGTTGTGGCAGGGGAGCTTTTCAGCTCTTGTGCCTTTTCTTACGGAGTAGGGGAAAACATGCACCTTTTCAAAGCCGATTTCTTCCATAAAGCTGAGACTTTCTTTGAAGTCTTCCTCATTTTCTCCCGCAAAACCGACCATAATATCTGTTGTAAGGGTGCAGTCGAAGAAAGTGTCTCTGAGCTTACGGCAAAGGTGTCTGTATTCCTCTGCAGTATAATGTCTGTTCATACTTTTAAGTGTTTTGTTGCAGCCACTCTGAAGGGAGATATGAAACTGAGGGCAGAGCTTTTCGCACTCGGAGAGCTTTTCTATAACCTCGTCCGTAAGGTGGTCGGGCTCAAGGGATCCGAGGCGTACTCTCACAATGCTTTTTATATCGTTTGCCGCCTTTACGGCTTCGGGGAAAGAAACGCCGATATCCGAGCCGTAGGATGAAAGGTTAATGCCGACAAGAACAACCTCTTTAAAGCCCTTTTCGGAGAGGGCTGTGATTTCCTTTTTGATTTCCTCAATGGGCTTTGAACGCACTCTGCCTCTTGAATAGGGGATTACACAGTAGGAGCAGAAACGGTTGCAGCCGTCCTGAATTTTGATGTAAGCCCTTGTTCTTTCGTCAAAGGAGGTTATGGTGTCACCGCAGAAGGCATCACCCTTCTGGTGTTCGCTGACTTCAAAAACACGGCAGCCCTTCTTAAAGTGCTCCTCAAGAACATCATAAAGCACCTGATTGTTTTTGTTGCCTATTACTATGTCCGCTTCAATAAGCTCCTTTGCCTTTTCGGGGTAAGCCTGAGGGACACAGCCTGTAAGAACAACGGTGCTTTCAGGGTTATTACGCTTGAAGCGGCGCACTGCCTGACGGGTCTTTTGGTCGGCAGAGGCGGTAACGGTGCAGGAATTCACAACAAAAACATCTGCCTTTTCCTTGCCCTTGACAACCTCATATCCGTGTTTTATCAGCTGTTCAGCCATCGACTGACTTTCGTACTGGTTGACCTTGCAGCCCAAAGTGTAAAATTTAACTCTCATTTAAATCAATCCTGATACTGTTTTATTATGGTGTAATTATAAACGAAAGTGAACATCTTTTCAAGACCTTGTTTTATTTTACATTTTTACATCATAAGTATCACTGAGAATTATTTTTTGAGGTGATTTTTATGAAAAAGACACTGTCTTTTATTTTTGCACTTTTTATTGTTATATCTTCCCTGAGCTTTTCTGCTTTTGCCGAAAATGAGCTTAAGGTCAATGCAAAGTCGGCGGTTTTAATGGATGTTGAAACGGGTCGGGTGCTTTACTCTCAGAATGAAAACGAACAGCTTTATCCTGCTTCCGTAACAAAAATTATGCCCCTTCTTCTTTTTATGGAGGCAATTGACAGCGGTAAAATAACTTTGACGGACGTTGTAACGGCAAGCCCCACGGCGGCTTCAAAGGGCGGAAGTCAGATATGGCTTAAGGAAGGGGAGCAGATGACCGTTGACGAGCTTCTGAGAGCTACTGCTATTGCAAGTGCCAACGATGCCTGCACAGCCCTCGGCGAGCATATAGCAGGCAGTGAAGAGGGATTTGTTAAAATGATGAATGAAAAGGCCGCCGAGCTGGGCATGACAAACACGCATTTTGATAATTGCTCGGGTCTTGACGATGATACCACAACCCACCTTACAACGGCATATGATATTGCACTTATGTCACGGGCACTTTTAAAGCACGACAGAATCCGCACCTACACCACGGTGTGGATGGATTCTCTGCGTGACGGTGCAACGGAGCTTGTTAACACAAACCGCCTTGTCCGTTTTTATAACGGCACCACGGGTCTTAAAACGGGCACCACTTCAAAAGCAGGACACTGCCTTTCTGCTTCTGCGGAAAGGGACGGACTTCACCTTGTGGCTGTAGTTATGGGCGCAGGCAACAGCACCGACCGTTTTGAAGGAGCAAAGTCACTTTTAAATTGGGGATTTGCAAATTATGAATCCTTCACTCCTCAGATTGACCCCTCTCAGTTCAGCGATGTTACCGTTATAAGAGGTATTGAAAAAACTGTAAGACCGATTGTGTCCGGGCTTTCTGCAATTCTGTTGGAATCGGGCAAAAAAGGTCAGATTGAAACGGAAATTGAGCTGGCACAGGATGTTGAAGCTCCCGTTGAAGAAAAACAGATTCTCGGCAAAGTCAGGCTTAAAATAGGCGATGAGGTTATTGAGGAATACCCTCTTGTGGCGGAAAATCCCGTAAGAAGAATAACTTTCGGCGATGTTGCGGCAAGATTTTTCAAACTGATGACAAAAAGTGAACAATATTGATAAATTTAAGGTTGACAAATCACCTCTTTTGTATTAAAATACACTAAAATACTATAATTTTTATTTAGGAGTCCCCGCTAATGTCAGCAAGTTTAACAAAAAAGTATGTTTCGTCCTTTGTAACGGACGAAGAAATCCTTTCCTTTCAGGAAAAAATAACAGATGCACACAATGCTCTTCACAATAAAACCGGTGCAGGCAGTGATTTCACAGGTTGGGTTGACCTTCCCGTGGATTATGATAAGCAAGAGTTTGCAAGAATTAAAAAAGCGGCCGAAAAAATCAAAAAGAATAATGAAATTCTTATTGTTATCGGTATCGGCGGCTCTTATCTCGGCGCAAGAGCAGTTATTGAATTTGTAAAAGGTCAGTGCTATAACGCAATGGCTGAAGATTGCGCAAAGATTTATTTCACAGGTAACAGCATTTCCTCATCCTCACTTGCAGAGATTCTCCATATAATTGAGGGCAAGGATTTTGCAGTTAATGTTATTTCAAAATCAGGTACAACAACAGAGCCTGCAATCGCTTTCAGAATTTTCAGAGAAATTCTTATTGAAAGATACGGTAAACAGGGCGCTGCAGACAGAATTTATGTAACCACCGATAAGGCTAAGGGCACACTCAAGGCCTTTGCCGATAAGGAAGGCTACGAAACCTTCGTAGTACCCGATGAGGTAGGCGGAAGATATTCCGTTCTTACCGCTGTCGGTCTTCTTCCTATTGCTGCTGCAGGTATTGATATTGATGCACTTATGGAAGGTGCGGCAGACGCAAGAGAAAAGCTTATGCCCACTGCTATTGATGATAACGACTGCTATAAATATGTTGCTATCAGAAATGCTCTTTACAATAAGGGTAAGAAAACGGAGATGTTTATAAGCTACGAGCCCTGCTTCACAATGATGAACGAATGGCTCAAGCAGCTTTACGGCGAAAGCGAAGGCAAGGAAAACAAGGGTCTTTTCCCCACCTCCGCAATCTTCTCAACAGACCTTCACTCCCTCGGACAGTATATTCAGGAGGGTGAAAGAATAATGTTTGAAACCGTTGTTTCATTCAAAAAATCCAAGGCAGAATTCACAATCGGTGAGGACGCCGAAAATGTTGACGGTCTTAACTTCCTTAAGGGCAAGACAATGGACTTTGTTAACGAAAAGGCATTCCTCGGAACAGTGCTCGCTCATAATGACGGCGGAGTGCCCAACATTGTGATTGAAGCTGAGGATATGACAGCAAAAACTTTAGGTTATCTCATTTATTTCTTTGAAAAGGCCTGTGCAGTTTCCGGTTATGTTTTAGGTATCAATCCCTTTGACCAGCCCGGTGTTGAAAGCTACAAAAAGAATATGTTCGCTCTTTTAGGCAAACCCGGATACGAAAAAGAGAAAGAAGTACTTGAACAAAGATTAAATAAGTGATATAATAGGTTTGTAATTAAAATCGTGAGGGGGAAAACACCCTGCGATATTAAATAAAAGGAGGAAATTAAAAATGATTTCTATTATCTTAGGTCACAAAGGTGCAGGAAAAACAAAGCGTTTGATTTCTTGTGTAAACGAGGCAGTTGAAACCTCTAAGGGCAACGTTGTCTGTGTTGAAAAAGAAACCAAGTTAACATATGATGTTAATTACCGTGCAAGACTTATTGCAACAGACGAATACGAAGTAAAGGGTTATGCAGCTTTCTACGGCTTCCTCGCAGGTGTTTGCGCAGGCAACCACGACATCACAGATGTTCTTGTTGATGCAACTCTCCGTATCGGCGGCAGAGACTATAATGAGCTTGCTTCCTTCCTTGAGAAGATTTATGAGCTCGCTTCAGTGAATGAAAAGAACTTCGTTTTCACAATCTCAGCTGATAAGGAAGAGCTTCCCGCTTCAATCTTCAATTTCTGCAAAGTTCTTTAATAGTTTAAGAATGCTAAAGCCTACCGTGTCACGGTAGGCTTTTTAGTAATTGACTTGCAGACTGATTAAAAATAACGGAGGAAACAAAATGGAATATACGGATAACTATGCTTTTTGTCGGCCTTATCTTACCGATGGGGAACAGATTCTCTGGAAAGGAAAGCCTGAAAAAGGACACATATTTCATAAGCAGGACATAGTAATGATACCCTTTTCAATTTTTTGGCTCGGTTTTTCTCTGTTCTGGGAAATAACTGCACTAAGAACAAGCGGTTCGTTTTTCTTTGCTTTATGGGGACTTCCTTTCATAGCTGTCGGTGTGTATCTTCTTGCGGGCAGACATATAATGAGCCTTTATCTCAGAAATAAGACCTTTTATGTTGTTACAAATAAAAGGCTGATAATTAAAAAAGGCAACAAGCTTGAAATGCGTATGGCAAATGATTTACCGCCTATGGAGGTGCAGCTTCATAAAAACGGTAACGGTACAATAACCTTTTGGGAAGAGGTTTACACGGGCAGAGGAAGACGGCAGAATACCTTTCTGATGTTGGAAAATCTCAGTGATGTTGCAAGAGCACAGAATGCAATTGCATCAATGGAAAGGTAACGGAAAGAAAGGAAAAGTATGATGAAAAAAACAGTTTCGGTAATAGGTCTCGGCAACAGAGGTACGGAATATATGGGCTTTCTCAAGTCCTTCCATTTTAAAAAGGTGCAGCTTGATTCAATATGCGATATAAGTCAACAGGCACTTGACGATATCGGGCCTCAGTTCGGTATCCCTGAAGAAAAAAGATATCTTACAACGGAAAAATTCTTTTCACAAGGTGTAATATCTGACGGCCTTATTATTTCAACCCAGGATGCAAGTCATTATGAAATAACAAAAGAGGCTCTTAATACGGGCTATAAGTTTATTCTTCTTGAAAAGCCCGTCAGCGGTGTGGGGGATGAATACCGTGAATTGCGCTGCCTTGCCGAAGAAAAAGGCGCCCTTCTCATAGTCTGCCATGTACTGCGTTATTCCAATTATTACAAAAAGATAAAAGAGATTATCTCAAGCGGAAAGCTTGGTGACATTGTTTCAATCAACCATACGGAAAATGTGGGCTATTTCCATTTTGCCCACAGCTATGTAAGAGGTAACTGGCACGATGAATTCACTTCAACTCCCTCAATCCTTGCAAAATGCTGTCACGATATCGACCTTATCGCCTGGTTTATTAACAGTCCCTGCGAATCCGTAAGCTCAGTTGGAGAGCTTGGTCATTTCAGAAAAGAAAACGCCCCCGAGGGTGCAACGGAATTCTGTATGGGTGGCTGTAAGGCTAAAAAGAATTGCCCTTACGATGCTGAACAGCTTTACATAAAAGACCCCTTTTACAAGGCTAAGTTCATAAAGCATATGAAGCGTACCCTTACGGGTAAAGCTAAAAACAGCAAGCAGGATATCGTCAATGCCATAAAATGCGGTGACTACGGCAAATGTGTTTATCTTAACGATAACAATGTCTGCGACCATCAGTTTGTAACAATGAAGTTTGAAAACGGTGCTGTCGCTACCCTTGAAATGAATGCATTTTCCGATAAAATGTTCCGCAAAAGCCACATTGTGGGAACAAAGGGTGAGCTTATCGGCTACGGCACAAAGCTTGAAATGAGAACTTTCGGCGGAAAAGCTGGCAAGGTTAATACGGGAAGCTTAGGTATCAGCGGTCATATTGAAGGTGACATCAGGCTTATTGCGGGATTTGTAAAGCTCCTTTGCGGTGAAAGTGATGACCTTACGGACATTACAACAATTGATGCAACGGTAATAAGCCACGATATAGCCCTTGCAGCGGAAAAATCAAGGAAAAACGGCGGTATTCCCGTAAATCTCAAGGAAATTGCCACTGCCGATAAGGAGTAAACTATGACCTACGAATACGAAAAACAAGCTGTATCTGAAGGCTTCAGCACCGTCTGCGGTATTGACGAAGCCGGACGAGGCCCCCTTTGCGGACCTGTGTGTGCCGCTGCGGTTATTCTTCCTCTTGACTGTGAGATTGAGGGTATAAACGATTCCAAAAAGATAAGCGAAAAAAAGCGCGAACAGATTTTTGAGGTTATAAAAGAAAAGGCAGTTGCATATTCTGTGTGTATGGTTGATGCAAAAACCATCGACGAGATAAATATTCTTCAGGCTACCTTTATGGCTATGAGAGGAGCATATGAGGGCCTCGGTGTAAAATGTGACATTGCTCTGATAGACGGCAATCAGAAGCCGGGTCTTCCCTGTGAGCAAAGAACCGTTGTCAAGGGTGATGCCAAAAGCATCTCAATTGCCGCCGCATCAATTCTTGCAAAGGTATCAAGGGACAGATATATGCGTGAGGTTGACGAAAAATATCCGGAATATCAATTTGCAAAGCACAAGGGCTACGGCACAAAGCTTCATTATGAAATGATTGCCGAGCACGGCATTTGCGAAGAACATCGCAGAAGCTTCCTTAAAAAGATATTGGGTGAATAAAATGGCAACTGAAAAGGCTGTTACCGGCAGACTCGGAGAAGATTTTGCGGAAAATTATTTCCTTAAAAAAGGTTTTTGTGTTACAAGGAATTATCGTTCACGCTTCGGTGAAATCGACATTATTGCTGAAAACTGCGATTTTGTTGTTTTTGTTGAGGTTAAAACAAGAAAAGCCGACTCAATGACATTGCCAAAGGAGTCGGTGGATATTTATAAGCAGAAGAAAATTATTAAAACCGCCGAATATTACATAATGAAAACGGGCAGTGTAAAACAGCCCCGATTCGATGTTTTTGAGGTCTTTCAGCAAAGCGGAAGGATTTATAATTTCAACCATATTGAATCTGCCTTTGATGCGTGGTGATTATAATAGAGCTTTTTGACCTTCACTGTGATACCGTTACAAAAGCTTATAGAGAAAATAAAAGCCTTTATGACGGCGAAATGCATATAAATTTAAAAAAGGCAGGATATATTGAAAAATACAGGCAGTGCTTTGCCCTTTGGCTTTCAGACAGCTTAAAGGGCGGGTCTGCTTTTTCTTTTTGTTTAAAGCTGATTGGTTTTTATAATGAGGAATTGTCACGCCTTAAAGAAAAAGGTGTCACCAATCTTATTCCGCTACTTACAATTGAAAACGGCTCTGCACTTTCGGGAAAAAATGAAAACATCTCCCTTTTTGCAGAAAAAGGGGTGCGGATGATAACTTTAACCTGGAACGATGAAAATGAAATAGGGCGGGGCGTCGGTGCCGACAGCGGAAAGGGACTGACCGATTTCGGTAAAACTGCAGTAAGAATAATGGAAAAGGAAAATATAAAGGTTGATGTTTCCCACCTTAATGAAGAAGGCTTTAATGATGTTCTGTCCATAGCTTCTGTACCCTTTGCCGCTTCACACAGCGGATGCTATTCACTTGTACCCCATAAGCGTAACCTTAAGGATTGGCAGATAAAAGAAATAATATCCTCGGGCGGAATTATCGGAATACCGTTTTGCAATACCTTTCTTTCCGGCGGAAAAGAAAAGGTATATGAGCATATCTGTCACATTCTTTATTTGGGCGGAGAGAACAACATAGCTCTTGGCAGTGATTTTGACGGATGCGATATAAGTGAGGAACTTTCGGGTATTGACAAGGTCGGTGAATTGTATCAATATCTTTCGGAAAGTGATATAGGAAAGGATATAACGGAAAAAATCTTTCATATTAATGCAGAAAAGTTTTTTAAGGTAAAATAATAACTTTACTTTTTTGTTTTACTGTGTTAAAATAAAACGATTATAAATAAATCTCTTTAAGGTGACGGTATTGAATCAGATAAGGTTTAACAGGGTTTATTTTCACCGTAGCTTCGTTAAAAAGCCTCGAAAGGCGATAGCCTTTCTGCGTTTTTTGCCTTGTTACGATAAAAATCTTCTCCTGTTAAACTTCGTAGAACCTTAAATGCCCGAGTTATAGTGCATTTAAGGATTTCTTCGACGAAACAATACTAGCCGTCTTGCGAGGAGAAAAATAATTAAAGGTGCTGTAAATCGGACATTTAAGGCTTATCAGGTTCTATTACCGTCACCTTATGGAGGTAAAAAATATGCTTTATACAAGTACAAGAGACAAGAGTGTAAAAGTAACATCAGCTGAGGCTATTGCTCAGGGTATTTCAAAGGACGGCGGTCTTTTCGTTCCTACGGAAATCCCTGCAATTTCAAAGGAGTTCATTGACTCCCTTGTTCCCCTTAGCTACATTGAAAGAGCTAAAAAGGTTCTTTCTTTATACCTTACGGACTATACGGCAGAAGAAATAGATATGTGTGTAAGCGGTGCTTATGCCGAGGGTAAATTTTCAAGCGAAAAGGTTTCTCCCATTAAAAGAACCGCTGACGGAAAAAATATTCTTGAACTGTGGAGAGGTCCCACCTGCGCATTCAAGGATATGGCTCTTCAGCTTCTTCCTTACCTTCTTACCGTTGCCGCAAAAAAGACAGTTGCCGACAAGACAATCGTAATTCTTGTTGCCACATCGGGTGATACGGGTAAGGCAGCACTTGAAGGCTTCAAGGATGTTCCCGGTACAAAGATTATGGTCTTTTATCCAAATGATGGCGTAAGCCCCATGCAGAAGCTTCAGATGACTACTCAGGCAGGTGAAAATGTTTGTGTATGCGCCATTAACGGTAACTTTGACGATGCACAGAACGGCGTTAAGAAAATCTTCACCGACAAGGCTGTGGCAGAAAAGCTCAGCGAAAACGGTATGATGTTCTCTTCTGCGAACTCAATCAACTGGGGCAGACTTGTTCCTCAGATCGTTTATTACATTTCCGCTTACTGTGACCTTATTGAAAACGGCACAATCAAAAACGGTGAGCCGATGAACGTTGTTGTTCCCACGGGTAACTTCGGCAATATCCTTGCCGCTTACTATGCAAAGAAAATGGGCATCCCCGTAAATAAGCTTATCTGTGCTTCAAATGCCAATAATGTTCTCACCGATTTCCTTAAGACGGGCGTTTATGACAGAAACAGAAGCTTCTATACAACGACCTCACCCTCAATGGATATTCTTATTTCCTCCAACCTTGAAAGACTTCTCTTCCATCTCGCAGGTGAAAACGATGAAACAATCCGTGACTGGATGGGCAAGCTTTCCTCTGAGGGTAAGTATGAAATCAGCGAGGATGTAAAGGCTCAGGTTGTATCCCTCTTTGATGCAGGCTGCTGTGACGATGAAGCAACTGCCGAAACCATCAGCGAGTATTATAAAAAGGGTTACCTTTGTGATACTCACACTGCCGTTGCAGTTAAGGTTTACGATGAATATGTTGAGGCTACCGGAGACAAAACCGAAAGCGTAATCGCATCAACTGCTAATCCCTATAAATTCTCAGCCGCAGTTCTCAAAGCTGTAAAGGGTGAAATTCCTGCCGATGCGGACGAATTTGAGCAGGTTGACCTTCTTAAAGCAACAACGGGTGAACCCTGCCCCGAACAGCTCGGTTCTCTTAAGGGTAAAGCTCCCAGATTTACCGACTGCTGCAACAAGGAAGATATGATAAATATGGTATACAATATGCTCGGAATATAAGGAGTGGCTTTATTTGTCAATTTTTGCAATCGGCGACACTCACCTTTCCTTTTCCACGGATAAGCCCATGGATATTTTCGGCGGCTGGACGGATTATGTAAGCCGTATTGAAAATAACTGGAAAAGATTAGTGGGGGAGTATGACACCGTAATTATCCCCGGGGATATTTCCTGGGCAATGAGCCTTCAGGAGGCTGAGGAGGACTTCCGTTTTCTCCATAGTCTTCCCGGTAAAAAGATAATAATGAAGGGCAATCACGATTATTGGTGGAACACAAAAAAGAAAATGGATGCCTTCCTTTCGGAAAAAGGCTTCGACTCAATCAGCATTCTTCACAATAATGCCTATAAGGTGGGAGACTTTGTGATTTGCGGTTCAAGAGGCTGGTTTTACGACGCTCAGACGGGTCACGACGAAAAGGTTATCCTGCGTGAAGCGGCAAGGCTTGACCGTTCAATAACAGAGGGTGAAAAGCTCGGTGGGGAGATAATTGTTTTTCTTCACTATCCTCCGGTTATGCAAAATGAACAGTGCGATGAAATTATGCAGGTTCTCAAAAACCACGGTATAAAGCGCTGTTATTACGGTCACCTTCACGGCGCAAGCTGTCTTTATGCAGTGCGCGAAGAGGTAGAAGGAGTAAAATTTTCCCTTGTTTCGGCAGATTTTCTTGAATTTTGCCCCCAAATTGTTGAAAAAATTTAAAAAAACTATGGAAATTTATTTTTAATGTGCTATAATACATAGGTTAAAATGTATATTGGGTTTCTGCGGTCATAGGTTGACGAGTTTAATTCCGAATCCGTTTTTTGCGGACGGATTTCCGTCAATATTTCGTTAAAATGCTCGTAAATCCGAAAGGATTTACTGCGCTTTGCGCCTTATCTTGCCAAAAATCCGTTGAGCAAAAAATTTTCAACCTAAAAGTGTAAATTTTTGATAGATTTTTGGATGTTGAGGATGCCGACAGGCTGACGCCTTTCAAATCCGAAACGCCGAAAAGGCTCAAAAATTCACACTTTTGGGCTGATCCGGATTTAAGCTCGTCAACCTAAAATGACCACGCCCAAGGATAGGAGTTTAGAAATGTTAAAATCATCAAACAACGTTGAAACAAATGTTTATGCTCTTGAAATCGGCATCAGCGCTGAAGAATTTGACGCTGCTCAGAACAAGGCTTTCCAGAAGCAGAAGAATAAGATTCAGCTTCCCGGCTTCCGTAAGGGTAAGGTAACACGCAAAATGGCTGAAAACTTCTTCGGCAAGGGCTGGCTTTATGAAGATGCTCTTGATATGCTCTTCGGCAAGGCTGTTGAAGATGCTGCTAAGGAAGCAGAGCTTGAAGTTGTTGGCACAAAGAGTGCTGATGTTAAGGAAATCGGCGAAAACGGTGTTGAGCTTACAGTTGAAGTATTTGTAAAGCCCGAAATCGAAGTTACCGAATATAAGGAGCTCAAGGCAACCAAGAAAAAGGTTGAAGCAACCAAGGAAGAAATTGAACAGAGAATTTCCGACCTTATGGAAAGAAATGCACGTCTTGTATCCGTTGAAGACAGAGCAGCCAAGGACGGTGACATCACTGTTATCGACTTTGAAGGCTTTGTTGACGGCGTTGCATTCCAGGGCGGCAAGGGTGAAAACTATGAGCTTACACTCGGCTCAGGTCAGTTTATCCCCGGCTTTGAAGAGCAGGTTGCAGGTCACTCAGTAGGCGAGGAATTTGATGTAAATGTTAAGTTCCCCTCAGAATACACTCCCGAGCTTGCCGACAAGGATGCTGTTTTCAAAATCAAGCTTCACGAAATCAAGGTTAAGGAGCTTCCCGAGCTTGATGACGAATTTGCTCAGGATGCAGCAGACTGCGATACAGTAGATGAGCTCAAGAAGAGCATCGAAAAGGAAATCAAGGAGCACAAGGAAGAAGAAAACGATAAGGAAATCGAATCTCAGCTTCTTGAAAAGCTCGCTGAAAACGTAAAGGGCGAAATCCCCGAATGTATGTATGATACTGAAATCGACAATCAGATCAGAGATATCGACTACAGACTCTCAATGCAGGGTATGAATTTTGAAATGTACCTTCAGTATTCAGGTATGACAATCGAACAGTACAAGGAGAATATGAAGGACGGCGCAGTTAAGAACGTTAAGATCCGTCTTGCTCTTGAAGCTGTTGCAAAGGCAGAAGGTCTTGAAATTTCTGATGATGAGCTCAACGAAGAATACAAGAAGTTCGCAGAGCGTTATCAGATGGAAGAAGACAAAATCAGAGAGCTTGTACCTGCTGAAGGACTCAGAAAAGACCTTCTTAACGAAAAGGCTGTTAAGTTCGTAAAGGACAATGCAAAAATTACAACTGCAAGAAAGCCCAGAGCTAAGAAGGAAGCAGCTGAAGAAGCCGCTGAATAATTTAAGGTTAATTTAACCAATAATAGCTATGATTGAGTGGAACTGTGTATTGATTATATTTATACAGTTCCTCTCTTGGCATTTTTATATTATTTTTAAGGAGGCATTACTATGGCATTAGTACCTTATGTTGTGGAACAGACAAACCGTGGCGAACGCCAGTATGATATTTATTCAAGACTTCTTAACGACAGAATTATCGTTCTTTCCGATGAAGTTAATGATGCAACTGCATCACTTGTTGTGGCTCAGCTTCTTTTCCTTGAAAGCCAGGACAGTGAAAAGGATATCAGCTTTTATATCAACAGTCCCGGCGGCTCGGTAACTGCAGGTATGGCTATATATGATACTATGCAGTACATCAAATGTGATGTTTCACCTATCTGTATGGGACTTGCAGCCTCAATGGGTGCTTTCCTGCTTTCATCAGGTGCAAAGGGCAAAAGATATGCTCTTCCCAACAGTGAAATTATGATTCACCAGCCTTCAGGCGGTGCAAAGGGTCAGGCAACTGACATTAAAATTGTGGCTGACCACATTTTAAGAACAAAGGCAAAGCTTAACAAAATTCTTGCCGAAAACACAGGCAAGGACATTGAGGTTATTGCTCAGGATACAGAGCGCGATAACTTTATGACTGCTCAGGAGGCTCTTGAATACGGCCTTGTGGACAAAATTCTCGATAAGAGATAAAACCGGAATAAAGGGGTAACCGTATGGCACGAGAAAGTGACATCAAAGATAAGTCCGTCTGCTGTTCCTTCTGCAATAAAACCCAGAGTGAGGTAAAAACTCTCATAGCAGGTCCCGGCGTTTTCATCTGTGATGAATGCGTTGAGCTGTGTCAGAGCATTGTTGAGGGCGAAGCGGCGGCAGTAAATGAAAAAAATAAAAAGGAAGACCTTGAGCTTCTTAAAAAACCGCACGAAATCAAGGCTCTTCTTGACGAGTATGTTATCGGTCAGGATGAGGCTAAAAAGGCTCTGAGCGTCGGTGTATACAATCATTACAAGAGAATATTTATGGGCGATGAAAGTGATGTTGAAATCACAAAGAGCAACATTCTTATGCTCGGACCTACGGGTGTGGGTAAAACAATGCTCGCTCAGACTCTTGCAAAGATTCTTGATGTACCCTTCGCCATTGCCGATGCAACAACCCTTACCGAAGCGGGTTATGTAGGTGAGGACGTTGAGAATATCCTTCTCAGACTTATTCAGGCGGCAGATTTTGATATTGAAAGAGCCGAAAAGGGTATCATCTACGTGGATGAAATTGACAAAATCGGCAGAAAAAGCGAAAGCACATCCATAACCCGTGATGTAAGCGGTGAAGGTGTTCAGCAGGCGCTTCTTAAAATTCTTGAAGGCACTGTTTCAAATGTACCTCCCCAGGGCGGAAGAAAGCATCCCCAGCAGGAATTTATTCAGATTGATACAAAGAACATACTTTTCATCTGCGCAGGCTCATTTGAAGGTATTGAAAAAATAGTTGAAAAAAGAATGGGCAACTCAGGTCTCGGCTTCGGTGCCGAAATCAGAACAAAAAAGGAAATTGAGGAAAGCAAGATAATGCATAAGGTTATGCACCACGACCTTGTAAAGTTCGGTCTTATCCCTGAGCTTGTGGGCCGTCTTCCTGTTATCACCGCCCTTGATGACCTTGATGAAAGTGCACTTATAAGAATTATGACAGAGCCTAAAAACGCTCTTATCAAGCAGTATCAGTATATTTTCTCAATTGACGGTGTTGAGCTTTATTTTGAAGATGAAGCCCTTAAAGCAATTGCAGAAAAAACTCTTGAAGCAAAGACCGGTGCAAGAGGTTTGCGCTCCATTATGGAAAAGCTGCTTATAAAATATATGTACGATGTTCCCTCGAAGGGAGTAGAGGGCAGACTGACTGTTACAAAGGCAGCTGTTCTCGGTGAGCAAGAGGCTGTTTTCACTCCGAATAACTGAAATCGGACAAAAAGTGGTCTCAACACAAGGAAAAAATAGGCTAATACTATTGACTTTTAATAATGCCTTGTGTTAAAATACCGTAGTATAAAATTATCGGAGGTTTAATGATATGACAGGTCTTCAGTATGTATTATCAATTGTTCTTATTATAGTTGCTGTTGCAATCATTATTCTTGTTATCGCTCAGGAAAGTAAGCAGAAGGGCCTTTCAGGCACAATCGGCGGCGCTGCTGATACCTTCTTCGGCAAGAATAAGGGCAGAACAAATGAAGCAAAGCTTGCAATGCTTACAAAGATTTTCGGTACAGTTTTCTTCATTCTTTCATTTGTATCAGCTCTTCTCATTCTCTTTGGTGCATAAGATAAAAACAAAAGTAATACGGCAGGTAAGTTCAGGCTTACCTGCTTTATTTTTTTGCGGCAACATCTTCTCTTTCCGACATAAATCTTACAGCCTTCTCACTATAATAGTAAAGGTGATGAAAATGACCGAGGTTATTTATGCCGATGTACTTGTTGTGCTGAATTTGTATGTTACATATGCTCTTTTATCCCTTACGGGTATTATCTGCCGCAAAAAAAGGAACACCTTAAGAATATTTCTTTCTTCCCTTATGGCAGGCTTTTATTCCCTTTCCATCCTTCTGCCCGGTATAGCCGAAACACTAACGGCTGTTATGGGTATACCTTTTGGGGTATTCCTCTGCTTTACCGCCTACGGATTCATAAACAAAAAAGCTTTTTTGAAGCTCTGTCTCAGCTTTTTTGCCATTTCCTTTGTCTTTGCGGGAATTATGCTTTTTCTTTGGCTGTTCTTTGCACCAAAGGGTATGTATTTCAGCAACGGAATAGTATATTTCAATATAAGTACATCAAATCTTGTTGTTCTCACAATCATCTGTTACGTTTTAATTTCCCTTTGCAACCGATATCTCAAAAGCCGTACGCCATCGGATACAGTATACGATTGCGAAATTATAAAGGGAGGCAAAAGCTATAGCTGTCACTGCTTTCTTGATACGGGTAACAGCCTTCGCGACCCCTTTACGGGAAAGCCCGTAGTAATTGTGAACGGAGAAAAATTTGAAGGCACCGTTCCTCTTACTGCCCATGATCTTGCGAAGACGGATAACGGTTCATTCAGGCTGATACCATGCAGCGGTGTTGCAGGTAAAAATCTTCTTGTCAGTTTTTCTGCCGATCTGATACGGGTCAGGGGTTTAAAGAAAAATTTTTCATACAGTGATGTAACCGTAGCAATAACCAAAGAAAAAATATTCGGCGGAAGATATGACGGTATTCTGCCTTTTGAACTGTTTTCCGAGAAAGGGGAAGATTATGATGAAAAAAATCAAAGAGCTGTTGCTGAGATTTAAACAATATATAAAGGTAAAAGGTAAAAAAGAGGATACTGATATATGGTATGTAAACGGCTCAGAAAATCTCCCTGCGCCTCTTACAAAAGAGGAGGAGGAAACCGTACTTACTGAAATTGAGCAGGGCAAGGAGGGAAGCAAGGAGCTTCTTGTGATACATAACCTCCGCTTAGTTGTTTATATTGCAAGAAAATTTGAAAATACGGGCATTGGAATCGAAGATCTTGTATCAATCGGCACAATAGGTCTAATCAAGGCGGTCAACACTTTCCGACCCTCAAAGAAAATCAAGCTCGCCACCTATGCTTCAAGGTGCATTGAAAACGAAATACTTATGTATATGCGCAAAACCGCCAATCAGAAAAACGAGATGAGCTTTGATGAGCCTTTAAATGTTGATTGGGACGGAAACGAGCTGCTTTTAAGCGATGTTTTAGGCTCGGACAGTGATGTTGTAAACCGCAATATTGAATATCAGGACGAGAAGAACCAGCTTTTAAAGGTAGTGTCACGGCTTCCCCAAAGGGAAAAGCAGATTATGACTATGCGCTTCGGTCTTTTCGGGTCAAAGGAATTTACCCAGAAGCAGGTAGCCGATATGCTGGGCATATCACAGAGCTATATTTCACGGCTTGAAAAAAGAATAATTGAAAAACTGAAAAGAGAGCTTGAACGTATGGAAAAGTAAGAATATTTGTATTCTGCCCGTCATATAGATTGAGTGTATAAACAGCGAAAAGAGGAAAAGCAGATGACAAATACAAGTATTTATAACTCAATTGCAACAAGAACCGGCGGAGATATTTATATCGGGGTTGTGGGACCCGTAAGAACAGGAAAATCCACCTTTATAAAGCGTTTTATGGATGTGCTTGTTCTTCCCAATCTTGAAGAAAATTCACAAAAGCAAAGAGCAAGGGATGAGCTTCCCCAGTCCTCCTCAGGCAGAACAATTATGACAACGGAGCCAAAATTCATTCCCGAAAATGCGGCAGAATTGCAGATTGACGGTTCGGCAAAATTTAGTGTAAGGCTTATTGACTGCGTAGGTTATATTGTACCCGCCGCTATCGGCTACATAGAAAACAATCAGCCGCGAATGGTTAAAACTCCCTGGTTCGAAAAGGAAATACCCTTCAATATGGCGGCTGAAATAGGCACAAAAAAGGTTATAACGGAGCACAGCACCATAGGCCTTGTTGTAACAACAGACGGCACTGTGGGAGACATTGAAAGAGGAGAGTATGCCGAAGCGGAGGAAAGGGTTATAAATGAGCTGAAAGAAATTGAAAAGCCCTTTGTTGTTCTTCTTAACAGCCGTAATCCCGAAAGTAAAGAATGCAGACGCCTCGCATCGGAACTCAAAGAAAAATACGGCGTCGGCGTAATGCCCGTAAACTGTCAGACTCTTTCAAAAAAGGAGCTTGAGGATATACTTTCGGCTGTGCTTTATGAGTTTCCCATAAAAGAAATGCAGATCGATTTCCCGTTGTGGATAACCTCCCTTGAAAAATCACACCCATTAAGGCAGGAGATTCTTGGCTCTATAAGAAAAAATGCAGGACTTATAAAAAAGGTAAGAGATGCAAAGACATTTACATCAAGCATCAGTGAGGGTGACTGTGTAAACGGCTGCAGCGTTAAAGAGGTTGACCTCTCTACAGGTTGTGTTACGGTGGAAATAGCAACACCGCAAAAGCTGTTTTATGATGTGCTCAGGGAAAAAACGGGCATTGAAATTGAAAATGAGCAACAGCTTATGAATAAAATAGTTGAGCTGACAAAGGTGAAAAAGGACTACGAACGCTTTGATACGGCACTCAAAGAGGTTGAAGCTACGGGCTACGGTATTGTTATGCCCACAATGGAAGAGCTTTCACTTGAAGAACCCGAAATTATGAAGCAAGGCGGAAGATACGGCGTAAGGCTCAAAGCCTCCGCACCCTCTATTCATATGCTCAAAGCCAACATCACAACAGAGGTAGCCCCCATTGTAGGCACGGAAAGTCAGTCGGAAGAGCTTATTTTGTACCTTCTTAAGGAGTTTGAAGAGGATCCGTCAAAAATATGGCAGTCCAACATATTCGGCAAAACACTGGACAGCCTTGTAAATGAAGGTCTTCACAACAAGCTTTACAAAATGCCCGGTGATGCAAGAATGAAGCTTCAGGAAACCCTTGAAAGGGTAATAAATGAAGGCTGCAGCGGACTTATATGTATTATACTTTAATGAAAAGCACTGTTTTCACAAACAGTAGTTTGATTGAATTCAGAACTAAAGTAACAATATCAATGAAAAGACGAATGAAGATATTTCATTCGTTTTTTTAATATATATTGAAAAAAATGAAAGGTTTGTATATAATTGAAGAAATAACAAGGCTGCGTTCTATAAAAAGGTTGTTTTTGATTCGTTATAATCAGATTGTCCTGAAAGCTGTGTTTAAAATCAACTATATATTGATACAGAGCCATTGAAAAAAGGAGAGATATTATATGGGAAAGAAAATTATTGTTGCAGGCGGCGGCCACGGCGGTATTGCGGCGGCAGCCCTTCTTAGCAAAAAAGGCTATGATGTAACCGTTTACGAAGCACATAAAAGAGAAAAAATGGGCTATGACTGGACGGATATTTTTGACCGTAAGGCCTTCACCGCCATCGGTATGGATGTTCCCGATGAAAGCAAGTGGAAATTAAAGCACGATATGACCTTCTACGGTCCCGGTATGACCACAAGACTCAGACAGGACACTCCCAAGGATCAGCTCGAAATCCAGATGGAAAGATCTGTTATTTACGATTGCCTTATTGAATATGCTGAGGAATGCGGAGCAAAGTTCGAATACGGTGTTACCGTTGAAGGTCCGATTATGCTCGGTAACCGTGTTGTGGGAATCAGAACCGATAAGGGCGAGTTTTACGGCGACCTTGTTATTGATGCCTGCGGTATCAATTCACCCGTAAGAAAAAATCTTCCCACATATCTCGGAATTCAGAGCGACGCTCAGGATTTTGAACGTTTTTATGTATGGCGTGCCTTCTACGAAAAAGGTGAATACGAGGGTGAAATCGAAGATAAATTTAAGGTGCTTCTGCTTCATCAGGGCGAGCTCGGTATTTCCTGGGTTGCTGATGAAGGCGAATATACCGATATTCTCATAGGAAGATTCAAGGAGCTTACGGAAGAAAAGGTTGAAGAAACCCTCGAAGCCTTAAGAAAGGATTATCCCTACCTTGGCAAGAAGGTATTAAGAGGCGGCGAATTTGTAGAAATCCCCGTAAGGCAGTCCCTTGCAGTTCTTGTTGCTGACGGCTATGCAGCAATAGGTGACAGCGCCTTTATGACCGTGCCCATTATCGGCTCAGGTATCGCAAACAGTATGAAGGCTGCAAAAATGCTCGCTGATGCAATCGAGGCTGATGAAACAAACAGCTTCAGTGCGGCTGCACTGTGGGAATATCAGAAGGAATATTATGCTAAGCTCGGTAATGGTCTTGCACCCCTTGCCGCAGTAAAGCTCCTTCTTACCCGTCTTGAACCCATTGAGCTTGATTACATATACGAAAAAGGTATCCTCAATGCCGATGATATGACAATCGGTGCCGATTCAACAAGCCTTGTTTCAATGGTTAAGGATATGCTTGACCCCGAGCCTCTCAAAAAGAAAATCACAGGCCTTGCAGGCAGTCCCGTTGTGCTTAAAAAGGTGCTTCGTATGATTAAGGATGTTGCGGCTGTAACTGCAGTTACAACAATTATGCCCGGTGAATATGAAGTAAACAAGGTTCGCTCATGGGCAAAAAAATATAACGCTTGTTTCAAAAGATAAAGGAGACATAATATGTCATTTGCAGCAGGATACGGAAAAACTAATGTAGATATGCTTTTCGCCGATATGCCCCGTCTTCCCGAGGAGGGAGAAGAAATCTTCACCGATAAGTTTTCCCTTTGTATAGGCGGCGGTGTTCCGGGTACAATGATAACTTTAGGAAGACTCGGCGTTGAATGTAAAACCGTGACAGAGCTTTCTGACGATATGTTCTCATCCTTTGCTCTTTCTGAATTCAGAAAAGCAGGTGTAGAGCCCATAAATGTTTACGAGGGCGAAAATGTTGCCGTTAATATAACAGCGGCGGCAATTACAAAAAATGACCGCACCTTCTGGTCTTACGGCAATCCTGATAAAACCGTGGATGCTCAGAGAATTTACAATGCTCTCAAAGGCGCAAAGGCAGTTGCAATGCACGAGGACCACCCCGAGGTTTACCGTAGACTCAGGGATGAGGGTACAACGGTTATTCTTGATACGGGCTTTATTGAAGGTATGAGCCTTGACTCCTATAAAGGTATGCTTGAAATTGCCCATTACTACCTTCCCAACCGTAAGGAAGCAACAATTCTTACGGGAGAAGAAGACCCCAAAAAGGCAGTAAAAAAACTCAGTGAATACCTTGATACTGCTATAATGAAGCTGGATAAGGAAGGCTGCCTTATTTATAAAAACGGAAAGTACACCTTAGTAAAAAGTATTGACGAATTCATCCATGTTGACTCAACGGGTGCGGGTGATGCCTTCTTTGCAGGTTTTATGTACGGCATAATGAAGGATGAGCCCATAGAACGCTGTGTGCTTTTCGGCAATATCACCGGCGGTAAATGTGTAACTGCCGTAGGCTGTACAACTGCTTTCTTCAATGAGCAGGAGCTTCTCAGTATGGCTGAAAAATACAAGGATAATATAGTGGAGAACTATTAATGGAAAACAAAAACTATTCTCATTGGCTTGTGGTATCGGATATTGACGGAACTCTCAACAACAAGGCCCGCCGCACTCCTAAAGTAAATACAGAGGCTATCGACCGTTTTGTTCATACTCTCGGCGGTAATTTTACCCTCGGTTCGGCAAGGAATGTGCAGTCCCTTGCACCTCACTATAAAAACCTACCCGATGTCAAAACTCCCGCAATTGTTCTCAACGGTGCCGGCATATATGATTTTTCAAAAGATAAAATGATCTGGTTTAATCCTATCCCCGAAAGCGGAATTGATGTTGTGAGAAAGGCGATGAAAAAGTTCCGCCTTCTTGAAATCGGAGTTTTTACCGACGATATGATTTACCTTGTACGTCCGGGAGTAGGCTCACCGGTTATGATGTGGCTTGATAAGCTGACCCATAAAAGGGTAAAAACCGTTGATGAGGTGCCCAAGGGAAAATGGGGAAAGGTAATTTTCTTCTGTCCTCCCTGGCAAAAGAAGAAAATCAGAGAGTTCGTAAACTCTGTCAGTGATTCCTCTTTAGGCTATATCGACACCTCAATAGCTTCTTTTGATATGGTTGAAAAAAGCACACATAAGGGTACGGCGGTACTTGCTTTAGCTGAAATTCTCGGTGTAAAGGAAGAAAACATCGGCGCAATAGGGGATTATTACAATGACCTTGATATGCTCAGAACGGTAAAGCACCCGGCTTGCTGTAAGCAGGCTCCCGAAGAATTGCACGATATATGTGAGTTTCATGCTTGCCACTGTAATGAGGGTGCCGTTGCGGATTTTCTTTCATATATCGAAAAAACTTATTAATTTTCTTAAAAATAACTTCGCATTGTTGACACAGTGCGAAGTTTTATTGTATAATTCTAAGGCAATATTAAATCTTGAAAGGATTTGAAAACTATGAAGAAAATTATTTCCATTCTGCTTACTGCTTTAATGCTTTTCACTCTTGCAGTTCCCGCTTTTGCTGCTGAAGGTGAATTAGCTGAAGCTGAAAGCTATGACGGACTTCCCGTTGTCGTTGTAAGAGGTATTGATTTTGCAGGCCTTACCTATGAAGACGGCAGCAAGGCACTTACCTTTAATGTTATGGAGCTGTTTCCGCTTTTGATTGATGCTATCCTCGCTCAGTTTATGCTTAAGGAAGAGGAAGCTCTTGTTGACGGTATCTTCGGTATCGCTGAAAGCGTTCTTTCTCCCATTGCTGCCGATAAGGACGGCAATTCAATTGAACCGGTTTCAATGGTGCAGTATCCCGAATCAATGGCAGCATATCCCGAATTCACCGAAGCTCTTGCCGATGTTACCGAAATGGGTATTTTAAAAACCTGTATCAATAAATACGGTGCAGAAAATACATATTTCTTCACCTATGACTGGAGAAAGACTCCCGCTGAGCTCGCATCTGAGCTTAACGCTCTTATTGAAACCGCAAAGAAGGACAGCGGTAAGGACCAGGTAAACATCATCTGTGCTTCAATGGGCTGTATGGTTACAACAGCTTATATGTATTACCACGGTAACGACAGCATCAATTCAGCTGTTTACCTTTCAGGTGCACACAACGGTACCTATGTTGCAGGCGATGCACTTAACGGCAGAATCAACTTTGATACGGATGTTATTCTCAACATAATCAACAGTGCAACAGGTCATAATTTCTTCCTTAAGGTACTTCTTAAGGTGTTTGATGTTCTTGGAGTTTTTGATTACCTTACAAACTTCTTCAATGAATTTGTAACAGAAAATTTTGATAAGGCAAACGATCTTGTTCTTCGCGACTGTATGGGTACTCTCTGCGGCTTCTGGTCACTTTGCCCCGATGATGACTTCGCTTCAGGTATTGAAAAAATCTTCGGCGGTCACGAGGAAGAATATGCAGTTCTTCTTGAAAAGCTTGCTGAATCCGAAAAGTTCGTCTGCAGCACAGAAGAAACTCTTACAACTGCCGTAAATGACGGCGTTAAGCTTACCTTTGCTTCAAACTACAACATCGGTCTTGTTCCCGTTTATGAAAGAGCAAACCTCAACGGTGATATGGTGCTTGAAGCTGAGCTTACCTCAAACTTTGCAACAATTGCTCCTCTTTATGAAACCCTTGACGAATCCTATATCGCAACAAGAGACCCGAAGTATGTTTCAGCTGATAAGGTTATTGACGCTTCAACAGCTCTCTTCCCCGAATACACATGGTTCATTAAGGATGCAGGTCATGTTGCCGCTGATAACGGCTCAGATTACAGCAAATTTGCCTTCACTCTTTTAGAAAGTGAGGTTCAGCCCACTGTTGATATGTTCCCTGAATATCCGCAGTTTATGATTGCTGACGAAAACCTCGCACTTTCACCCCTTAAATAAGAATAGATTTATAAATGATTATTTTTCACCTGCCTTGCCGATAATGGTAACAGGCAGGTGATTTTTTATGCATAAAAAGCTGAAAATAAAAGGTTCAATTCTTCTTTCAGGTAATGTTGCAATTATGATTCTCACCCTCGCTACGGCAGTGGTGCTGATTCTTTCTTCTAATCTTTTTGTTCTTATATATGAAATCGGAATGAAAAGCAGAGTGAGTGAGCTCTACGGGAGCAGAGGAGTATATATTGAATTTGCCGTTTCATTTATGCTCCTTTTTTTCTGTTACAGTATATATCGCCGTATTAAGCTTGGCACCGACAGATTTTTTCTTCGCCGTGCACAGAAAAAGGGCGGCAGTGCAAGGGATATTTTTTATTATTTTCATCCCTTAAGGGCAGCAGATGCCATGATTTTCAGCCTTAAGCTTTTGTTTCTCAGGTCGGCTTTATTCACTGTGGCACTTTTACCCTTTGCTCTTTCCTGCGCATTACTTTTTACACTTATTCAAAGCAATGTTTCCCTTATTGTGGCTGTTGGGCTTTCCTCCGGATGCATAGCTTTTTTTATAAGCGGCACTGTTTTTTATAAAAATATGAGCCGTTCCCTTTTTCTCTCGGAATATTATTACATTGACGGCAAATTTGTTTCCTTTAAAAATCTTATCAGCGGTTCACAGGAGGATATGAAAAAGCAGATTAAAACTCTCAGAAGGCTGAAATACAGCTTCAGCGGTTGGTTTTTTCTTTGCCTTTTTATTCTGCCCATAGGTTATGTGTGGAGCTATTATAAGCAGACTTTAGCCATTGCGGCGGCAACTTTTATGGAGAATTAGCTTTTTGTATTTACTTTTAAACTTAAATTTGTTATTATAACCTCAGAAGGTTATGTACCAAATATATGTTTGATTTTAAATATAGCTTTTTTGTCAGGCTTGTGTTGCTGATTTCTGCAATTTCAATTTTTATGCACTGCTTCAGTAAAGTTAAGTAAGCGAATCTCTATCCCGTACGAACAACCCGTACGGGTTGTATGCGGAGACGGATGCCGGTGTATGCTCGTGGTATATCCGTAGCACCCTAATAGGGCGTTTTGCTTCCTTTGTCGCCCGGGACAAAGGAAGTGCCACAGCGGCATGAGCGTGTAGAATCTGCCCCTTTGAACAAGCTGATTATGAGAGAACAAAATCAATCATTTTATGGGGCATAGTATCTCAAATTTTAAAAGTGAGGATTTGTAAATGGCAAAATACGACATATTTGTACCTCTTCTTTCCTGGCTCATCGGCGGTTCAAGAATCGGTGGCAGCTATAATATTTACTGTGCTTCCGTCGGCACTGACCCTCATAAGGGCTGCATAGGCAACAATATTTTCAACTACCGTATATGGATTGAAAAGCTCGACGAAACGGAAGTTATCAAAGTGACGGTTTATTACGGTATGAAAAGCTTTGAAAATCAGGGTGAGGATGAGGTTATAACCGAAACCTATGAAATGAGTGAGGAGAGTCTGCCTCTTATCAAGGCTTTTCTGGAGATAAAAGCTGAAGAGTATTTGAACTGAGCTACAGGGGAGCGTTATACCTTTTGTGTATAATGCTCTCTATTTTTGTATCTTTACCGGAATAAATTTTTTTCGAGATAATCAGAGAAAAAAAGAGAAAACACGAGCAAAACAGAGTTTTAGAGAAAATGTCACGATTTAGTGCTGAAAATTTGCCGAAAATTATCAGAAAACTGTTGACATTTGCACGAATTTGTTCTATATTGTGATTTAGCAGAATGTATTAATATTCATTTTGGGCAAAATTATATAATGAAAAAAGGTCCCGGGAAAAACAGGTCGTTTCACTTTGTTTTTCTTGGGATTTCATCAGCGGTAAAATTTATCGCATATAATTCGAGCGAGCATGTTTTTGCATGCAGGGAAAGGGGTTTATAAATGGAAGATAATGTAATCATCCGACTTCAGAATATCTCAAAGAAATTTGAAGATGATGTTATTCTTGATAACATCAACCTTACTATAAAGGACAAGGAATTTATGACCTTTCTCGGTCCGTCTGGCTGCGGTAAAACCACAACCTTAAGAATCATTGCAGGTTTCCTTGAATCTGACAGCGGTCAGGTTATTTTTGAAGGCAAGGATATCAATAATCTGCCCCCTCATAAAAGACAGGTTAATACTATCTTCCAGAGATATGCACTGTTTCCCCATCTTAATGTTTATGACAATATTGCCTTCGGTCTTCGTATTAAGAAGATGAAGGAAACGGATATCAGCAAAAAGGTTCACGAAATGCTTGAGCTTGTTAACCTCAAGGGCTTCCAGAGAAGAAATATCGCTTCTCTTTCAGGCGGTCAGCAGCAGAGAGTTGCAATTGCCCGCGCCCTTGCAGTAGAGCCCCGCGTGCTTCTTCTTGACGAGCCTCTTGGCGCTCTTGACCTTAAGCTCCGTAAGGATATGCAGGTTGAGCTTAAAAATATCCAGAAGCGTATGGGCATTACCTTTATTTATGTTACCCACGACCAGCAGGAGGCTCTTTCAATGAGTGACACCGTTGTTGTTATGAACGACGGCAGAATTCAGCAGATAGGTACCCCCATTGATATTTATAACGAGCCTCAGAACGCTTTCGTTGCCGACTTTATAGGTGAAAGTAACATCCTTGACGGTGTTATGCTTGACGACTTCAAGGCTAAATTCTCAGGTGCCGTTTTCCAGTGCCTTGATAAAGGCTTCGCAGTAAATGAAAGCGTTGATATTGTTGTTCGCCCTGAGGATGTTGATGTTGTGCCCGTTGAAGAGGGTACAATAAGCGGTACCATAACCTCAAACACCTTCAAGGGTGTGCACTTTGAAATGATTGTTGATATTGATAACTTCAAGTGGATGATTCAGACAACCGATTACTACCCCGTAGGGGCAAAAATCGGTATACAGATTGAGCCCGATGCAATTCACGTTATGAAAAAGAGTGAATATTCGGGTATGTACGGCGACTACAGCTCTTTCAGTGATGAGATTGAACGCCTTTCCGATATTACAGAAGAAGAGGAGGCGTGATAAATGAAGAAAAAGTCCCTCGGCAAAAAACTGACAGCTTCTCCCTATCTTGTCTGGGCGGCGATTTTTGTTATTGTACCTCTTATTTTCGTGGTTTACTATTCTGTAACCGACGGAAACGGTAATTTCACTCTGGAATATATAATGGACATCGGCAAATACAAGGATGTTATGATAAACTCTATCTGGCTTGGCTTTATTGCAACGGTAATAAGCCTTATTATGTCTTATCCTCTTGCTTATATTATGGCAAGAAGCGGTGCCGATGTTCAGCGTACAATGATGATTCTCGTTATGCTCCCGATGTGGATGAATCTTCTTATCAGAACCTATTCTATGATGATTCTTCTGCAGGATACGGGTATTATAAATACGGCACTTTCCTTTTTAAAGCTGCCCCCGCTTCATATGATTAACACTCAGGGAGCAGTTGTTCTGGGTATGGTGTATAACTATATTCCTTATATGATTCTGCCTCTATACTCTATTATGGCTAAAATGGACCATAGCCTTATTGAAGCTGCAGAGGATCTGGGTGCCAATAAGCTTACGGTTTTAAAGGATATTATCCTTCCTCTCAGCCTTCCCGGTATTGCATCGGGATTTACAATGGTTTTTGTTCCCAGTGTTTCAACCTTCTATATTTCCAAAAAGCTTGGCGGAAACACTTTCTCCCTTATCGGCGACGTTATAGAAATGCAGTTCAAGTCTGCTAATAACTATAACCTGGGTGCCGCACTTTCACTTGTTCTTATGGTGCTTATTATCATCTGTATGATGGTTATGAACCGCTTTACGGGCGAGGACGATGACGGAGGTGTGCTTATATGAAAACCAAAATGTCACCTCTTTCAAAGCTTTATGTGGGACTCATCCTGCTGTTTTTGTATGCGCCTATTGTTGTTATGATAGTCTTTTCCTTCAACGATTCTGCAAGTACAAGTGTAATTTCCGGATTTTCCCTTCGCTGGTATGAATCCCTTCTTCACGATGAGGGCACAATGAAGGCTCTTTCAAACACCCTTATTCTTGCCGTTACATCTTCTCTTACGGCAACTGTAATGGGTACTGCCGCCGCAGTGGGCATCAACGCTTTCAGAAATAAGTATGTTAAAAAAATAACAATGGGAGTTACAAATATTCCCATGATGAATCCGGAAATTGTAACGGGTATTTCAATGATGCTTCTGTTCGTTTTCTGTGCGGGTCTTATCGGCAAAACCGATGCCCTCGGCTTCGGTACAATGCTTATTGCCCATGTTACCTTTAACCTTCCCTATGTTATTCTTTCCGTGCTTCCCAAGCTCCGTCAGCTTGATAAATATCTGCCCGAGGCTGCAATGGACCTTGGCTGCACACCGGTTCAGGCATTTTTCAAGGTTGTTCTGCCGGGTATTTCAACGGGTATTTTCTCAGGTATGATGATGGCATTTACTTTGTCCCTTGATGATTTTGTTATCAGTTATTTCACTCAGGGACCGTCCTTTGAAACCCTACCCATCAGAATTTTTTCGATGACTAAAAAAAGAGTTACTCCTGATATGTATGCTCTTTCAACTCTCATTTTTGTGGCAATTCTTCTTCTGCTTGTGCTTATCAATGTGGCTCAGGCAAGAGGAGAGAAGAAAATGAGCAATAAGCTTAATAAGGGGGGCGCAAAATGAAAAAGCTTTCATTTTTAACTGTTTCTCTTATAAGCCTTCTTGTTTTTTCCTTCACTGCCTCTGCCTATGAAAACGAGGCGTTTTACAAAGGCCTTGAAGGAACAACCATTAATGTTTTCAACTGGGGCGAATATATCTGCGATACAGCGGAGGACGGACTTCTTGATGTAAATTCAGAGTTTGAAAAGCTTACGGGTATCAAGGTGAATTATGTTACCTACGAAAGCAACGAGGATATGTATCCAAAAATCAAAAACGGCGGTGCAAGCTATGATATTATCATTCCTTCCGATTATATGATTGAAAGAATGATAAAAGAGGATATGCTTTTAAAAATTGATGTTAACAGACTTCCTAACTATAAATATGTTGCTGAGGAGTATAAGAATATGTTCTATGACCCTCAGAGTGAATATTCCGTACCTTACAATGTTGGTATGGTAGGGCTTATTTATAACACAAAAATGGTTGAGGAAGCCCCCGTGAGCTGGACTGCATTGTGGGATGAACGCTATGCGGGTAAAATCTTAATGATTGATAATCCCCGTGATGCATTTGCAATTCCGCAGAAAATACTGGGCTATTCCCTTAATTCAACTGATGAAAAGGAGCTTTCCGACGTAGCTCAGCTTCTTATTGAGCAAAAGCCTTTGCTTCAGGGCTATGTTATGGACGAAATCTTCAACAAGATGGAAAGCGGAGAAGCTGCAATGGTGCCTTATTATGTAGGTGACTTTGTTCTGATGAAGGATGTTAACCCGGACCTTGATTTCGTTTATCCCGAAGAGGGTGTAAACAAGTTTGTTGATGCTGTCTGTATCCCCGAATGTGCACAGAATTATGAGGCGGCAATGCTTTACATCAACTTCCTGCTTGACCCTGAGGTTGCATTGAGCAACGCTCTTTACATCGGCTATGCAACACCTAATCAGGGTGTTCTTGACCATCCGGGCTACGCAGAAATGCGTAATAACAAGTACCTTTATCCTGACGAGGAGGATATGCCCGATACGGAGTATTTCCATAATCTTCCTCAGGAAACCCTTACAATGTTCTCCGAGCTCTGGAGTGATATCCGTATTCACGGTACTGACAATACCCATATTTATTTAGGCTTTGCTTTTGTTGGTGTGTTGTTCCTCGGCTTCAGCATAAGAAAGAGAATTATCAAAAAGCGCCGAGAATATTGGTATGACAAAAAAGATTAAAAAATCCGATATGCCTATCAGCATATCGGATTTTTTTACTTAATTATTCGCTTTATTACTGCAGCACCGATGCCAATAGCCACAGCCGATGCAATAACCTTTTTGCCGAGGCTTATGGCTTCATTTGTGGAGGTGGGCACATGAGTATAAATAAACTCTTTAACGGGCTTTGATGGTTTATAATCGCAAAGCTCGCCCATTTCCACCGTATAAGTATCATAATTTCTCAGGTCATTTTCGTCAAGTACAAAAACTCTCACACCTCTTTTGTTGCCGGGTCCGTAGGTGTTGAAGCCTGCACCCTGGCAGTAGCCCAGATCAACACCGTCAAGGTTTCTTCTGAAAGAGTTGTTATGGTCGTGACCGACCCACATGGCGATAATATCACCGTCTTTTTTTATTTGAGCAAATTCACCGCTGTTCTTTTCGGGGGTACCTGCATTTTCTCCTAAGAACTCCTTTTCTTTTCTGCCTTCTTCGGGTAGAATGTAAAAGGTGTTCTTTCTGCTTTTGAAAGCCTCAACACGGCCCTTTGTAAAGCGTGAGCATTTTTTCAGCACATCATAGTATTCGGGTACGGGAATATGCTGAAAAACAAAGGCAGGAAGATATCCGTTCTGTTTCTTCTGCTTTTTCAGCCAATTGATTCTTTCTTTGGTAACGGGTGAATATGAGCCGTCAGCCTCTTTTTTGCCTGAGTCAATAATATAAAGGGCAAAAATATCTTTTTCATTGTTGCTGTCCTTGATTTTAAGGCTGTACGTACCTTCGTCCAGGGTATCACACTCTTCTGCCGTGGCACAGCCTTTGTGTTTGCGGTACATAAGCGCCTGAACTTCCTTACTTATTTTGCAGTCATCGTCATGGTTACCGTAGGTAAAGCAGAAGGGGATATTTCTTTTTATAATAGGTTCAAGGAATGAGTCAATGCATTTTTCAACCTTGTTTTGTGTATCGGTTCTGTAACAGGGGGAATAGCCCTGAATCTGGTCTCCTGTAAGAACAACGAGGTCAGGCATTTCTCTTTCAACGGCAAGGTCAATAAGCTTCACTGTATCGGGATTCAGGGGAACATCCTCCTGAATATCCGCAATCTGCATAATTTTAAATTTTCCGTCTTTAAAATGTAAGTTCATATATTTTTTCTCCTATTATATTAACAAGTCTCAGTATACAGCTTTTATCCTTCAAGGTCAACCGCTGTAACAATGAAAAATTTTAAATCATATAATGAAATAAAAAAATATATCCTTATAAGGAGGAAGAACGATGAATTACACTTATATCAAATTTGAAAGCCAGACTCTGGGCGAAAAGGCAGTGAGACTGCTTTCAAAGCATAATATAAAAGCAAATCTTCGGCGCAACCCCAACCCTAACCACCGTCAGGGCTGTAATTTTGCCCTTTTTACAAAGGATAATATCTGGAACGCCTATGATATTATCCGTGATAATCATATACCGAATCTCGGCGTGGAAAGCTACCGTGAGAGACTATGATTTACCTTGATAACGCCGCCACAACCTTTCCTAAGCCCTCATGCGTAATTACGGAGATGACAAGGGTGCAAAGCCTTTACGGGGCAAATCCGGGACGCGGAGGCCATTTTATGACGATGAAGGCGGGTAAAAAGGTTTTCGCCTGCCGCAGTGCTCTTGCAGAATTTTTTTCCGCTCCCGAGGAAAGGGTAATATTCACAAATAACTGCACAACAGCACTCAATATGGCAATCAAGGGCAGTGTCAGAAATGGTGACCATATTCTTATATCTTCCCTTGAGCATAACTCTGTTTTAAGACCTGTTCACAAGCTGAGTCAGCAGGGGATAATCACCTATGATGTTTTTGAGGTGAATCCGCTTTCAGACGAAGAAACCTTCCGCAATTTTATTAAGCTTGTAAACGATGATACTGCCCTTGTAGTCTGCACTGCCGTTTCAAATGTATTCGGCACTGTACTGCCCTTTGTTAAAATCGGGAACTACTGCAGAACGCGGAAAATCCGCTTTATTCTTGACGGTGCTCAGGCGGCGGGCAGCCACAGAATAAGCCTTAGTGATATGCCTGTGGATATACTATGTCTTCCCGGGCATAAAGGACTTTTAGGCCCTATGGGCACAGGTGTTCTCATCCTCAGTGGGAATACAGATATAGATTCATTTTGTGAGGGCGGTACGGGAAGTAACTCCCTTTATGAAAATCAGCCTGATTTTTATCCCGACAAGCTTGAAAGCGGAACAGTTAACCTACCCGGTATAGCAGGTCTTTATGAGGGTATAAGATATATAAAAGACTTTGGCGGTGAGTATTCTGTCCTTCAGAAGGAACGGTGCCTTATTGAAACTCTCCGCGAGGACCTTTCTGTTATAAAAAACATTACCGTTTATGACGGGATGTTTTCGGGAACATTCTCAAATGTGCTGTCAATAAACGTTGCCGATTATCACAGTGAGCAGGTGGCAGAAAAGCTTGATAAGGTGGGTATAGCAGTAAGGGCGGGGTATCACTGCTCTTACCTTGCCCATAAAACCTACGGCACCGAAGAAAAGGGCACCGTAAGAATCAGCACGGGAATTTTCAACACAAAAAAAGATGTAAAAACTTTGTCATTTTACCTGAATAAAATTGCAATGGGCAAAAAAATGTGATACAATATAAAAGGTGTAGTTTTTATATTGTAAGAATAATATAAAAACTGAGTTAAAGAATCACTTGGAGGATAATATGGCAGAATTTTTAAACAGTATTTTGGACGGCTTGCTCCGGCTTGTAAGGTCTGTTGAATGGTACGACCTTATTGATATTGCCCTTGTGGCAATGGCTTTATATTACTGCATCAAGCTTGTAAGAAAAACAAGGGCATTCAACCTTGTAAAGGGTATTGCACTTTTAGGCTTACTTTATCTTGTTGTGTCCGCATTCAATATGTCGGCAAGCAGTTTTATTTTCAGCCAGCTTTTCGGTGATATCGTTCTTGTTATTATTCTGCTTTTCCAGCCTGAAATCCGTCATGCCATTGAATCCTTCGGCCGCGGTGATTTCCGCCGTGTTCTCAGCTTCCTGAGTAAAAACGACGAAAAGGGCAGCGACGAAATCCGTTCCTCGGTTTCCAATATTTCAAAAGCGGTTTCCAATATGAGCGAACAGAAAGTAGGCGCTCTTATAGTTGTTGAGGGCAATGTACCTCTTGACGAAATTGTAGCATCAGGAAGCCGTGTTGATTCTTCAATCACAACACCGATTATTGAAAACATATTTTTCCCAAAAGCACCACTTCATGACGGTGCGGTGATAATAAGAGATAACCGTATTCATTCTGCAGGCTGTATTCTGCCCCTTACCCAGTCGGAAATGAGCCTTGAACTGGGAACGCGTCACAGAGCCGCAGTGGGAATGAGCGAAAACAGTGATGCACTGATTATTGTTGTTTCTGAGGAATCGGGGCAGATTTCCGTAGCTCAGGGCGGTGTGCTGGAAAGAGGTATAAGCCTTGGTGAGCTTCTTGCCGCTTTAACAGATTTCCTCAATTTTGACGAGAGTTATGAAAAGGGCGGAAAATTCAGAATCATCAGGAGGAAGAAATAATGGCAGACAGCAAGAAAAAATCAAAGCTTGAAGCTCTGTTTTATAACAATAAGTTTCTGATGGTGTTTTCCGTTATTCTGGCTGTTATAATCTGGGGTACGGCGAAAATCAATTACAGTGCGGAAACCGTCAGAACAGTCAGTGATGTAAGGGTGTCTCTTACCAACACACTTACGGAAGGTTCAGATTATATTTATTTTGTTGATGAAGAAAAGCTTTATGTTGATGTTGAAATTTCAGGTAAAGCTTATAATATTAACTCAAAGGCAATTACAAAGGACGATATTGTTGTTGAGGCAACGGGAACATATATCGACTCCTCAGGCTTTAAGCTTATAACTCTTACGGCAAGGGTTGCTGACGGTGTGGGTGGTTATGTGAACATCAATTCCGTTTCACCTTCAAGCATAGCGGTATTTTTTGACAGGAAGGCAACATCAAGCTTTAATGTCTCAGCAAAGCTTAAAAACGGAACAGAGGGACTCGTAGAGGGAAAATATACTGTAGGACAGCCGGTTCCGTCACTCAGCACAGTGGATATCACAGGCCCGGCAACAGTTCTCAACAGGTTGCAGAATGTTTATTTTGAAGCAGAGATTCCCGAAGATAAGCTTCCGCTTACAGCTTCACTGGAGCTTCCTGCGGAAATAAGTTATAAATTTGAAGGCACGGCAGATTCAAGATTCCTGACTGTTGAAGGAATAAACAATGAATCCAATCCGCCAAAGGTTACTGTTCCCGTTTCGGTTATCGGTACTGTTCCTGTAGGGGTAAAGTTCCTTAATCAGCCTTCTGCATACACTGAAAATCCGCCTAAGGTAAAAATTAATCCTGCTGAGATTGAGATTTCCTACAACCCCAAGGACGGAAATAAATTTGATGTGCTTTATGCAGGCTCTGTTGATTTCCGCGAGGTTTCAAATTCAATTAACACCTTTACCTTTAAGGTTGACGAAAAGCTTGGCGTAAATATTGTTGATAAAGAGCTTGAGAAGATTACGGTGAATCTTGATATGTCCTCAATGGAGCGCAGAACAGTAAACGGAACTGCCGGAAAAATAGTTTACCTTAATCAGGATGATAATTTTGATTATACTGTGGATTTTACTCTCGGTAACCTTGATGAAATTGTTGTTATAGGGCCTACAAAAAGCCTTGAAAAAATTACTGCCGAGGATATTCAGATTGAACTTAATGTTTCAACGGTAAACCTTGCGAGAGCAGGGGCTCAGATAATTGAGGTTTCAAATATCTCAATTCAGTCCGAGGAGGTTAACGACTGCTGGGTATACGGAAAGTACAATGTACGGGTTTCGGCAAGTTCAAAATAAAAAAATAACAGGACACGGGCAACGCCCGTGTCCTGTGATTTTTTTATTTGATTTATACCTTCTTAAGTTTATAAAGCACGTGTGCGCCGAGCATTGAAAGAACAACGCCAACGGGGATAAGCACGCCGATGCCGGGGTCAACAAATACAAGAAGAAGAGTGATAGCGGCAATGGGGAAGATTGAAATCTTCCAGTGCTTAACAAAGTAGGTTGCTGCAAGTGAACCGAAGATTGTGTATGTTACCTGCTGGAATGCAGGAGCAAAGGTATCACTTGCCATAAGCTGTGAAAAGCTCGGGTTAAGAGCAAAGATAATAACAAAAACAGCAATTACTATTGTTGTTACAATGATTGAAGCACAGATAGCGATTGTTGTAATAACCTCGCCCTCTTCCGTGTTTGCTTTAACCTTTGCGTTTTCCATAGCATTAAGAGCGCAGGGCATTTTAAGGTTCATAATATTACCGGTAACAAATGAAAGGTATGTACCGCCTGCACCGAGCATGGGGGAGTAAGCAACAACCTCAATAATACCCGTAGCAAAGAAAAATGCGATTGAAGCAAGACCTTTGCCAAGGATTTCAGCTCTGGGCCACACGCCGAGATGAAGTGAAATTGCAAGGGGAATGCAAAGGAAGAAAATGAGTGAAGCAATGCACCAGATTCTGCCCCAGGTATGAACTTTATCCATATATGTCTTATTCATAATACATTTTCTCCTTTCTTTTAATAACGCCACTCAATAGCGGCAATTTCGGGTAAGAACTGATTAACAAGTACAACAACGACCATTGCAAGAACCATACTTAATGGCATTGCAAGAGCTTCAATCCAGTTTTTCTTAAGCTTCTTATTGATAAGGGTGAACATAAGCATAAAGCCTATTGAAGCAATAAGCGCTGTGAGTGAAAGCACGCCTGCACCGTCACCGATAATCTGTTCCTTATTTGAGCCGGTACCCGCAAGGCCTCTGCCGATAAATGCTGCAATAAGACCGATAAATGCAGCTGCAGTCATAACGTCCATCCACTTTGAGTTCTTGGAAGCTACGTCGGAAACACCCTTCTGAATCTTCTTAAGAATAATAGGAATAAGAATAAGGGGAAGGATACTGCCTATGGTCATAACCCATGCAATTGTAGCAAAAATTTCGGGGTCGGATACAGGCTGTGAGATACCGCCGGAAAGTCCTGCGGCTTCAAGTGCTGCAATTGCGGCTGTGGTCTCATACTGAATTGCGCCGATAACCGTAAGTCTTATCCATGGCAGAACATAACCGAGTGCCACTGAAAGAGTAATAACAGTAACTGCAATACCAACAGCAGGTGCGAATGAGAAAATAGCGCTTGATGTAACTGCGTTTTTGAGCTTGTCGGTTGTTATGCCTAATTCCTTACCTCTTGCCCATGCTTTTTTCATAAAGAAGAGAGCCTGAGCACAAACAAAAATGATAACAGCAAGGATAATCAGGTACATAAAACCGTCGTTTTTGAAGTCTGAAAACATTTTTATTCCTCCGCTTTCATAATTATATGTTATATAATATATATAACACTGTTAAATAGTATGATAACACTATAAAAGAAAATAGTCAACACGAAAGAATACAAAATTTTCTTGTGCAATATATTTAAAAATCAGCTTTTATATGTTATACTATACAATAGGTTATAACAGCTTGCTTTTCTTCATATAAATCAATGGGTGATATATATGGACGAAAAGAGAATAAGACCGGAAAAAGAGCAAGGAAAGGAAAAGGATTTTTATTCTCCCGTTATTATCTTTCAGTTTTTTCTCTGCGTAATAATTGTTGCGGTGCTTTTGCTTTCCTGCCGTTTAGGCGGTGCTTTTGGTGAGGGATTGAAGGAGAAACTAAACTTTTACCTTAACCACACAAGCACCTCTGAGGAAATTTCCACCGTTGTATCCTTTTTAGGCGGACTTTTTGACGGTGACGGCCTTGCAGTTTTCGGCTCATCGGTTACGGATGTTGTAACTCATGGTAACGCACCAAAAAATGACCCTTCGCTTCCATCGGGTGGTGAAGACCTTGAATTTTTTGAGGCGGCGGAAAAAACAAGTTTCGCACCCTATAAGATAACGGATAAAATGCTTTCTCCCATTGAAAATGGGCGCTATACCTCATACTTCGGTTATCGCACCAATCCCATTACGGGTAAGTGGAGCTTTCACACGGGGCTTGACATTGCTGCCCCTGAGGGTACAAAAATCCGTTGTGCTCTTCCCGGCACTGTTACAAGAATTGACGAGGATTCACGGGCAGGCAAATATATTTTTATAACCCATTCCGACGGCTTTCAGACCTTTTACTGCCACTGCAGTGAAATAGTAGCGGAGGTGGGTATGAAGCTGAATAAAGGAGAAACAATTGCTCTTGTAGGTTCGACGGGCTGGTCTACGGGTCCTCACCTTCATTTTGAAGTGAGAAAGGATAATATCAGACTCAATCCCTTGCTCTCGTTGGAAGATGATTGTTGACTTTCCTCTTTTTCAGCTCAGAGTAAGATTTTCCTTTGCCGCAGTTATAACTGTTATGCTTCTTTTCAGTGAGGAGAAAATTGTTCTGATGTCCCTTTTTTCTTCACTTATCCACGAAAGCGGTCACCTTTTACTTATGATCTTTTACGGCGACAGAATAAATTATATTGAGCTCGGTCTTTTCGGAATGAGGATTGAAAAAGAAGGGACTGTGCTTTCTTACAAAAAAGAAGCCCTTATAGCAATGGGCGGCATTATCCTCAATCTTATTTGTGTGGTTATATCCGTTACGGGATTTCTTCTTTCGGGAAAAGAAAGCTTTATGATTTTTGCTGTAGTAAACGGATTTATTGCTCTTATAAATATGCTTCCTGTGGGTTTTCTTGATTTCGGCAGATGCCTTATCTGCCTGCTGAATGAAAAATACGATGAAGAAAAAAGCGGCAGAATAACGGAAATTCTTTCTGCGGTTTTTACCCTGATTTTCAGTTTGGCGTGTATTATTTATTGCATTTTTATTCGGTTGAATTTCAGCTTTATTGCTGTTACTTTATATTTAAACATAATAACTTTCAAAAAGAAATGGAGTTAAATAATGATAAGTAAAGAAGTTGAAAAAATACTGCCCTTAGTGCAAAAGCCGGGCAGATATACGGGCGGTGAGCTCAACAGCGTCCAGAAGGATAAAAGTAAGGTTGACCTTCGTTATGCCTTTTGTTTCCCTGACAGCTACGAAATCGGTATGTCACATCTCGGCATAAAAATTCTTTATTCCGCCGCAAATGCCCGTGAGGATGTATGGTGCGAAAGAGTTTTTGCTCCCTGGCACGATATGGAAAAGGAAATGAGAGAAAGAAGTATTCCTCTCTTTGCTCTTGAAAGCGGCGACCCTCTGTCTTCTTTTGACCTTATCGGCTTTACCTTACAGTATGAGCTATCCTATACCAATGTTCTTAATATGCTTGACCTTGCAGGTATTCCCGTAAGAGCAAAGGACAGAACCGGTCTTACACCGATTATTGTCGGCGGCGGTCCTTGTGTGTGTAACCCTGAGCCTATGGCAGATTTCTTTGATATTTTCTCCCTGGGTGACGGTGAAGAGGTATCAGATGAGCTTTTTGACCTTCTTATTGAGTGCAAAAAGCAGGGTGCGACAAAGCAGGAATTCCTCAAAAAAGCCGCACAGATAAAGGGCATTTATGTCCCCTCACTTTATGATATTGAATATAACGAAGACGGCACAGTCAGCAAGATTGTGCCCAAAGGTGATGCTCCCGAAAAGGTGACAAAGAGAGTTGTAGCCGACCTTGATAAGGTGCATTATCCCGAAAAGTTTATTGTTCCCTTTATGGAAATAGTTCACGACAGAGTTGTGCACGAAATTCTCCGCGGTTGTATCCGTGGCTGCCGTTTCTGTCAGGCGGGCTTTATTTACCGACCCATAAGAGAAAAAAGTGCTGATACAATTAACACCCAGTGTCAGCGCCTTTGTGAGAGCACGGGCTATGATGAAATTTCCCTTTCCTCACTTTCAACAAGTGACTATACCCACCTTGAAGAGCTTATGGAAAAGCTTCTTCAGTGGACTGAAAAGGACAAGGTCAATATTGCACTGCCTTCACTCAGAGTTGACAATTTCTCCGAAAAGCTTATGGGATACCTGAGCCGAGTCAGAAGAAGCGGTCTGACCTTCGCTCCTGAAGCGGGCACACAGCGCCTTCGTGATGCCATAAACAAGAATGTTACGGAAGAAGAAATGCTATCTACCGCAAGAAAATCCTTCTCAGGCGGTTGGTCTTCTGTAAAGCTTTACTTTATGCTCGGCCTTCCCACGGAAACCTACGACGATGTTGCAGGTATTGCCGAGCTCGCACAGAAGGTAGTTAACGAGTTTTACACTAACCCCGACCGACCCAAGGGTAAGGGCGTTCAGGTAAGCATAAGCGTTGCATCCTTTGTTCCAAAGCCCTTCACACCCTTCCAATGGGAGGCTCAGGATACAATGGAAGAGCTTATGAAAAAGCAGGAGCACCTTTTGTCAAGCGTTAAAACAAGAAAAATTTCCGTCAGCTACCACAAGGTCAATATCAGCTTCCTTGAGGGCGTTTTTGCAAGGGGTGACAGAAGACTCTGCGATGTTATTGAGTACGCCTGGCGTAACGGCTGTAAGTTCGACTCCTGGGATGACAGCTTCCGCTTTGATACCTGGCTTGAGGCTTTTGAAAAATGCGGTATTGATCCTCTTTTCTACACAAGCAGAAAGCGTGATTATGAGGAAGTTCTTCCCTGGGATCACCTTGATTACGGTATCAGAAAGCAGTTCCTTATCAAGGAGAGCAAAAAAGCCTATGAAAGCGAAACCACACCCCACTGCAGAATTCAGTGTGCAGGCTGTGGCTCAAATATGATTAACGGAGGTAAATGCGATGCGATGTGTCAGAGTATGGTTTAAAAAAATGGGCATGAGCCGCTATGTCTCCCACCTTGACCTTATGAGGGCAATGACAAGAGCCGTCAGAAGAGCGAGAGTTCCCTTGTGGTACACTGAGGGCTACAACCCTCATCCTTATATCACCTTTGCTCTTCCTCTTTCCTTAGGTATGGAAAGCCTTTACGAAAGTATGGATATGCGTATAGAAGGGGAGTGCACTAACGAAGAGATTTTCCATATGCTCAAAGGTGCAATGCCTCCCGGAATTGAAATCACTGCCGTAAAAGATCCCGTATATGACCCGAAAAAGATATCTTTCGGTGAGTTTGATATTTTCTTTGACTGTGAAAAGGATGCCGACGGGCTCATAAAGATGATTGAAGAAATGCTCAGCAGTGATGAGCTTATTGTTCAGAAATTGGGTAAAAAAGGCAGACATAAGGTTTTAAAGGATATCAACCTTATTGAATTTATAAAGCTCTATAAAATCGGTAAGCTTGATAACAGGGTAAAGCTCAGCGTTACCCTTCCTGCAGGCAGCACAACCAATGTCAACCCCTCTCTTCTTGCTGACGAGGTACAGAAAAGAGCCCCCGGAGTTTCCTATTCCCTTGTAAGAAAAAAACTGCTTATTGAAGATATGACAGACTTTGAATAAAGACTCAAAGACAGTGGACAAAGTAGATTTCAGTAGGGGCGGCCATTGGCCGTCCTTTTTTACTTGACAGACGAGCAGGCGAAGGCTATAATTGAATTGTGTTCAGGTTGCAGAAATGCAACGGAATTTCAACAGCTATCAAAAGAAGATAAAGAAAAATTTATAGCAGAATTTAAAAACAGAGGACTGTCGATAAGGCAGTCGAGCATGCTGACGGGTGTTAGTATCGCTTTGCCGTCCCCTGTGTTGTTTTAGCATAAGGAGGTTTCAGATATGAGAAAAAGCAAAGCATACATATTTAGTCTTATCGCAACAGGTATGATCGCTTCTATTCCAATTCTTTATATTATTATTTGTCTTATCTTCAGTTATATTCCGTCCTGGCTCCTTCTATCAATTCCAGTTTCAGCAATTCTTCTTTCTTTGCCTATGGTGTTAATAAAAAAGCTTCACAGTGCTATCAGAGTTATTCTATCTTCATTTCTTCTTATTTTAACTTTAGTATCATTTGCTTTTCTGGGCTTTTTTGGTCCGACTGTTGAATTCAGATCTTTTGATAATGCCGAGGAAATCAACGAATATTATAATAAAAACGATAGTCTTAATGATGACTTTGATTTTGAAAAATTCGGTGAATACAAAAATATATCAAATTACAAATATCACTCAATGGCAATTTTTTCACAAGAAGCATATACAACTATTGTAAAATACGATGAAGATAAATTTGACTCAGAAAAAAGCAACATAGAAAGCAATCACAACTTTTACAGTGTGCCTACTGATGATGAAGAAGCTGAACCCGTGTTCTTGTATGGGGGTTTTAATTTTAAAGTTGAAATAAGCGATTGGTATCCCAAAGAAATGAACTTAATAGGCATAAATGAAGCAACCAACGAAATAGCTTTCATTACTTTTTATGATTACGACCTCGATTCAATATCAGATTATGAAGAGTTTTTGGAGTATGATTGCGGTTGGCGATATATTATAAAAGAAAGAAATTAATAGGAGAAAGACAATCAGGGGACGGTTTAGCGTGAAAACCCAATTGTTGCCCCTTGAAAAAAGAAAACACTGAACCAAGGCTGTCGCATAAAGCGGTGGCCTTTTTGCTTCCTCACCCGTCACTGCGTGACACCCTCTCCGCAGGAGAGGGCAAAAAAGCCTTCTCCTCTGGATAAGGTGGCTGAGCAAAGCGAAGTCGGATGAGGCTTTTCATCTTCCCTTCCCCGATGCAAAATCCTCTGTAGTTGCATTTTTCTTTGTAATATGGTATAATAAACCGAACCCTATCGCTTAAAGGAGGGAAAATATGAAAAGAAAACTTAAAAACATAACCGCATATGTGCTTTCGTTTGTGTGCCTTTTGTGTCTTTTCACCTTCACGGCACCTGAAAGTAAAGCCGCCAATCTTAACCGGGAAAACATCTTTTTCTTTCTTAAAAACAATATGGGACTCAACACTGCGGCGGCTGTGGGTGTTCTTACCAATATTCAGAAAGAATCTAGTTTCAACCCAAATGCAACGGGTGACAGCGGTACAAGCTACGGCATTTGCCAGTGGCATAACGCCCGTTGGGATAACCTTAAAAATTATTGTGCCGAAAACGGCTATGACTGGACAACTCTAACCGGTCAGCTTTATTATCTCAAATATGAGCTCACCACAGACAGCTATTATAGGAGTATTTTAAACTATTTAAAGAATGTTGAGAACAGTATTCAGGGCGCATATGATGCAGCTTATCATTTTTGTTATAAATTTGAGGTGCCTGCAAACAAGGTTGAAAACTCCAAAAAAAGGGGCGAGCTTGCGCAGAAAACCTATTGGCCCATTTACGGCTTTGCAGAGGGTATGGATGCTCCGGAACTGAAGCTTGACGCAGAAAATACATCTGTAAGCAGTAAAACAGAGTTTTCGCTTTCTTGGAACAAACCCAAAGGTACATTCAATAAATATAAGCTCAGTATTTTGCGCTGTGTTGATAACACGGCAGGCTATGACTGGGATAATATGAAGGAATATACTCTTTCATCCAAAAGTAAAAGTAAATCAATATCTCCCTCAACTCTTCCCGGCGGTAACTATCTTGCTTATATCACCACCGTTGATACCGATACGGGAAACCGCAGTGATTACAGCAACCTTATTCCTTTCACTGTATATGACGAGCCTATATATGAATGCTCAGAAATGGCTGAAGGCACTGTCTTTGATGCTTACACCGTGAACGAAATCACTCTTGACGGTTGGTTTATAAATTCGGGAAGGTATCCCGTAAGCCTTTACTGGCAGATTGATGAAGGTGAAAAATTACCCGTAACAAAAACAGTAAGGGATGATATCGCAAAAAAATATCCAGATTTCGCTTCCCTTGGCGAAGAAATCGGCTATACCCTCAGTGTCCCCACGGCTCAGATTTCCAACGGCGAGCATACTCTTTCACTCTTTGCAGAAAGCAAAACAATCACCGGTCTTGTAAAGGAATATAAATTCTCAGTTGAAAATTCTCACGAGCATTCCTTTACCCAATATACATATAATAACGACGCTACCTACAGTGCCGACGGCACAAAAACTGCAAAGTGTGATTTGTGCAACACCAAAAACACCGTTGCAGAAAAGGGTACAAAGCTGATTCTCGGTGCAACAAGCAAGCTTTCAGCCGTTGAAAAGGATACATCAGTAACCCTCAGCTGGAAAAAGGTAAAGGGTGCAACGGGTTATATGATAAGAAAGTATAACTCCTCAACCAAAAAGTGGGAAACAATAGGTTATACCAACTATCTTACTTATACCGTTGAAGGGCTTTCTAAGGGTAAAAAATATTCCTTCGCTGTCAGGGCATATGTTGACGAAGGCTACGAGAGAATTGTTTCCGAAAAGTATAAAAACATAAAAACAGCAACCTTGCCCACTGCTGTTAAAAATCTCAAAGCAACTCAGACCACAACCTCTGTCACTCTTACCTGGAGCAAGGTCAGCGGTGCAACGGGCTACAGGGTTTACCGTTATGATTCAGCCAAGAAAAAGTGGAAGACCGTTAAAAGCTCGACCAAGGACCGTAAGATTACAATAAAGAAGCTAAAAAAAGGTACAAAGTATACCTTCTCTGTAAAGCCATATATTGAAACTGACTCTGGCACCGTGTGGCGTGAAACGGGAACAAGAATAAAAACCGCAACTAAAACCTCAACACCCACACTTAAGGTGAACTCGCCTTCAAAGGGCTCAATAAGTGCCTCATGGACAAATGTCAGCGGTGAATCCGGCTATCAGGTTTATTATTCAACCAAAAAATCTTCAGGCTATAAAAAAATGGGCTCATACAAAACCAATAAAGTAAAGGCAACAAAATCAGGCCTTACAAGGGGCAAAACCTATTACTTCAAGGTCAGAGCCTACATAAAAACCGACAGCGGTACAGTATATTCTCCTTACAGCTCTGTAAAGAGCGTAAAAATCAAGTAAAAAAATTTAAAAAAACACTTGCATTTTAAAAAGTGTTGTGGTAAAATATTCAGGCATTTGTAATGTAGTGCAGGCTGAATTCAGTCGCAAATAAAAGCAAACGGTCCTCTTTCGTATGTATATCGGAATGAACGTGGCAGAATTTAGGAGGATATTAAAATGGACGCACTCAAACTCATCTCAAACTCATCCCTTAAGGCTGAGGTGCCCGAACTCAACATCGGTTCAACTGTTCGTGTTCACGTAAAAATCCGTGAAGGCGAAAGAGAAAGAATCCAGGTTTTCGAAGGTACAATCATTGCTAAGAAGGGCAGCGGAGTTTCATCAACCTTCACAGTTCGCCGTGTAGCTTACGGCGTAGGTGTTGAAAGAGTTTTCCCTGTTCACTCACCTAACGTAGCTAAGGTTGAAGTTGTCAGAAACGGTAAAGTTCGCAGAAGCAAGCTTTATTACCTTCGTGACAGAGTTGGTAAGTCAGCTAAGGTTAAGGAAAAGATTGGCTGATAAAACAAGCAAATGGAAGGAAGGGAATATCCCTTCCTTTTGTTTTTCAGTCCATACTAATCAAGGCAGAAAGGCGGCTCAATTATGATTAAAGATATAACTAAAAAAGATAAATCGGAGCTTACTTTTAAAGATAAACTTTATATCAATGTTTACGATATGGCATCGGTACTGGCTGTTGCTGTGGTAACAATTATGCTCATTTTCACCTTCCTTTTCAGGATTGTGGGGGTTTCCGGCACTTCAATGGTGCCCACCCTGCAGCATGGTGACTGGCTTATTGTTTCCGCTTTTGACTTAAAGCCTCAGTACGGTCAGGTTGTTATTGTAACCCAGCCCAACTGGTTCCAGGAGCCTATTGTAAAAAGAATTATTGCAACGGAAAATCAGGTGGTTGACATCAACTTTGCAACGGGTGATGTTACCGTTGACGGCGTTTTACTTGACGAGCCCTATATCAATAACCGTACCCTTAATAATGAAGGCATTCAGTTTCCTGTAACCGTACCCGAAGGACACGTTTTTGTTATGGGTGATAACCGTCAGGGCTCAACGGATAGCCGCAGTGAAAAAATCGGCTTCATCCGTGAGGAATATATACTCGGTGAGGTTCGTCTCAAGGTGTGCAATATTGTAACCGATGATTTCGGCAGAACAAAAGATGTAAATTTTTATCCCGCATCAGAATGGTCGGTTGAATAATAACACAAAAAGAACACAGAGTATCTCTGTGTTCTTGCAGTATTAAGGAGGTGTTTTAATGGCTGACAGTCAGAAACAGGTTGTGCAGTGGTTTCCGGGTCATATGGCAAAAACAAGGCGCCTTATAAAAGAAAGTCTGCCATTGGTTGATGCTGTGACGGAGCTGCTTGATGCTAGAATACCAATGTCCTCACGAAACCCCGAGCTTAACGAGCTTACGGGCAGAAAGCCGAGAATTGTGCTTTTAAACAAGTGCGATATGGCTGACGACAATATCACACGGCAGTGGATAGAATATTTCCGCAGTCAGGGACAGTATGCTCTTGCAGTTGACTGCAGAACGGGCAAGGGACTTAATCAGTACCACAGCCTTGTCCGTCAGGTTCTCGCCGATACAATACGCCGTAACGAGGAAAAGGGTATGCCCGGTAAGGCTCTTCGTATGATGGTTGTTGGTATCCCCAACACGGGTAAGTCCTCTTTTATCAACAGAATGGCGGGTAAAAACCGTGCAAAGGTTGCCGACAAGCCCGGTGTTACAAGGAGCAATCAGTGGTTTGCTATCGGCAACGGAATTGAGCTTCTTGATACTCCAGGTGTGCTCTGGCCCAAGTTTGACGACCCTGAGGTAGGGGACAAGCTTGCTTTTATCGGCTCCGTCAAGGACGAGGTTATGGACAGTGAGACTATGGCTGTGCGCCTTATAAAGGTTCTTGTTGACGGCTATGAGGATAAGCTTACGGGCAGATACAAGCTGAAAAATATTGATGATATCCACGAGTGTATGCCCTGGGAAATCCTTGAGGAAATCGGTAGGGAAAGAGGTATGCTCATAAAGGGCGGTGAGGTCAACCTTGAAAGAGCCTCCGTAATGCTTCTTGACGAATACCGTGGGGGTAAAATGGGCAAAATTTCCTTTGAAAGACCTTAATCAAATTTATCCCTTAATTCCTGTAATACCCTTTTTTCAATTCTGGACACATAAGAACGGGAAATGCCCATTTCCTTTGCAATTTCCCGCTGTGTCAGCTCTTTTGTGTTATAAAGGCCGTAGCGCTTAATTATAATTTCCTTATCCCGCTTGTCGGTGAGCTGTTCAATAAGCTCATAAAGACGGGCGGTTTTTCTTTTAAGGTCAAGGTCGTCGCTAATGGTATCCTCTGTGTATATCACATCAATAAGCGTCAGGGGGTTGCCCTCACTGTCAACATCAATCGGCTCGTTGACTGAGACCACATTCCCATCCTTCTTTTTACCCCTGAAAAACATCAGAATTTCGTTTTCAATGCATCTTGCCCCGTAGGTGGCAAACCTTATTCCCTTGTCCGGGTCAAAGGAATCAACAGCCTTTATAAGTCCGATTGTACCTATTGAAATCAGGTCCTCCTGCTCATCGTAGCCCGAATAATATTTTTTTATTATGTGTGACACCAGACGGAGATTGTGTTCAATAAGCTCTTCTCTTGCTTTGGTGTCGCCTTGTTTTTTCATTTTTGTAAGAAGCTCACGTTCCTTTTCTGCAGAAAGCGCCTTAGGAAATGAGATTGGATTTTTAAGGTGCAGAAAAAAGAATAAAAGGTTGCCGAAAACGGCTTTGATCAGTTCAAACATAATATCACCCCGTATTTTTATATTTTAAATACGGGGAGAATATTCAGTTTTATAAAAATTTGATATCTTTATTAAGAACCTCGGTCAAGAGAATAAAAGAATATACCAAAGGAGCTGTAAAATACCGTAAGCTTAGGTTGATGTATTCAGCCTGATGTAAAATGTATTTTTACCGTCACCGGTTTTAATACCGGCTTCTCCGCCGTGTATTTTTGCAATCTGCTTTACCATGGCAAGACCGATGCCGTGGCTGCTGTCTCTGTGGCGGGATTTATCTGCTTTATAGAAAAGGCTCCAGATGTTTTCCTGCTCCTCCCGGGTGAGCTCATGACCCTTGTTTGTTACGGAAAAATAGTATCCGTCATCCCTGAGTGTTCCCCTAACAAGTATCTCGCTTTCCTTTTCGCCGTATTTAGTTGCATTTTTTATAAAGTTTATAACGGCTCTTGAAATAAGCACCTTGTTGCAAAGGATTTCTGTTTTGTCAAATTCCGTGTCAAACTTGTAGCTTCTGAACTCAGTGTCAAGCTTGTTGTTGATAAGGGAGACTATATCCAGTGTGTCTGTTATTTCCATATCACAAACATAGCCGTCACTTTCAAGGCGGGACATCTCAAGCATTTCCTGAATAAGGTTATCCATTGAGTCGCATTCTTCAACTGCAATTTCGCAGTATCTTTTAAGCTTCTTATCTTCTTCGGTTATGTATTGAATATTTTCAATGTAGCCTTTTATTGTTGTAACCGGAGTTTTGAGCTCGTGTGATATATCCCTTATCAGTTCCTTTCTTCTTTCAAGGTCGTTCTGAAGGTTCTTGATGCTTTCTTTAAGTTCATCTGACATTGTGTTTATGGATTCGGCAAGAGCTGCAATCTCGTCTTTGCCGTTGTAGTCAATTTTCTCGTTGAAATCAAGCCGGGACATCTTGTTTGTAACGATGCTCATCTTTTTTATTTTATCCGTAAAGGACTTTGTGAATATGCTCCATATAACCGTACCCACAACAGCCACGGTTATGCCCATTATCATTATGAAAATGGAAACGAGCTTTATATCCTGCTCAACGCCCTTGATGGCCTTGTTCATAATTACAAAGTTGCTGTTGGAAATCTGACCTACGTAAATAATTTTTCTTATATTGTCGTTTGAATCTGTACGTTCATTGAAATAATAGTTTTCGTGAGTACCCTTTTCATTATAGAGGTTAACATATGCTCTGTATTTTTCAATAATCTGATTGTTTGTACCATTGTTTTTTGAATAGGAAAAAAGGATATTTCCGTCTTTGTCGGTGATGTGGGTAGTAATACCGTAAGATGTGTTGATTTCCTCAAGCAGTGAATTTATAATATCTTTATCTTTGCTCATATCCTGATCGATTCTCTCTGCATACTCAATCATTGTATGCTTTGAGTTTGAAATAAAAATCGGTCTTAAAAGAACACCGCTCATAAAAGTCAGGCAGAACACAGAAAGAAGGATACCCACAAGAAAAACAGCAACTACCTTTAATCTGAAGCTGGTTTTCATATTTCAGTTACCTCGCCTTCAAAACTGTAACCGGTACCTCTTACGGTTCGGATAAGATCTCCGCAGTCACCGAGGGAATGGCGGAGCATTTTTATATGAGTGTCAATTGTTCTGTCATTTCCGCCGTATTCAAAGCCCCAGATTTTTTCAAGAATGGTATTTCTGTCAAGCACATGGGGGCTGTTTTTCATAAGAAGGAGAAGAAGCTGATATTCCTTTGCCGTGATTTTAATTTCAATTTCATTTATATATACTTTCATTTCGGATTGAGAAACCTTAAGATTTCCGCAAACAAGCTCGCTGCTGTGCTGTGTTATGTATCCTGCAATCAGCCGCTTTACTCTTTCAATAAGAGCAGCTCTTTTAAATGGCTTTATTACATAATCATCTGCTCCGTTTTTGAGACCTTTTGCTTCGTTATATTCGTCAGAAAGGGCAGTGAGCATAATAACCTTTACATCAAAACGCTCCTTAACATATGAGAGCACCTGCCAGCCGTCAAATTCGGGAAGCATAACATCAAGCAGCATAATGGGAATGTCCTTGTTGTTTTCAAGTATCTTTATTGCTTCTTCGCCGTCGTAGGCACTGACAGTTTCGTAGCCTTCTACGGTAAATATGTCAACAAGAAGGTCATTGATTTTTTTGTCATCGTCAACAATAAGTATTCTGTTATTCACATTTTTCACCTCTTACAGAATAAATTATACTGAATTATTATAAAAAAGCTGTGTGTAATAAGTGTGAAATTTATGTGAAATGATAAGAGCGGTACTAGTTCGGGTGGATTATTGAGCTTAAATATTACTTTTTTCATAAATTTCCAAAAATTATCATTTTATTGTTGATTTAATCTTCGGGATTTATTATAATGTAAAATAGTATGGGTATGTGTTTTTGTGCATACTTAAAATAACTGATTATCCGGAGGACTGCTGTTATGGCAAACAACTCAAAAAATAAGCCTTCCGCAAAGCCCAATACAAAGGCTTCCGAAAACGGAAAGAAGGCAAAGAAAAAGAAGAAGAGGAAAAAGCATCCCGTGCTTTTCGGTATATTCACATTTTTCTTCTGCATTTTTGTTGCAGGTATGCTTACTGCCATTATTGTAGGCGGAACTGTTTTGTCTCATGCTGATTCAATAATCAACGGCGGTAAGGTTATTGACCTTGATACCTACAAGAATTCCCAGAGCCAGACAACTATTATGTACGGCTATGACGATTCAGGTGCCACTGTTGAGCTTGCAAGGCTCCACGGTGAGGAAAACAGAATCTGGGTAGACTATGACGAAATGCCTGAAAATCTTCTCTGGGCATTCATCTGCCTTGAGGATAAGCGTTTTTACGACCATCCCGGTGTTGACTGGATCCGCACCATCGGTGTTTTCATCAAGCCCGAATACGAGGGTCAGGGTGCTTCAACAATCACTCAGCAGCTTATCAAGAACCTTACCGATGATAATGAAGCAACATACATCAGAAAGTTCAATGAAATTCTCCGCGCCCTTAACCTTGAAAAGAACTACTCCAAAAAGGATATAGTTGAAGCCTACCTTAACACCGTTTCCCTGGGTGCAGGCTGTTACGGCGTTAAAACTGCGGCAGAAACCTATTTTGGCAAGGAGCTTTCTGAGCTTACATTAAACGAATGTGCAATGCTTGCAGGTATTACCAAGGCTCCCTATTCTCTCAATCCTTATGCAAACTACGATAAGTGTATGGAAAGAAAGAATCTCTGCCTTTTCTATATGCATCAGGAAGGCAAAATTACAGAAAAGCAAAAGAATAAGAATCAGGCTAAGAATGTAAAGGTGCTTGAATACAAAAAGCCTGCAACCGAAAGTGAAAAAATCGATGAAGATGAAATCCTTTCCTGGTATGAGGAATATGTAATTGACCAGGTTATGGCTGACCTACAGGAAAAATACGGCTATGAGCAGAACGAAGCCTGGAGACATGTTTACTACGGCGGACTTAACATTTATGCCGCTGTTGACCTTGATATACAGGAATTCCTCGAAAAGACATATACCAACAGAACGGGCTTCCCCACTCCGAGAAGCCGTGATAAGAACGGTAATCTTCCCCAGTCATCAATGACAATTATGGATTATGAGGGACGCATAGTGGCTCTTGTGGGCGGTACGGGTAAAAAGATGGATAACAGAGTTTATAACCGTGCTACCGACGAAAGAGCAAAGCAGCAGCCCGGTTCATCAATAAAGCCTCTTGCAGTTTATGCTCCCGCTATTGACACCGGACTTGTTACAGCTTCTTCAAAGATTATTGAAAAAGCTCTTCCAAAGTATAATAACGGTAAGGACTGGCCGAGAAACTTCAACGGTGACCACGGTTCAGGTAAATATGTAACCGTTGAAAATGCTCTTGTGCGTTCACTTAATACAGTTCCCGTAAGAATCCTTAAAGAACAGCTCGGCACAGCAGCCGCAATGAAATACTGTAATGAAAGATTCCACATCAATCTTGACCCGGTTAAGGATAAGGATCTCAGCCCCCTTGCCGTAGGCGGTACAACAAAGGGTGTAACCTCCCTTGAAATGGCGGCAGCCTTTGCAACCTTCGGTAACGGCGGACGCTATTACAAGCCTTACAGCTATTATAAGGTAACGGATAGAAACGGAAATATTCTGCTTGAAAGCGGCAATGAAGTGCCTCAGCAGTCAATCAAGAGAGAGACCTCTGATATGATGCGCTCTATGCTTACAAAAGCAGTAACCGAAAGTGCAGGTACAGGCTACGGAAGTAAAATTCACGGCTTCCAGACCTTTGCAAAAACCGGTACTTCATCGGATAACTACGATAAGTGGTATTGCGGCGGAACACCTCACTATGTAACTGCCGTATGGTACGGTCATGATTATGATACTGACCTTCATACCGGCTCAACAAACCCTGCTAAAACCGTATTCAGATATGTGTTCAGTGAAATTCATAAGTATAAGCAGAGCAAAACCTTTGCAGAGACTATTGAGCAGGCAGATAAGAATATCGCAGCTCTGGAAAATCAGTGAGGATGATATATGATTATTTTATCCGTTGATTACGGTGATGTCAGAACGGGCATTGCTGTGTGTGACAGAATGGAAATTCTTGCATCTCCCGTCGGTGTTATAAATCAGAGCTATGAGCCTAAGCTTATAAAGGAAATTGCAGAAATTGCCAAAACAAAAAAGGCTGAGCTTATAGTTGTGGGACTTCCCAAGAATATGGATGGAAGCGAAGGCGAAAGAGCCGAAAAATGCAAAGCATTTGCTTTAAGGCTCAGCGAAGAAACGGGCATTGAAACCGAAATGCAGGACGAAAGGTTGACAACTGTTTCGGCACACCGCGCTCTCAGCGATAACAATGTAAGAGGTCAGAAAAGAAAGAATGTTGTTGATGCTGTTTCGGCAGTTATGATACTTGAAGATTTTCTTCGTTCACGAAAATAAAATTATGGGCTGTTGCTTTCTGATGCAACAGCTCACATTTTTATTTGTTTTTTCTTATGTCAATAATACCCTTTATGCCAACAATAATAACAAATCCGCCGAAAAGCTTAGAAAGATACTCCGTAGGAATTTTATCCATAAGTAAATAGCCAATCCCAATGCCCAAAGCACCGCCGAGTCCCAGGGTAAGGACTCTTTTTTTATCAATCAGTTTGTTTTTGCAATATATTATAACGGGAATAAAGGTACTTATAACATAAAACATCAGGTTAATTCCTTGAGCCTTTGTCTGAGGGTAAGATAGAAACAGTGTAAGAAAAATTATAAGAACGGTGCCTCCGCCAAAGCCCATGGAGGAAAGTGCGCCCGAAACAAAAGAAAAAACAGCATTCAGTATACTCATCGAACTATCATCCTTGTTCCCGAATAAATAAGAAGCAGATAAAATACCGTGCCGAGAATCTTTTCGGGGATTTTAGTTATAAGTTTTGTACCTGTAAATCCGCCGAGAAGACCGAAAGGAATAAATTGCATTCCTTCACCGAAAGTAAAATATCCCTTATTGAAATATATCAGAGCGCTTACGACGGAGAGAGGAAGTATAACCGCAAGGGAGGACGCTTGAGCTTTTCTTTGAGAAATACCGCTTTTTTTTAAAATCGGAACAGCGAGTATACCTCCGCCTGCACCGAAAAGTGCGTTTATAACCCCAATAACTGTTCCTGAGAAAAAAAGAATTGCAGTTGACATAAAATTATCACCGTAAATATTTTTTGCGCTTGTGGGGATATAATACTTTGTTCTAACAAGATAAATTCGTTGCAGATTATGTAAAATAATGAAAAAACAGCAAAAAAGAGCAATTTATTTTATTTAAGCTATTGTAAATAGAAAATTTTAATGATATAATAACTTCATCTGATTATGAAAAATCAAAGTTTCAAGGAGGAATTACTTATGATTTGTAAATTTTGCGGCAACTCAATCGAAGATAACTCAGATTTTTGTTTCATCTGCGGACAGAAGGTAGAAAATGCTGAATCCGTAGCTCAGTCAAATGATGTTTTCTCACAGTCATCAGCTCCCGCTGAGGCACCCGTGGCAGAAGTACCCGTAGCTCCCGCTTATGTTGCTGAAGCTCCCGTTGCACCTGTTGCTCCCGAAGCACCTATCCCTGCCGCATATGCAAGCTGTCCTTATGTAACAGCTGAATCACCCTGTGTTGCAAATGCTCCTTCAGCTAAGGGCAAAAAGAAGGGTAAAAAGGCTAAGAGTGAAAAGGATCCCTCAAAGGCTTCAAAGGCTCTCAAGTTCTTCACGGCCCTTTTCCTTGCTGTATTCCTTGCTGTTCCCGCATTCCTTTGGAAAGCAATTTCTCTTGCATTTATCGTTCTTCTTGTTGTTTATGCAGTTCTTGACACTAAGGCTTACAAGAAGGCTAAGGCTGCCGGCTATGAAGAAAAGGCAATTGCAATCATCAACTCAACAGGTATCGGTGCTTGTATCGGTCTTGTTCTTGTTTGCGTAAAGTTCCTTATGGTTGCATATATGTAATCTCAGAAGCTCTAATAGACCGTTGTGGAAAACAGCGGTCTTTTTTTGTTTACTTTTTGTTCAAAATCGTCTTGTAATATTTTTTTATAAATGTTATAATGTGGTTAATGAATCAAGGAAAGGAAGATTTCTTTATGAAAAAAGCATTATCATTAATTTTAGCTGTAATTATGGCGTTTTCTCTTTGCACTGTAGCTTTTGCCGCAGACACCGCAGAAAAGCCCTTTGATAACAGCAATTTCTTCACCTCAGGCGAATATACAATTCATTACAGAACTTATGAGCCTGACGGAAAAGCCAAGGGACAGATTCTTCTTGTTCACGGCTTCTGCCTTTCAACGGCATCACTTGAAGGAATTGCGGAAGAATATTGTAAGGCAGGCTATTTTGTTGTAACTGTTGATGCTCCCAATTTTGGCTATTCTTCAAGAGAAACTCTTGATATGGTCCTCGTTGACAGAGAAAGCCTTATTTACGCTCTTATGGAAGAGCTTGGCGGTAAGTGGATTTTAGGCGGTCACTCGATGGGTGGTGGTATTGCCCTCAATATTGCAACAGATCACCCCGAAGCTGTGAAGGGCCTTGTGCTTTATGCACCTCAGTCTGTGGCAGAAATGCCCGGCTCAATGATGAAGGTTATGGTGCCCATTATGGGTGCTATGTGCAACCTCATCCTTAAAATTGCTCTTAAGGTACCTGCACTTGTAAGAATACTCGTTGATATGAGCTTCAGCGACAGCGAATATGCAAAGAATTATGACCTCAGCAGAATTTCCGACCCGATGAAGCTTAAAGGTACAGGCACAGGCGTTGCTGTTATGACAAGCCACGCAAGAGCCGTTGACTTTGGTAAGGTTGCAGAGCTCAAGGTTCCCGCTGTTGTTATCACTGCAAAGGAAGACAAGGTTGCAAATGCAGATAATCTTCAGCAGATTATTGATGCTCTCGGTGATAATGTTGTAACCTACGAGTGTGAAAAGGGCGGCCATATGATGATGGAATATAATCCTCAGCTCGTAGCAGAAAAGACACTTCCTACTATAGCACTTTGCAAATAAACTGCAAAAAACTTCACAATAAATCATAATAATGAATACTACTCCGAATAAAAGGTAAAAATTCGGAGTAGTATTTTTATATATGTTGATAAAAGGAGTTGTCCTATGCTCAGAACAAAAGAACTGTTTTCTCTTGATAAAAGCCTTGCGGGGGAATACCTTTCAAGATTCAATTTTCCTTGGTTTATGCTTGAAGGAATTACTGAGGTGATACTTAAAATAGGAAGGAAGCTGCCAAAAGAAGAATACAGCGAGATAAAAGACTCAGTATGGGTGCATAAAAATGCTGCCATTTCCGCTGAAGCCTCACTGAACGGACCTGCAATTATAGGCGAAGGCACTGAAATCAGGCAAGGTGCTTTTATCCGTGGCTCTGCCCTTATAGGCAAAAACTGTGTTGTGGGTAATTCTACCGAGGTGAAGAATTCAATTCTTTTCGACTCGGTTCAGGTGCCTCATTATAATTATGTGGGGGACAGTATTTTAGGCTATAAGGCTCACCTCGGTGCAGGTGCGGTGACTTCAAACGTAAAAAGTGACCGAAGCTGTGTAAGGGTGCAGTGCGAGGGAGAAAAAATTGAAACGGGTCTAAAGAAATTCGGTGCAATGATAGGGGACGGTGCCGAAATCGGTTGTAACAGTGTTCTGAATCCCGGCACAATAATCGGCAGAAACAGTATTGTTTACCCTCTTTCCAGTGTCAGGGGCACGGTTAAGGAGAACAGCATTTATAAATCGGCAGATAATATTGTGGAAAAAAGGAGCGAGTGATATGGGCAGATATTTCGGTACCGACGGCTTCCGCGGTGAAGCAAATGTAAATCTCACTGCCGACCACGCTTATAAAATCGGCAGATTTTTAGGTGATTACTGTAATAAACAAAGGGAAAAAAATGATATAAATGGCAGAGCAAGAATTGTTATCGGCAAGGATACGCGGCGGTCAAGCTATATGTTTGAATATATTCTTGCAGGCGGTGTTGTGTCCTCGGGTGCCGATGTATATCTTCTCCATGTAACCACCACACCCTGCACCGCCTGGGTAACAAGAAATGACGGATTTGATTGCGGAGTGATGATTTCCGCAAGTCATAATCCCTTTTATGATAACGGAATAAAGCTTTTGAACAGTAACGGAGAAAAAGCTGATGAAGGTATGCTGAAGCTTATTGAGGAGTACCTTGACAAAGATATTGCCGAACCTGATATTCCCTTTGCCCTGAAAGGCGATATAGGCAAAACCGTTGATTATGTATCGGGAAGAAACCGCTATCTTGGCTACCTTATATCCTTGGGTAAGTTTTCATTCAGAAGTAAGAGAATCGGTCTTGACTGTGCAAACGGAAGCTCCTGGAATCTTGCAAAAAGCGTTTTTGAAGCCTTGGGTGCTGAGACCTTTGTTATAGGCAATGAGCCTGACGGAACGAACATAAATGAGGGCTGCGGTTCAACACATATTGAAAAGCTGAGAAGTCTTGTTGTTGAAAAAGGGCTGGACTGCGGCTTTGCCTTTGACGGTGATGCTGACCGTTGCCTTGCCGTTGATGAAAAGGGAGGAATTGTTGACGGTGATGCCATACTTTATATCTGCGGAAAGTATATGAAGGAAAACCGTGAGCTGAGTAACAACACGGTTGTCACCACCGTTATGTCCAATTACGGCCTTTATAAAGCCTTTGACCGTTTGGGAATAAGCTATGCAAAAACAGCGGTAGGGGATAAATATGTTCACGATTATATGCTGAAAAACGGATGTGCTCTCGGCGGTGAGCAGTCGGGACATATAATCTTTTCAAAATATGCAACAACAGGTGACGGAATACTGACGGCACTTAAAGTTATGGAGGTTATTCTTGAAAGAAAAAAGAAGCTAAGCGAGTTATCACACGGATTTACAAAATATCCTCAGACACTTATAAACGTAAAAGTAGGCAATAAAAAAGAAGCAGTTAACAGTAAGAGTGTTATCGCTGCTCTCAGAAATGCTGAAAAGGAATTCTGCGGAAGGGGGAGAATACTTCTGCGTGAATCGGGCACTGAGCCTCTAATACGAGTAATGGCAGAGTGTGACGATGAGAAAATATGCAAAAAATGTGCCGAAGCCGTGGCAGAAGCTGTAAGAAACTCTTGCAATTAAAGGGAATTTGTTATATAATGCTAAAGCTTTTAATAAAAGCGGTCAGTTCGAAACCTTCCTGACTAAAATCAAAACTAAAGGAGCTTAAAAATGAATAACCAAAACAAAACACGCAAGGTAGCCGTGGGTGCTGTTGTTGCGGCACTTTATGTCGCTTTGACCGTGGCTCAGGCAACAATTTTTCCCGGCAGCACATCAATGTCGGTACAGTTCAGAGTTTCAGAGGCTCTGACGGTGCTTAGTCTCTTTTCTCCGTCGGTGATACCGGGCCTTGCAGTAGGGTGCTTCATTGCAAACTTTGTTTCCGTAGGGGTACTGCCTGCGGATATACTTTTCGGTACTGCCGCAACAGTTGGTGCATTAGTGTCAATGTATTATCTCAGGAATGTCCGTTTTAAGGGTATACCTCTTCTTTCGCTTCTTATGCCCGCAGTTTTCAACGGCATAATCATCGGACTTGAGATTGAAATCTTTTTTGTTGAGGGCACTTTTCATTTAGTTTCCTTCCTGACGCAGGCTCTCTTTGTGGCTTTGGGTGAATTCGGAGTGCTTTTTACCCTCGGATTATTGCTTTTTAAGGTGATAAAAGATAAAAATTTACAAAAATATCTGTTTTAGTATTTAAAAATCAGTATTACTCTGTTATAATAGCAGGGTAATATTTTTTATTTTAAGAAAAGGAGAAAGCTTTTATGCAAAACAAACTTTCAAAAAAGATGTGGTTTAGCATCTGCCTGTTCAGTTTTATGGGAGGTATAGCCTGGAATATTGAGAATATGTATTTCAATACCTTCCTTTATAACTCCGTATATGCAGGTGCATCCTCAGCAGCTATGGCAGGCACAATGGCTCCCACAACAGCAATCAGCCGTATGGTAGCTCTTTCAGCAATTGCAGCCGTAGTTTCAACCTTTATTATGGGTACACTCAGCGATAAGCTTAGACACCGTAAGCTGTTCATCTCTCTGGGGTATCTGTTATGGGGTCTTGTAACTGCTGCTTTTGGCTTCATTACAAGAGACAATATTTCAGCACTTCTTAACATTTCCGATGAAGCAAAAATCCTCGGCGCAACAGTATGGGTGG
>JAZSDP010000055.1:0-2867 GCA_045531265.1 Acutalibacteraceae bacterium
TTTGTTTCGATTATTGTGATAAAAATTATATAGGTGCTTAAAAGCCTTGATATATAAGGCTTTGAGCCTTGTTTCGCACATCGTTTTTTATTGTTTCGTGATTCTGTATGATTTTCGATTTTTTCTACATTAAATAATCAGAGGAGGGAAAACACAAGGTTATTCATCTTTCGGCAAGCGGCTTGAAGGGATTAACACAGTAGTTTTCCGAATCACTAAACTATCAATAAAGGAGAATGAAAAAATGACACATGCTGAATATGAATACGAAAATCAGGAAGACCTTAAATATCTCTGGTATCTGCAAGTTACGGGCAGAGCAACTGAGTATGCAACCGTCAGGAGGATCATCTGCAAGGGTTGTGAACGGGTATATTTCACACAGGTTCACTGTGTGAAGTTTTGCTATCACTGTCAGCAAGGCAATGTGGGGGCAATGTATGTAAAACGGAGAAAGAGTCTCAAAAAGCGTGAAAACACAGTATGCAAAAATTGCGGGAACACCTTTACACCAAAGAGGGCAGGTGCTGTATACTGCAGTAGTGCATGCAGACAAAAAGCTTACCGAGAGCGTGTTACGGATAGCGTAAGTCGTCAGAACGATGACATACCATAAATGTAACGATAAATTATCAATACTGCGTTACGGATGTGGTACTTGATAAAAAGTATCATGTACCATAACTGTAACGGTATAATGTTACGTAAATAGTACGTGGTATTTTCTCCACTTACTACAACCGTAACGGAAGGTGTTTTGAGAGTGAAGTGTTACGGTTAAATCAACGGATACAAAGCAACCGTTGATTTTTCAATCGGTCTGATTTTTCTTTTTCGATCCGTAATAAAAATTTAGGGAACAAACTGACTGTAAACAAGTGCAATTTGTTCCCTAAATGTTTGATTTTGATTTAAGCAATTCTGATTATTTGTTCGTAAAGCATGACGAAATCACACATTATTTGTTTGTTGTCATGATAATGTCCGAAAAACCATTTTTTGAATTTAACCTTTTCATTAACGATATCAAAATACTCAGTTAACTCATCGGATTTATAACAACCGCCTGAAAACATTGCGACAACTTGTTGGGGAGCACAATGAGTTATTATAAAGTCAACTTCATAATTGTGTTCGGCAAGCGTATTTAATCCGAAGATCATTTCTTCTTCGGTTGGCATTTCTTCTTTCCACCAAGAAATGTTGTTTACACGAAACATCTTATTGGCTTTTGACCAGCGCTTGTATTTTTCATTAAATTCTCTTTCTGTTTTAAAGTCGGCTGGGTCAAGAATTCCGTCATTAATATCGTGACTTTTTGCACCGCCAAAAGCAAATATCTTTTTATCGCAAATATCAAAAACATAGCCGCGCATCAGATGATAAATATTATCACGAATTTTGTGTGCTTTACCGCCGTGAAAATCAACAGTTTCAAACTCACTGTTCAAACGTGTATAGTTTTCGTGGTTGCCATCAACAAAAAGTGTTGTGAACGGTTTGTCATTCAACCATTTCAGCCAATATTTTTCTTCGTTGTTATCATTCCATAATCCGAAATCACCACAAATAATTACAAAATCATCACGCGACATTTCCTTTTGTTCAGGAAATATATTTGTGGAGAATTTAGTCCAATCGCCATGTGTATCGCCCGTACAGTAAATCATAAATATATCTCCATTCGTTTTTTTGATTATATCACATATTTCTAACGCTTTTCAATTGTGTGGAAATATATAATAACTGCCACCACAAATGAAGATTCCGATATATGAAGACTGCGTTGGATTTTTTGTGAAGGGGCGTTGTGACCCTTTACCACTTTTATGTTCATAAATTTCAAGCGACCAATGTGGTCACTTGAAATATTATCCGTTTTGGAGTTCCTAATAAAAATTCAGGAAACAAACTGACTGTAAATAAGTACAATTTGTTCCCTAAAATATTTGATCTATAAATTGGAAATTATATGTTTAATTCCTTAACAATCTCTAATGCCCTAGATGATGCCAGAGCATCTGTTCCCATTTCTAAAAGTGCAGTTTTATCTACCCACTTATAGTCAACTGTTTCTCCATCTTGTAAAATAACGGCATCTTTATCCCAATCAGTAATACATAAATATTCCACATAAAGAGAATGGTGTCCATCATGTATAATTCTTTTAAGCTCTTGCAAATTGCAAGATACGATGCCTGTTTCTTCTCGCAATTCTCTGACGGCACACTCCATTGGTGTTTCACCCTTCAATGCAGAACCGCCTGCCGTTAATTCCCACATTCCGCCTAAATGTTTTTCAAAATCTCTTTGCATAAGCAGATAGGTTCCGTCATTATGCTTAACAATTATTTCACACACTAAATGATACATACCATCAGGAACGGTTTTTCCCCTTACTAATGTAGCAGTCTCTATTTTATTAAACTGCCTATCATATGCATCCCACATCTCGACCATAAAGCACCTCTCCAAATTGGATTTTATCGACGTATTAAAACACCTTTCATAAACTGTGTTTCATTATGTGTTTCGTATACTATTTCCTTTTCTTCTTCCGTGCATCCAATCAATATTTTAATTTCTGAATCTTTCTTCATTAAATCAACAATGCACATTATTGCATCAACCTTTTTCTCGTCGCTTCCAACCCACACATCTATTCCTGCACCATCCATAGAGTTTGTATCTTTCAAATATCCATAATCAACTCGATAAATGAAATTAGGATACTTGGGGTGTGAAGTCCCTTTTGGTCTATCAATTATTATTTCTGAATTATTCACCAATTCATCTAATGCGTTCCAAAATTCAATATTATGTTGCATCTTATCAATCCTCTACAAATTTCTATTTCCAGAACTAAT
>JAZSDP010000023.1:0-25222 GCA_045531265.1 Acutalibacteraceae bacterium
ACTGAAGCCGTATTTTTTTATCAGTGCTTCAATTCCCGAAAGCTCAGGCTTCTGAGCCTTTTTCATTTTACAGCGGAGCATCAGGTTTTTAGGTGAGTGTGCAAAGTCAACAAACTCTATAACATCAACCTCATAACCGCACTTTTTAAGTATTTCTGCTCTTATGCTGTCCGTAAGAAGTGCGGAAAACCTTTCTTTTATAAGCCCGTGATTAAGCAGTAAATCAAAGTCTCCGCCTTTTTCTATTGAGGAGCAGATTTCGTGCTGACAGCAGGGCACGGAAAAGATATGCTTTACGCCGTGGCTTATTGCGTGGTAAAGGGCAAAGTCCGTTGCAATGTCGCAGGCGTGAAGGGTGATTACCATATCAACATCATCCTTGTAAACCTCGCCCTTTGTAACATCGTTAACATAAAACTTAAGGTCATCGTAGCCGTATTTTTCTGCAATCTCATTGCAGTGCTTTACCACATCCTCTTTAAGGTCAAAGCCGAGCACCTTTGCCTTTACGCCTTTGATTACGGTAAAATAGTGGTAGATAATAAAGGTCAGGTAGCTTTTACCGCAACCGAAGTCCAGAATGGTTACCGTATCCTTGTTGAGCTTTCCGAAGGCATCGTCAACAATTTCAATGAATCGGTTAATCTGCTTGTATTTATCGTACTTGCTTTTTATTACCTGAAAGTCACTGTTAAAAACACCCAGGTCAACAAGGGCGGGTATGTTTTCTCCCTGCTTTAATATGTAGGCTTTTTCCTTGTTGTGGCTCTGAGGCTGAGCCTTTGTTACGGTGTTGCCCGTAACCTTTCTTTTGATTTTATCGGGAAAAAGAGTATAGTGAATTGTTGTGCCCTCGGCTGTAAGGCAACACTGACGGTAATTCTCCTTCGCCTCGGAGGAAAGCCAGGTAAAAAATTCCTCCTGGGACAGATTCTGATGAAAGACCTGATTGTTTTTGAAGCTTTCATTCTGCCAGAAAACGCCCTTTTTGCCCTTTACGGGTCGGGCTGTGATTTTTGTATATTCGCATTCGGCATTTTTCCTTTCACTGAATGCAATTTTTTTGATTTTGCCCGTGAGGGCAATTATATCGTCACAGATTATAAAGCTCATTTTGCATCTCCCTGAGTACCGTTTTATATAATAATACCACATAAAAACAGATTTGTATATAAATGTTTTTTATATTGACTAAAAATGTAAATTATTGTATAATTACTTCATATGTAAAACAAAACGGAGGTTCTGTGATGGAAAACAAATTTTCTCTCGACACATCAATGAAAAAAGCTTTCCCGATGCTTCTTGCAGTCATCGGTGTAGTACTTGCGGCGGTACTTCTTATCACAAGGCTTAACCTTATTAACCTTGTTTGCCTTCTTTACTGCTGCATTATGTCTGCAGTAATTCTGCTGTCCCTCATCGTAAAGAAAAAGGTTTACGCTCCTATGATTTTCGGCTATGCCGCTTCAAGTGTGGGTATGATTATATTCCACGTTATATTCGGCGCAGATGCAGGCTTTGGCGCCTTCCTCGCTGATAAGTCAGCAGACTGGTCAAGTGCCGCAAATCCTCTTTTCTCAGGCGACGGCTCTTTGCTTACAAGACTCGGCGGTAACATTCTTCTTGCTCTTCCTGCTGCTGTATGCCTTTGGGCACTTTTCTTCGTGGCTAAAAAGAAGTGCGGCAAAACAGGCCTCAAGGCTGTTACATCCTTCCTGCTTAGTATTCTTCTTATGGCTTCTTCTGTTTTCTCTGTGCTTTTCGGAAATCACAGAACAAAGCCTGTTACAGAAAGGCTTTGGGACGGTCACGACGACTACCTTAAAAATGTTGACAAAACAAATTCAGATAATCCCAATGTTCTGTTCATTCTTATGGATGATATGGGATACGGCGACACCTCACTCAACGGTGCAATTTACGAAACACCCAATATGGACTCCATAGGTGAAAACGGTCTTAACTTTGAAAACTTCTATTCAGGCTATTCCGTTTGTTCACCTGCCCGTTTTGCAACCCTCACGGGCCGTTATCCCTACAGGGGCTATGCAGATAATGTTATTTACCCCACAGTTCAGACCACGGGCAACTTCGCTCAGACAAGAGTTTATAACTCCTTTGAAATGGGCAACAATGTTGACGGTATGCTCGGTGACGAAATCACAATTGCAGAGGTATTCCAAAATGCAGGCTATGCAACGGGTGCCTTCGGCAAGTGGCATCTCGGTGACTACGGTGAATACCTTCCCACAAATCAGGGCTTCGATTACTACTGCGGCAGCCACCATGTTAATGATATGTATGCCTTCTATCATGTCCGTGAAGAAAACGGTGAATATGAAATTGTTCACGATAACCGTGAAATGAGAGACGAAAAGGGCAAAAAGGACCAGAGCATGCTTACCGAATGGATTCACGGTGAAATTGAAGCCTGGATTACAGACAAGGCAGAAAAGGATGAGCCCTTCTTTGCTTATTATGCAACACCATGGCCTCACGGTCCCGTTTTTGCAGGTGACGATTTTGACGGTGTTTCCGGTATGGGTACATACGTTGACTGCCTTACGGAGTTCGATACATATCTCGGTAAGCTCTTCAACACAATGGAAGAATTAGGTGTTCTTGAAGATACAATTATCGTATTCACAAGCGACAACGGACCTGCTCTTGAAGGCTCTGTAGGCGACCTTCGCGGCGGTAAGTACCTTGCATACGAGGGTGGACAGAAGGTTCCCTTTATGCTTCGTTGGGATAACAATAACGGCCTTTTTGAAAAGGGCGGAACGAGAAGCGAAAGCGTAACCTCAGTTGACTTCTTCCCCACACTTATTGAGCTTTGCGGTATTACCGGTAACGGCGGCACAGAAAGCTACCTTCCCACAGACAGAGAAATCGACGGTGTTTCAATGCTTCCCGTAATTACAGAGGATAAGGTTATCCACACCAAGGAGCACCCCATTCTTCATATGAAGCGTGAGGATGTAAAGGCAATTCAGTATACCGTGACTTCCGAAAGCGTTAAGGAAAAGTATCCCGATTACGAATACGCCGTTCTCAACGATAACGAAAATATTACCTTTAAGTATTTTGATAAGATTCAGAACGATAACTCAGCCTTCTGGGATAAGAACAGAAAGAACTGGTTGCACATTCTTTCCGACGACTATCAGGAAAACTATAACCGTACTCCCGTATATCCCGAAATTTCCGATGAAATGAACGAGGTGCTCAAGGGTGTACAGAATAAGCTCAAAGAAAACAGAAGAGGTATAATTGAATAATGCCGCCTCTTTCAATTATGATAAAGCCGGCTTCTTCCCTTTGCAATCTTCGCTGTAAATATTGCTTTTACTGTGATGTTGCCGCCCACAGAGATGTATTCTCTCTTGGTAAAATGGGGGAAGCCACGGCAGAAAGCTTAATTAAAAGCGCCCTGGAATTCGCCGACGGTCACACTGTAGCCTTCGCCTTTCAGGGCGGTGAGCCTTTGATAGCGGGAAAGGATTATTTTCGCTTCTTCACCTCTAAGGTAAAAGAGTATAACAAAAAGAATTCTGAAATCTTTTATTCAATCCAGACCAACGGCACCCTTGTTGACGATGAATGGGCAAGGTTCTTTTTTGAGAACAGGTTTCTTGTAGGTCTCAGCCTTGACGGTGACTACGAGGGCAACAGGTTCAGGGTTGATGCCGAAGGGCAGAATTCCTATTACAAAATAACAAAAGCCGCAAAGAAGTTTGAAAAATACAAGGTTGAATATAATATCCTGACAGTTCTGACGGGCTACTGTGCGGAAAATGCCGAAAGGATATATAAGCACTTCAGGTCTCAGGGCTTCCGTTATCTTCAATTTATCCCTTGCCTGAGGCCCATGGGAGATAACACCCAAAGTGAGCTTTATATGACAGCGGAGCAATACACGGACTTTCTTATAAGGATATTCAATCTTTATGTAAAGGATTTTGCCCGAGGAAATTATATGAGCATCCGTCAGTTTGATAACTGGTTGAGAATGTACCTCGGTGAAAGACCTGAGCAGTGCGGCCTTATGGGGCACTGCACCCATCAGTTTGTGTGCGAGGGCAACGGCAATATTTATCCCTGCGACTTTTACTGCACCGACGAGTGGCTTTTAGGTAACATAAACGAAAGCTCACTAAAAGAACTTGCACAAAGTAAAACTGCCTTTGAGTTTATCAAGGAAAGCATACCTGTTCCTCAGGAATGCAAGGAATGCAGGTTTTATCCTCTTTGCAGGGCAGGGGGCTGCAAACGAAACCGTGAAAGCGGTGACTACTGCGAAAGCTATAAAAAGTTTTTCGCTTCCTGCCTGCCGCTGTTCAGAGTGTTCAGGAAATAAAAAAATAAAGGGCATATGCCCTTTATTTTTTTATTTCCTTTTAAACTTCGGGTGATGGGGGAGGTGTCTGCTGGAAGCCACCGCTCTGTGCTGCAGAAACAGCCATATTAACCGCATTGAAAATCTTATCGGGAAGGCTGAGCTGACTTACAGCACCCACAATACCTGTGATGATGGGGATGAAGCAAACAAACCAGCCTACTGCAACTGCAATGATTTTGTTTGTCCATTCGCCGTCAATATTAACGGAAAGCTGACCGTTGATTGAAGAGAAATTTGCTCTGCATTCAAGTCCGAGACCGAGAACATTCTGGAAGCCCTCACGGTCCTTCTGAATTGTGAGAACACCTGCCTGAGGGCCTACCATCTGAACGTTTGCCTGAAAGCCCTGAGTTTCCATTGTGAGAGCTACCTGATGAATAAGTGCATAAAGGTCTGCATCAGGTCTTAAGGGATAATTTCTTACTGCCATTTTTATTTCCTCCTTGTTTTACATTACATTGTTAAACAGCTTATAAATCAGTCCGCTTTCAAAATCTGCATATACCACCGTACCGCCTTGTGCCATTCTTATAAGGTACACTGCAAGAAGAAGGATTAAAGCAAATACACAGAGTACCGTCATAACCTTTTTCGGAATGCTCTTTCTTTTAAAAAAGATAAGCACTGCAAAAGGCAGGCAGAAAACAAGTGGGTGCATTGTGAAAGCCTTATCGAAGTCCATAGACAATAAAGCGAAAACCGCTCTTGACATTCCGCAGCCGGGGCAGGAAATTCCGCTCAGAAGTCTGAAAGGACAACCGAAGGAAAGATAAAATACCCCGATAAGGGAAAAGAGGATTGTTGCTTTGCTGTTTTGTCTGATTTGGTTTAAAATTGTATGTTTCATCTTATTTACAGTTTATCACAGCAGTGATTTTATTGTCAATACACCATACTATATTTATATTATTTATAATTTTACCATCTCAGGGTTGCGTCGTAATCATCAATGCCGTAATTACCTGCTGAGTTTTTGATTATATCATAAAGGTCGGCTTTTTCTCCGTCCCAGCCTTTTATATCAATCTTCCTGAGAACAAAGCGGAATCTTTTCATCAGTCTGAGAAGCACATTGCCTTCGGGTGTGCCTTCCTTGAAGGTCTGATTACCTCTGAATGCGCCGTGCACAAGCTCTGCCGCATAATCAAGAACTCTCATATCTCTTATGCTCTTGTCACATTTAATCCATAAAAGCCTTGCAAGGGTGCCGATTTTTATGCTGCATATAATCCTGCCGAGGATTTTCAGCACCTTTTTGATAATGCCCTTATCCTCAATATGAAGCTTGGACATAGCTCTTTCAGTATCATCACGCATATCGGTAATAATGTTCTTTATCATTCTGTCAAACATATCTGAAAGATACTTTTTGCAGTTATCCGTATCCCATTCGAAGTCGGGGGTAGGGATGCTTTTTATTTCCGCTTCATTTTCTCTGAGAGTCACAAGTCTTATAAAAGCAGGGTCAGCAATAATTGAGCCCGTTGTAATATCATAAAGTCTGTTGCCTTTTTCCGTTTCTATTGTATTAATGCTCTGATTGTGCATATGTCCCGTGAAAATCATCTTCACTCCGCAGTCTGCAAGGAAGGTGGCAAACTTATGTGCATCACGAATCATCATCGGAGAAATAAGTGAGAACAAAGGCTGGCCGGGCATAATGGGGTAATGGCACATTGCGATTACGGTCTGACCGTCTTCCTTTGCTTTTTCGCACTGCTTCTGAATCCAATCCCACTGCTCATCCTTGAAGTAGTATTTACCCTTCTTTTTATGGTCGCAGTTAATGGCTAAAAGGCGCACCCCGTCGCAAAGTTGAGCCACATAAGAAAGATTATCTCTGTCGCACTCAATAGCATCGCCGAAGCCGAAATCACGGTATAAATCAAAAAGCTCGTCTCTTTCAGTGTGCTCGGGGGAATATCTGCCGGTTTTCCCGAAAGCGAAGGTGTCACCCTCGTGCCATTTAAAATCGTGGTCGGCAGTTACAACATATATTTTCTTTCCGCTTTCCTTTAATTTATAAAGCAGTTTAAGAAAGCCCTTGTGGTTCTCTTTTTCTCCGTTGAAAATAAGGTCACCCACAATAAGTACCGTATCAGCCTCATCGGCTTTTTGCAGGAATGAGAAAACACTCTCGTTTATGCTCTGTGTTTCCGCAAAGCATTTCTGCTCGTAGTGCATAAAGTCCTCATATTCCTCACCGCTGCAGCCTAAAGCCGTATCAAAAAAGTGAGGGTCTGCCATAACATAGAATTTAAATTCCTTCATATTTTTCTTCTCCGTGAAAATAATTTGAAAAGCTGTATTGAAAAGCAGGCTTCATTGTGCTATTCTTAATACAGACTCCGTTGAGTCTATTTTACCAAAAAGCAAAATATAAAGCAAGGGGAAAGTATTATGAAAATTGCATTTATGGGTGCAGGCAGTACCGTTTTTGCAAGGAATGTTATCGGCGACTGTATGTGCACTCCTGCACTTTGCGAAAGCGAGTTTGCACTTTACGATATCGATGAAAAAAGACTCAAGGAATCCGAAACCATTCTCAGTGCAATAAACAGAAATGTAAACGATGGCAGGGGAAGGATTACAACCTTCCTCGGTGAAGCTGAAAGAAAAGATGCACTCAGAGGTGCTGACTTTGTTGTTAACGCAATTCAGGTGGGCGGCTATGAGCCCTGCACCGTTATCGACTTTGAAATTCCCAAAAAGTACGGTCTTCGTCAGACCATTGCTGACACAATGGGTATCGGCGGTATTATGCGTGCCCTTCGCACCATTCCTGTTATGAAAGCCTTTGCCGATGATATGGAAGAGGTCTGCCCCGATGCCTGGCTTCTTAACTATTCAAACCCTATGGCAATGCTCACGGGCTATATGCTCCGTCACACCAAGGTTAAAACCGTAGGTCTTTGCCACAGCGTTCAGGGCTGTTCAAAGGACCTTCTTAAAAAGCTGGGTATGGAAGACAAGATTGAAGGCAGAGTTGACCGCATTGCAGGTATCAACCATATGGCATGGCTGCTTGAGCTTCACGATAAGGACGGTAACGACCTTTATCCCGAAATTAAAAGAAGAGCCAAGGAAAAGAATGCCACCGAAAAGCATGAGGATATGGTCCGCTTCGATTATATTGACAAGTTAGGCTACTACTGCACCGAAAGCAGTGAGCACAATGCCGAGTACAATCCTTTCTATATTAAAACAAGATATTCCGAAATGATTGAGGAATTCAACATTCCTCTTGATGAATACCCCAGACGCTGTGTGAATCAGATTGAGGGCTGGGAAAAAGAAAGAGACAGTATCCTCGCAGACGGCAAAATCACCCACGAACGCTCCGAGGAATACGCTTCATACATAATGGAAGCAATCGTAACAAACAAGCCCTATAAAATCGGCGGTAATGTTCTTAATAACGGGCTTATCCCCAACCTTCCCAAGGATGCCTGTGTTGAGGTGCCCTGCCTTGTTGACGGAAGCGGTATCACACCCTGCTATATGGGGGAATTACCCACACAGCTTGCGGCAATGAATTCAAGCAACATTTATCCTCAGCTTCTTACAATTGAAGCCGCCGCAACAAAAAAGAAGCAGTATATCTATAACGCCGCTATGATGGACCCCCTCACCGGCGGTGAGCTGAATATCAAGGATATATATGCAATGGTTGATGAGCTTCTTGAAGCACACAAGGACTGGTTACCGCAGTATGAATAATAAAATGAAAGAGGTCGCAAGGGCGACCTCTTTTTATATCCTCACGCCAGCTGCTTTTCATATAGACAAGGCGTAGCTTGCCTCTCCTGAAAGGAGAGGTGCCCGAAGGGCGGAGAGGTTCAACCCTTCACACCATTTTAACAAATTGCACAAAATAAGCCTTCTATTTTTTACCTATAAAAAACCTTTAAGCCTATTGATTTTATTGCCTTAATCTTTTATAATGAGTATGTGTAATTATAGGGGTTATTCTACCCTTTTCAAAATTCACGTACCCTAAGGGTACAACTTAATGAAAGGAAATAATGTGTTAATCGGTTAAACACAAGGAGGTCAGATGTGTTCGGTGAACATTTAATCTTTCAATCTTTATAAAAGCATTCCGGTGAAAGCCCGGAGAAAAATCTGAATTGCCTTATGTGTCCTTGTCGCCCCTGAAAGGGGAAATGTCCGAAGGACAGAGGGGTAAATTCAAAACCACTTTATTAAGGGGGATAAAACAAATATGAAAAAGATTTTAAAGACATCAGCTAAAAAGTCTATGTCACTCTTTATGGCAGTTGTTATGCTGCTTTCATGTTGGGTGTTTTATGCACCTGTTCCCGAGGCTCACGCAGCTCAGGAAACACTTGCTTACACTCTCGAGCAGCTTTATACAACTTATCTTACAACAGATTCAGGTGCAACCTTTGTTAAAGGTAAATTTACGAACGATAATACGGTTCCGGCTCAGGACGGTCTTTATCAGAACGTTCTTTATTCACCTGCTTACACTCAGACTAATATTTATTCCGGTGTTGCGGCATCCGGTGATGAAAAGTTAGGTGTTGACGGTTGTAACAGCAGTAACTTTAACGCTATTGCTATTGACTGGCACCATGCTGAAACTGTTATGCTTTATGACGGTGTAACTGCTCCCCGTACAGGTGTTATGCTTACTACCGACCCCAATAAGGGCGGTTCCTGGGACGGTAGCAGTACCGTTGAAAGAGCATGGATGACAAACTCCAATCTTGCTCATCCCAGTTATTGGAAGGGTATCTGCGGAGCTAACCTTGACTTTACATGGGCTATGACTCAGGGTGATCAGCTTAACTATCTTTCAACAACAACTGACTCTTCAAAGAAAATCACCAGAAAAAATTCTGACACAGTACCTTGTTATGCTAACTACATGCAGTTTACCGGTTCAATGGATAAGTCAAAGTTTATTGAAAATATCCTGCCTTCATTCAGTCTTTATGTATATGACGATTCAACAAGCAAAACAATTTCTGCAACATCAAATACATATGTCCGCGTTGTTAACTACAAGTCACTCAAAGAAGCTATTGCTAATGCTCAGACTTATGTAAAAACGGCATATGAAGCTCCTGCAGGTAAATATACTCAGGCTTCAATTGATGAGCTTGTAAGACTTGCCAATGCTCTTGTTGCTGCAAAGCCTGACAAGACATACTTTGACGGAGCTAATAATGTTTGCAAGTATAATGAATATGCTACAGATGCTAAGGCAGCTGTTGATGCATGGTGGAACTTCGGCGGTCTTGTTGTACAGGAATACACCGTAACATTCGTTGATGCTCAGGGTACAGCAAAGACACAGAAGGTTCTTGCAGGTCAGGGCGCAACAGCACCCACAGCACGTGCAAAGGCTGCTGACAATACTGCTCACTATTCATTCTCAAATTGGGATAAGACATTTGACAACGTAACTGAAAACATGACAGTTACAGCTGTATATGCAGCTGCAGATCATATTCACGAAGGTGCATTCTCATATAAAGACGGTACCCACGCAAGAGCTTGTACCGTCTGCGGTAACATAGGTTGGCTTGGTGAAGGCGGCAAATATGTTCCTTGTGACGGCACATGGGGCGGCACAGACTCATCACATACAAAATCCTGTTCAGTCTGTAAAAACACTCAGACTCATACACCCAACTTTGTTGAAGTAATAGATGATAAGTATCAGATAGCTCCCGGTGCTGATTACAATGCTTGTGAAGATAATATCTATTACTACAAGAGCTGTTCAATCTGCGGTCAGGCTCATTCAACTGATAATTTTGTAGGTGTTGCCGCTAAGGGTGAACACGTTTATGACACCTTCACAGGTCATACAAACCACACCTGTACAGAAGACGGTTACGACACATACCTCTGTTCAGCCTGCGGTCAGGCAACAACAAAGGATTACAATACTGTAAACGGTACTCCCGGTACAGACCCCGCAGCGCATAACTGGAACAATAAGCTTGCTATCTACAGCGACACTCAGCACGGTTATCAGTGTCGTGTTGAAGGTTGCGGTGCTTGGAATATGGATTCTCTTGCTGACCACTCCCACTCAGCACCCACCGGTTCAGCAATCACAACAAAGCCCACCTGTTATCAGCCCGGTGAGGGTACATATAAGTGCTCCTGCGGTCACACCTATGTTGGTGAAATTCCCGCAACCGGCAACCATAACTACAACACAACCAAGCTCGTTAAAATTGATGAAAACACTCATGGTTACAGATGTAGAGTAGAAGGCTGTCCCGCTTATCAGATAGCTGACGACGGAAGTGAAAAGCACGTATGGACTCTTACTGAAACTATTACTGAGCCCACCTGTTCAACAGAAGGTAGAGGTAATTACAAGTGTAACCTTTGCGGTGCAACAAAAGAAGATTCAATAGAAATCAACCCCGACGCACATAACCACGATACCGTTATTTCCGATCTCGGAAACGGCACTCACGGTAAAAAGTGTCTCAATGCTTCCAATGATCCCACACACGCAATTGAAGTTGCTGCCCACGACTATGACGAATATGTAAAATATGACGAAAATCAGCATACATTCTATTGTGAAACCTGTAAAACATGGGATTTAGATAACCTTACAATCCATGTATGGAAACTTGAAGAAACACTCACAGCTCCCACCTGTTCAGCAGAAGGCTGGGGTGCATACAGTTGTACATGTGGTGCAACAAAAGAGGATATAATTGATATTGACTCCACAGCTCACAGCTACGGTGAAATAAAAGATCTCGGCAACGGTCAGCACGGTAAAGTCTGTGCTCATAACAGCAATCATAAGATTGAAGTTGCCGCTCACGATTGGGTTCTTGATTCAGTTATAACTGCTCAGACCTGTATTGATGACGGTGAAGGTAATTACAAATGTACCGCTTGTGATGCAACCAAGGTTGATGTAATTGAAGCTGACGGCAAGTCACATAAATATCTTGATCCCGTATCAGACGATAACGGTAAGCACACTGCAACCTGTGACTATTGTAAGGATAACATTGACGAGGCTTGCTTCGACAATGATAAGAATTGTGTCTGTGATGTCTGCGGATATGAATTCCCTCACATCTACGATAAGGAAGTTGTAGATGAGAAATACTGGATTTCCGATGCTGACTGTCTCAACGCTGCTAAGTATTACAAGAGCTGTCAGTGCGGTGAATTTGAAGCAAAGCCCGAAAATATCTTCACAGACGGCGAGCCTCTCGGTCACGACTACACTGAAGAATCAGGCGTTGAAAGAAAACCCGTAACCTGCACAGAAGCTCAGACTCTTTGGTATGAGTGCTCACGCTGTGATGCAAACGCTAAGGATGATAATGAAGCACAGGATAAGTACTATGTAGGTACAGCAGCTCTCGACCACGAAGCAACAGATAAAATTGTCAAGCTTGCAAACGGTAAGCACGCTTATGAATGTATCAGATATTCAGAATGTAATACTCTTGTAGGTGAAGTTGACTGTACATATGAGAATTACAAGGACAACGCTGACGGTATTCATACCGGAACCTGCGAATGCGGTAATACTCTTACTGAGTCACATGATGCATATCTCAGCGATTGGGCATATTCAGGAAGTGCTGAAGAGCATAACCACAGCCGTTATTGCTCAAAGTGTGATTTCACAGAAACTAATCCTTGTGATTACAGCGGTGAAGGAACAGTTTACACAGCAGCCGTATGCGGCAAAGATGCATATACAACCTATACCTGTCAGGTTGAATCCTGCGGCCACAGCTATACAGTAATTCACCAGGGCACAGCTCTCGATCATATCTTTGAAGCTAAGGAAGGCTACATTGTAAATAATGAAGACGGCACACACTCCTTCAAGTGTTCAAGAGACTGCGGTGCTGTAAGCGATCCCGTTGCTTGCGAAATCACCTACAGCCAGAAGGAAGATAACCTCAACCACACAGCTCTTTGCGGTGTCTGCGGTTACACTTACGAAGAAGCTTGTAAGGGCGGTACAGCATACTGTAATAAGCTTGCAGTCTGCGAACTTTGTAAGGAAGAATACGGTGCATTTGATCCCGCAAACCACGGTATTGAAGATGGTATTAACACTACAAGAAGAGATAACGAGGTTGAAGCAACCTGCGTAATTCCCGGCCATACAGCAGACGTTGTATGTAACGGCTGTAATGTAGTTATTGAAAAAGGTGAAGACCTTCCCGTAAATCCCGATAACCATAAGAACTTCACAGGCACAATGGCAGGTACTCTTCCCACCTGTACCGAAGCAGGTTATGCAGACAGTAAGTACTGTCTTGATTGTGAAAAGTCAATCGGTGACGGCGTAATCCCCGCACTCGGTCATAAGTTTGACGGTGAAATTGTTAAGGGTGTCGATGCTGATGGCATTGAATACCACGAATATAAGTGTACAACAGCAATCTATAAGCTTGCTGACGGCACAATTACAACAGAAAAGCCTGAAGAAGGCACAACATATGAAGTAGTATATTCCTGCCCGGATACAGGTAACAGAGAAGCTTGCTACGGCGGCGAGGCTACCTGCTCCAAGCTTGCAGAATGTGAAGTCTGCGGTCAGGAATACGGCGAGTATTCAGCTCACAACTTCAATGGCGATTTCGTTCAGGTTACTGACAAGAAAGAACACTACAGAAAGTGCGAATACTGTGATGCTTACGGCCTTGACGGCGAAGAAGGCAAAACAGCAAAATGTACCGGTTTCTTTGCAACCTGTACAGAAGATTCAAAGTGTGAAGTCTGCGGCGGCATCTATATGGCAAAGCTCGGTCACGACTTTGAAAATTCAGAAGTAGTTAACTGCCTTGATAACGGCAAGCACACCTTCAAGTGTCTGCGCTGTGATGTTGTCAGCGAAGAATTTGATTGTGCTGATGCAGAACCCGTTAAGACTGAAGCTACATGTACAGAAGGTGCATACTTCACATATGTATGTGACGATTGCGGTTACAAGTGGGTAGTTGAAAGCACTGACCCTGCTGATGCTGCTAAGGGTCACGATTACACAGAAGTACAGACAAATGCAGCACACCTCAAGACCGCTGCAACATGTACTGAAAAGGCTGTTTATTGGTATGACTGTTCAAGATGTACCAAGAACGCTAAGGATGAAGAAGATACTGAAAAGTATACAAATCTTACATTTGAATTCGGTGAACCCGCAGGTCATAAGTATGACGGTAAGGAATACCTTTACAAAGCAACTGAAGCAACCTGCACCGAAAACGAAACATATTATAAGCACTGCTCAGTTTGTGAAGCTAAGGTTTCAAGTCAGGACACAGATTATGAAGCAACCTTCGAAAAGTTCGGCACTAAGATTGAGCACGATTGGAAGAAGGTAGCAGATGAGGATTACCTCGTTTCAGAAGCAACCTGTACTTCAAAGGCAGTATATTATGTATCCTGCGGTAACTGTGATGAAGTAGGCACAAGCACCTTCACTCACGGCGACCTTAAGGCACATACATTTACAGAAAAAATCCGTAACTATGCTCATATAGTTACAAAGGCTAACTGCCAGACAGCAGCAACATATTGGTACGATTGCGCAACCTGTGCAATGTCAGCTTCTCTTGTAGCTCCTGAAAAACCCGTTAAGGCTGAAGATATGACTGACGAAGCATATGACGCTCTTATTGAAGCATATGAAGCAGAGCTTGCTGTTCTTCAGTTCTCAGACGGTGATGTTGACCCCGATACTCATACAAAACTCACAAAGGTTCCCGCTCTTCTTCCCACTTGTACTGAAGACGGACACAGCGCATATGAAGTATGTGAATGCGGTGTGAAGTTCGGTTATAAGACAGAAGGCTACACAGCAACCGGTCACGACTTTACAGGTGACTACAGCTTTGACGCTGAAACAGATAAGCACACAAGACTTTGTGCAAACGGTTGCGGTGCTGTTGATGAAAATGCAGTTGACTGTACATTCAGCAGCTGGACTCAGGTTGAAGGTACTGAAACTCATACACGCTCCTGTGTATGCGGCAACACAGAAACAGCAGACTGTAAAGCAGAAGGTGCAGCTCCCTCTTGCGTAGAAAGAGCAAAGTGTAAGGATTGTCAGGGCTATGTTGGTGAAACATCAGAACACAGCTTTATCGGCGAATATGTTCAGACCAAGAACGCTGAAGGTAAGGATGCTCACTATAAGAAGTGTGTTAACTGTACAGCATACGGTCTTCAGGAAACCGTTAAGGACGAAGAGGGCAATGATATTGTTATAAATGTTGAAGGCAAGACAGAAGCTTGCGCCGGCGGCGAAGCAACCTGCCACGATAAGGCAATATGCGATACCTGTAAGAATGAATACGGCGATCAGCCCGATCATGATTTCGGTGAATGGTATGACGATGTTAACAGACCGGCTACCTGCCTTACAAACAAATGGCAGCTTGCTGAATGTAAGAACTGTGAAGAAACCAAGGAAAAGGAAGTAATCGGTTCAGCTTGCGGTCACGAATTAAGTGTATGGACTTACGCAAATGAAGCAGATAAGCCCACATGTAAGGATGAAGGCTTGCAGACAAGATATTGTACATGCACATGGATAATTGACGGTAAAGAAGTTGCCTGTGACTATAAGGTAACACAGATTGTTCCCGCAGATCCCACTCTTCACGTTGAAGGTGAATGGATTAAGGATGAAGGTTCTGCAGACTGCATAAACGGTATCATATGGTACCTCTACTGTGAAGTTTGTAACAAGAGGCTTGATTCTAAGAAAGAAACAGGCGACCATAAGTGGACAAAGACTGCAACAGTTGCTCCCACCTGCACAGAAGACGGTTATATTAACTACAAGTGTGACCTTTGCGGATTCACAAAGACAGAATATCCTGAGAATCTCAAGTCAGAAGGCCATGCATGGGGTGAAGAGGTAATCGATAAGGCTGCTACCTGCGGTGCAGCCGGCAGAGCATACCAGATTTGTATTAAGTGTAACGCTCAGAGCGAGAAATATGCAATTCCCGCAACCGGTCACGGTCCTGCAGTAGATAAGGAACTTAAGTACACAATTATTGTTGAGGCTGTTCCAGCAACATGTTCAACTCCCGGCCACAGTGAATACTGGAAGTGTAAGAGATGTAGTTATGACGAGCACCTCGATAAAAACTCTGATTACACAGTATATCCTGCACTCGGTCACAGTGATACTGACGGCGACGGACTTTGCGACGATTGCCGCGGTAAGGTTTATAATGACGGTAGCGGCACTGACAAGTCCTGCGGATGTATGTGCCATAATGACAGTTGGCTTATGCAGTTCTTCTATAAGATTGCTAAGTTCTTCTGGAAGCTCTTTGGCTCAAATAAGACTTGTGCTTGCGGAACTGTTCACTATTAATTAGTATCGGTCGAATCCGGTTAAGCTCCCCCGAATACGGGGGAGCTTTTTATATGCAGATTTATGTCAAATAATAACGCCATCGTCATTGACAAAAAAATACATTAGTGATAAAATTAGGTTGAGGTAATACATATTTAGGAGGTATTATAAAATGAAAAAATCATTAGCATTGATTTTATCCCTGATTATGCTTTTCGCTATTGTCCCCGTTTCTGCTTTTGCTGAAAGCGGTGAATGTGCACACGAAAGCTATGTATGGATTTATAAAGGTGCAGATTCTGATTATGACTGTACAAAGGAAACAGGTCTCAGATATAAAGTCTGTGCAAATGCTGATTGCGGTGCAAGACTTTCTGAAGATGAAATGGTTCCCGTACAGGTCAATCATTATTATGCTGAAACAGGTAAGGATGCTCCTTGCAAAAAGGATGACCCTTCTTATGTTCCGTATATTTATTATGAGTGCAGTATATGCGGTTCCGAATTAAAGGTGGAGCGAACAGATGCAGGACACCTCTGGGGTGAAAATGAAATTTATACAAAATGCTTTGAGGGTGAGAATCCTCACGAAAACGGCAAATATATCAGAGAATGCAAACTCTGTCAGCAGAAGGATATCATAACTATAACCAACCACAGTTATATACCCATTGAAGGTAAAGCTGCAACTTGCTATAAGGAAGGGGAAACCAATGCAAGACGTTGTCAGACCTGCCTTACAGCTTCTCCTGTTGAAACAATTCCCAAGCTTGAACATATTGATATGAATGCCGATAATAAGTGTGACCTTTGTTCAGGTTCTTTGCTCCCTGAAGGTGTATTCTGCAGTTGCCTTTGTCACAGTGATATGGGATTTATTAAGAATTTCCTTCTTCCCATTCTTCAGCTTATCTGGAAGCTTCTGAAAATGGAAGTATGTCAGTGTGGCATTGTGCATGTATAAGGTGACGATTATAAGCGGAGGTAAAAAAATATGAAAACAACAAAGAGACTAATATCCGTACTCCTTTGTATAATGATTTTGTTCACCGTAACAGCCGTTGGTATCAGCAGCGCAGCTGATGAGATTGAATACTGCCCTGTTTCCGGTTGCGCCGGTGTATGTGAGTGGCGTGTTGAATCAGTGTACGGTTGTCAGGAAAACAGAGGTCTTATCTGTAAGGTCTGCGGTAACAAAAAATACGGCGAAACAATTTATAATCATGAGTATCAGCGTTATGCATATGTTGCTCCTACCTGCGTTAAGGAAGGTGCAGAATATCTTTACTGTATTAACGATGATTGCTATGAAACAAAAGTTGTAGCCTTACCTATTGATCAGTATGCTCATGCTTACGGAGATTGGACTGTTACAAAAGAAGCCACTTGTAATAAGACCGGTATCCGGATTGCTCATTGTATAAATGAAAGCGCTGACGGTGTTGTTTGCGGCGATGAAAAAAGTGAAATTATTCCTTTCGATAACAATGCTCATATTTTTGAAGGGGATTGGATTGTAAGAACTGAACCCAGCTGCGAGGAAGATGGTGAGGAATACAGAATATGTAAGGTCTGCAAGTCCACAGAAGAAAAAAGAGTAATCCCCGCCCACAGCTACACATGGAGCGACGAAGAAGGTATGTACGAAATCGTAAAAGAGGCTACATGTTGGAGCGAAGGTCTTATGAAGGTAGTTTGTACCAAGTGTAATGCAAACGGAACAAAGATTATTCCTGTAAGTGATAATCATCACTGGGACCCCAAAAGACCTGTGGAAGGTGAAGTTACTTATGTAGCACCTACCTGTGAAGAGGATGGATATCAGGTTCTTGTGTGCCGTTTCCATGAGGAAAATGAAAGAACGGAAATTCTTCCTGCAACGGGGCACAGTTTCACTTCATATAATAGCGACGGTAATGCAAAGTGCGGTGTTGACGGCACAAAAACAGCAAAATGCGATAACTGTAACGCAACTTCAACAGTAACAGATAATGGTTCAGCCCTCAATCACACTGAAGGCAAGTGGGTTATTTCCGGCGGTAACTGTGCAAACGGCGGAACAGCTTATCTCAGTTGTATCTATTGTAAAGAAGCTATGACAGCAGAAAAAACATTTGCAAAGGATGCACACATTAACCGTGCAAAGTATAAGGTAATGCCCACCTGCATTAATGACGGTTATATCGTTGACAGATGCCCTGACTGTGATAAGGTTTTCTCAACTGAGTATCCTGTTGAACTTAAGGCGTCACACACTATGGAAGAAAAATGGGTTAAGGTTAAAGATGCTACCTGTAAAGAAGATGGCACTGAGATGAGAAAGTGCATCTTATGTACATTCACCGAAACAAGACCTATTTCAAAAAAAGATCATGTGTATCAGGTGGTTATGCCTGAAGTTCCCGCTCAGTGCCTTAAGGATGGCCACACAGTAATCCGTTATTGTATCGGTTGCGGACTTGAAGAAGCCGGTGAGGTAATTCCCGCATACGGGCATGTTGATAAAAACAATGACGGTATGTGCGACAGATGTTATATTCACTTTGTTGAAACTGACAGCGGTGAAATTGTTGACTGCCGCTGCTTCTGCCACAATCCGGACGGTCTCTCAGGCGTTTTGTTTAAGATTGTTAATTTCTTTAATCAGATCTTCGGCATAAACAAGAATTGCGAGTGCGGTAAGGCTCATTACGAGGGTAATGGACTTTTCCAGGATTTATTCGGTTAATTAATATTTAATATATAATATATAAGGATTTGCGAAGAATTTATCTCCGCAAATCCTTTTTTGTTGTAATATACTATTTGGTATACGTCCATACTTAAACGGAATAATAATTATTATAAAAATTGTATTTTTTCTATTGCAAAATGCAATAAAAGTAAGTATAATGTAAAAGAATAGTAGTATGGAGTACAAGGAGTAATTTTAGGCTACTGAGTAAATATTGTATTATGGAAAGGAAGATTTACTATGCTTCAAAACGCACCCACAAACAACAAAAGCGTTCTCGATTGGCTCGAAGACAAGCTCGCACTTGTAAATCCTGATAAGGTTGTATGGATTGACGGCAGCGACGAACAGATCGAAGCTCTCCGCGCAGAGGCTTGCGCAACAGGCGAAATGATTAAACTCAATCAGGAACTCCTTCCCGATTGTTACCTCCACAGAACTGCTGTTAACGACGTTGCTCGTGTTGAAGGCAGAACATTTATCTGTGCTCCCACAAAGGAAGAAGCAGGCCCCACAAACAACTGGATGGATCCCGCAGAAGCTTATGAAATGCTTTACGGTATTGCTAAGGACAGCTACAAGGGCAGAACAGCCTATATCATTCCCTATTCAATGGGTCCCGTTGGTTCAGAATTCTCAAAGGCAGGTATTGAGCTTACAGACTCAATCTATGTTGTTCTCAATATGTGCATCATGACAAGAGTCGGCCTCAATGTTCTTGAAGCTCTCGGCGACAGCAATGACTGGGTTCGCGGTCTTCACTGCCGTTGCGATATCGACGAAGAAAAGAGATACATCTGCCACTTCCCCCAGGATAACACAATTATTTCAGTTAACTCAGGCTACGGCGGAAACGTTCTTCTCGGTAAGAAGTGCTTCGCTCTTCGTATCGCTTCCAATCAGGGCAGAAAAGAAGGCTGGATGGCAGAGCATATGCTCATCCTCGGCATTGAAAAGCCCGACGGAGAGGTTAAGTACATTTGTGCTGCATTCCCCTCAGCTTGCGGTAAGACCAACCTCGCTATGCTCATTCCTCCCGAAGGATATAAGAATAAGGGCTACAAGGTATGGTGCGTAGGTGACGATATCGCTTGGATCCGTAAGGGTGCTGACGGCAGACTTTATGCTATCAACCCTGAAAACGGCTTCTTCGGTGTTGCTCCCGGCACAAACATGAAGTCCAACCCCAATGCACTTCTCACAACAAAGAAGGGCACAATTTTCACAAACGTTGCTCACAACCTTGATGATAACACAGTTTGGTGGGAAGGTCTTGACAAGAATCCTCCCGCAAATGCAGTTGAATGGAAGGGCAACCCCTGGAATGGTCAGGAAAGCGAAGAAAAAGGCGCACATCCCAACAGCCGTTTCACAGCTCCTGCTGTTAACTGTCCTTGCCTCAGCTCCGAATTTGAGAACCCCAATGGTGTTCCGATTTCAGCAATCGTATTCGGTGGCAGACGTGCAAAGCTTGCTCCCCTTGTATATCAGTCAAGAGACTGGAACCACGGTGTATTCGTTGGTTCAATTATGGCTTCTGAAACCACAGCAGCAGCTTCAGGTGCAGTAGGTGTTGTTCGCCGTGACCCCATGGCAATGCTTCCCTTCTGCGGTTATGATATGGCTGACTACTGGCAGCACTGGATCGACATCGGTGAAACTCTCGATGCAGATAAGGCTCCCAAAATCTTCAATGTTAACTGGTTCCGTAAGGATGACGAAGGCAACTTTATGTGGCCCGGCTTTGGTGACAACCTTCGTGTTCTTGACTGGATCATCGACAGATGTGAAGGCAAGGTTGACGCAGAAGAAACCGCAATCGGTTACCTTCCCAAGGCTGAAGACATCAACCTTGAAGGTCTTGAAGACGAAATTACAATTGAAGGTCTCAAGAAGATTCTTGATGTTGATAAGGCTCTCTGGGCTGAAGATGCAAAGGGCATCGAAGAATTCTATGGCAAGTTTGGCGACAAGCTTCCCAAGGAGCTCAGAGCAGAGCTTGAAACTCTTAAGAAGGATACAGCTGAATAATTCAGTTATCATCAAAAACTCCGAAGAATTTCTTCGGAGTTTTCATTTTTTTGTAACCTTACTCCTTTATAATCTGTTTATATATATGAAAGGCCTTTTAAACACACAGGAAAGGGGAGAGTAATATGCAACCCCATAAAGTTTCTGACGAAGATAACAAAAGAAAGCTTCGTCAGATATACGAAAAATATAAAAACAGAATGTATATTTCTGCCTGCAGAGTTCTTAACGACCCCTTTGCCGCCGAGGATGCTGTCCATGATGCTTTTATTGCAATTTCAAAGCACATTGAAAAAATCGGTGATGTGGATTCGGTAAGCACAGCCTCCTATGTCACTAAAGCCGCAAGAAACAGGGCAATTAATATGCTGAAAAAGAATCAGCGTGAAACAGCCATGCCCGGTGAGGACATAGACGAGGCTTTTGACGAATCAATGCTTGATATGATTTGTTCAAAGGAGAATTTCGATATTGTTGTTAAGTCAATCCTGAGCCTTGATGAAAAGTACCGTGATGTGCTCAGCTTTTACTACCTCAACGAGCTCAGCGTAAAGGAAATTGCGTCACTTTTAGGCAGAAAAGAAACAACGGTAAAACAGCAATTGCTACGAGGCAGACATAAACTCGTAAGTATAATTTCAAAGGAGATTGAAGGTTATGGAAAAAAGGAATCCTATGCTCAAAAGAGCGTTTGAAGAAGCGGCAAAAAAAGAGCTTGCCTCTCTTCCCGAAGAAAAGTTTGTAATCAGAGCTTATACACCTGAATTTGAAAATAAAATTCAGAAGATTTTTGATGAAAAATCAGATATAAAAGAAAACATCAGCAACACAAAAAGAAGAAAAATTAAATGGTCTTTCCTTGTTGCAGCGGCACTGATGTGTGTATTGGTTATCGGCGTAAGTGCAGGTGAATTTATACAAACATTCAGCCATGAGTGGAGAGGCAGATTAACCGAAAACATTCAGAATGCCGCAGTAGGTGAAGGCGTAGAGGAGTTCGATGCAGAATACGAAAATTCCACCGACCCATTTGCAATAGCCGGCCGTGAGTCCGGTACAGGCAAACATATTTTATTGGACTATAATCAAAGTATAAAATACAATGATGTTATTGCTGTGGACGAGGGTTACAGGTTTGAGCTTAAAAGCATAACTAAAGCAAGACAGAAGCACAGGGTTATGACCGGCGGAAGAATATCTGACGGTACTGCAGCCTATGAATGGACAGTAAGTGATGCATATTATGCAATAATTGAACTTTCAAGAGCGGACGGGAAAAAACTTGAAAAAGAAGATGAAGATTTGGTTCTTGCGTGGAATTTTCTTTTAGAAGGCTATAAACCATCATCAACCAACATGTGTTTCAGAGGTAACGCTATAAAAGAGTATTCCGATGAGTATGCGAAGTTTTTTGCAGTTGAAATAACAGATATGATGCCTTTTGCCGGACTGGATTTTGCCCTCGTACCTATTGAGGCAGAAACAACTGAATTCGAAGAAGCTGTTTATATGGATAAAGACGGCACAATGGATCTCTTGAACAGTGAAGAGTATATTGGCACAATCATCAGATTTTCAGTAGATGAAAAGTATGCACATAAAAATGCGGCAAAGGATTTTCTTAAAAATCATTGCATGAACGAATTTAAGTAAGAATATGAACGGTTAACTTAAACCAAGATTCAAATAAGTCAACCTCTCCTTTCATGAGAAGCAAAAAAAGGCTCTCCTGAAAGGTAATTCCCCTGTTAGGTAGTTCCCTCTGTTAGAGGGAGTGTCACGAAGTGACGAGGGAGTAACAAGAACCCATCCGTCAGACTTCGTCTGCCACCTTCCCTTTCAGAGAAGGCTTTTTGGTGTTGCACGATAGGCTCCTCTGAAAGGGGAGCTGTCAAGGCAAAGCCTTGACTGAGGGGTCAAAACACAAAACATAAATTACAGAAAGGAAACGAAAATATGAAAACTAAAAAATTACTATCAATCTTAATGGCACTTATGATGATGTTATCAGTTGTGCCGTTTTATGCAAGTGCAGCAGTTGAAACATTGAGTGCTAATAATGTTACACAATGGCCAACTATCACATACAATCGTCCTGACGGAAAAATGTATTACGGTCAGACTTTGGCGGAAGGTCTTACATTAAATGATGACGAAATAGTATTAGATGCTGCAGGTAATCAGGTGCCTGGACATTTTGAATTTGTTGATCCTTCACTGATGCAATCTTATGCTACCAACGCAAAAGCCAATTTAACATTTGTGCCTGATAATACAGATGCTTACACAGGCTTTACAAAGAAGAGAAGTACTGTTACTTATAATGTTCAGAAAACAACATTAGTTTTAGCTGATGAAAACAATCCTCCCGTTGCCGCTTCTCAAATTGTAAAAGGAGCAACACTTTCTACAGTAGAAATAACTGGAGGTCAGGTTAAAAATCCATATAATGCAACAGAATCAAACGCTCAAAAAGCATACTGGGAGTGGGTAAATCCTGACACAGTTGTTACTGAAAGCGGTGAATATGAAGCTAAAGTTCACACGGTATCTTCATATGAAGAATTTATAGTTAAGGTTCATGTTGAAGTTGAAAGCAGTATAGAAGCAACAACAATCGTTGAAGCTCCCACTGCAACATTAGAATACGGTCAGTATTTCTCTGAAGCTGTATTCGAGGGCGGAAAGGTTATGGCTGGCGATAAAGTAGTCAGCGGTACTTTTACACGAAAATCAACAAGTGTAGTAAAGCCTATAGTTGGTGTATTTGATTCCGTTGAAGTAATTTTTACACCCGATGACCTTGAAAAGTACACGCCTTGTGAAGGTACTGCAGTAGTTACCGTTACCAAGGCTAACTACAAGCTCGTCAACGAAAACGGTGAAGAAATTGTTCCTGAAATAACTCTTCCTTACGGTGCTAAATTTGACAGAGGCGATGCTCTGGGTGTTACGCTCAAGCTTATGATTAAGGACCGTTCAGCTCTCAGCGGTGCTGATGTTGCATACATCTCATTCCCTGACCATGACAGAGATGAATTAGCCCCCGTAGGTACTAACACTTATACTGTTTGTATTTATCCCAGTCATGAAGGCAACAGCAACTATCAGACAACTTATCGTCAGTTCGTTCTCACCATTGAGCCCGTTGTTTTCACAACAACCGCTTATTGGAACACGGCAGGTGTGCTGGGCGGTAATCTCAGCCACAAGGTTAAGGGCACATTTGATGTATATGTTGACGGAAAGCTTGTTGCCGATGATATCAAGGCAGAGGGCGCCAATAACGAATGGTCCGTTGATTATCCCATCCCCGCAACAGGCGATTATACAATCAAGGTTGTTTACAACCCCACCGAAAATGACCCCTATTCAATGGTTGATTTTGAAAAGGTTGTAACTGCAAAAATCAGAAGAAGCATCACTTATGCAGACCCGTCAGCCGTAAACCACAAAATCAACGGCGACGAAAGAACACCCATTGCAAAGCTTGGTGACACAATTGAGCTTTCAACCTTCGGTGGTGTTGCTTTCCTCGGCTGGAAGATTACCGATATGAACGGTAACGAGGTTGACCTTGGTATAGCTGACCTTATGGCTACAGAAATCACCTTTACAATGCCCGACTGTGACCTCTTTGTTGAGGCAATGTATCAGAAAGACGAGCCTGCTGACGATAACAACGGCCTTGGCGGAATCTTTGGTGATTTAGATTTTGGTGATCTTACCGAAGGCGACAGCGAAAGCAAGCTTGTTAATATAATTAACAACATCATTGCATTCATCAGAAGCATCATTGAAAAAATCACGGGCTTCTTCCGTGCAATCGGTGATGCAAGCTAAAAAATGTAAAAAGCACTCTTTGTCATAACCAATGCTGGCGACAATCCTCTCTGAAAAGAGGGGATTGTTTCTTACGCCTTTTAATACCTAAGACTGCAATAACATTGATCTTGCTCTTTTACCGCTTTTACAAAGAGCACTGTAAACAGTTTCAATAAGACGAACACACGGAACAGTGTTCAAGTTATCAAAAAAATGTGCAAAACTTGTTGACAATTCTTCTTGTAAATGATATGATAATCAAGCTCTCTCGCAAAAAGTGGGGAAGCGACAAGAAAAATGTCATAAACTTTTCTGAAAAAACTTCAGAAAAAGTATTGACAAGAGAACGGAGTATGTGGTATACTCTTTGAGCTGTCTCGGAAACGGGGTAGCGATTGGACCTTGAAAATTAAACAACGAGATAAGAAAAGGAACCCGAGATTCGATGGAAAATATCCATCAAGAAGAGTTTTAAAAAGTACTTTTCAAACAGTAATACGGAAGCTAAAATTAGCGAAGTATGATTAACGTCAGCAAATGACGAATTGAGCGAACAAGCTCTGAAAATGATTAGCACAGCTTAAGGCTGTATTAATACAATTTTTAGAGAGTTTGATCCTGGCTCAGGACGAACGCTGGCGGCGTGCCTAACACATGCAAGTCGAACGAAGCATTTAAGTGGAACCCTTCGGGGTGAGGCTTTTATGACTTAGTGGCGGACGGGTGAGTAACGCGTGAGTAACCTGCCTTTCAGAGGGGGATAACGTTCCGAAAGGGACGCTAATACCGCATAACATGTATAGTTCGCATGGACAATACATCAAAGATTTATCGCTGAAAGATGGACTCGCGTCTGATTAGCTAGTTGGAG
>JAZSDP010000076.1:0-8621 GCA_045531265.1 Acutalibacteraceae bacterium
TGTGCCGTTGCTGCAATGCCCACTCTGAGCGAAAACGCAGCCTTTCTTTCCTGCGGAACATGGTCACTCATCGGTTGTGAGCTTGACAGACCCGTCATGACAAAACAGAGTAATGCTCTTGAGCTCTCAAATGAAATGGGAGCCAACGGAAAAGTCAATTTTCTTAAAAACATCAGCGGTCTGTGGCTGATTCAAGAAACCCGCCGTGACCTTTCAAAAACAGACAGAAAGTATTCATATAATGAGTTGGAAATGCTGGCAAGAGAAAGCGAAAAATTCAGAAGCTTTATTGACCCTGATGCTCCCGAACTTTCAGCCCACGGCAATCTGCCCGATAAAATCAGAGCTTATTGTGTAAGCACAAATCAGCCTGTACCCGAAACAATCGGTCAGCTGGTCAGATGCATATATGAAAGTCTTGCTATGAAATACCGTTTTGCACTTGAACAGATAGGGGAGTGCACCGGCAAAAGCTTTGAAGTGCTTCACCTTATGGGCGGCGGTACAAAAGACGCTTTTTTGTGTGAGCTTTCTTCAGAAAGTCTGGGCATACCTGTAATTGCGGGTCCTGTTGAGGCTACTGCTTTGGGCAATATAGTTCTTCAGCTTATTGCACTCGGCGAAATTGAAAGCATCGAAAAGGGCAGAGAGATTATTTCCGAAACCGAAAAGGTCAAAAAATATGAATATGAGCACACATCCGATTGGGATGAAGCTTTTGAAAGATTCTGCAAAATAATTAAAAAATAAACATAAAGGAGAAATTAATATGTTATATCCTAAAATTGGTATCAGACCTGTTATTGACGGCCGTTGGGGCGGAGTAAGAGAAAGCCTTGAGAATCAGACTATGGGTATGGCTGAAGCAGCCGCAAAGCTCATCAGCGAAAATCTCAGATATCCCGACGGTACACCTGTGCAGTGCGTAATTTCCGAAACCACAATCGGCGGCGGTGCCGAGGCTGCAAAATGTGAGGAGCAGTTCTCAACACAGAATGTTGTTGCAACTCTTTCCGTAACTCCCTGCTGGTGCTACGGCTCGGAAACCTTTGATATGAACCCCAACACAATCAAGGCTGTATGGGGCTTTAACGGTACTGAAAGACCGGGTGCGGTTTATCTTGCCGCTGTTATGGCTGCATACGCTCAGAAGGGTCTTCCGGCATTCTCGATTTACGGCAGAAATGTTCAGGATATTGACGACCGCACCATTCCCGAGGATGTTGCCGAAAAGATTCTCCGCTTCGCAAGAGCTTCAATAGCAGTCGGCTGGATGAAGAACAAGGCTTATGTAAATCTCGGCGGTATTTCAATGGGTATTGCAGGCAGCTACTGTGATGCCTCAATGTTCCAGAAGTATTTCGGTATCCGTGCTGAGTGGGTTGATATGAGCGACATTATCAGAAGAATTACCCTTGAAATTTACGATAAGGACGAATATGAAAAGGCTCTTTCCTGGATTAAAGCTAACTGTAAGGAAGGCTTTGATGTAAACGCAGGCAAGGACCTTCCCGAAATCATCAGAAAATCAAAGGTTGTTCCCGCTGATAAGGACTGGGAATTCATCGCAAAGTTCTCAATTATCGTTAAGGATATCCTTTACGGCAATAAGAAGCTTGATGAACTTGGCTGGCACGAGGAGGCTCTTGGTAAAAATGCTGTTGCAGGCGGCTTCCAAGGTCAGAGAAACTGGACTGACTGGCTTCCCAATGCAGACTTTACAGAAGCTATTATGGCATCCACATTTGACTGGAACGGTCCTAAGGCTCCCACTCCCTTTGCAACGGAGAACGATACTCTGAACGGCGTTTCAATGATGCTCGGTACTCTTATTTCAGGCAGCGCTCCCTGCTTCCACGATGTGCGTACCTACTGGAGCCCCGAAGCCTGCGAAAGAGTTACGGGTATCAAGCCCGAAGGTAAGGCAAAGGACGGCTTTATCCACCTTATCAACTCAGGCGCAACAGCTCTTGACGGCAGCGGTGCTTCCAGGAACAGCGACGGCGAAGGCTGTATGAAGCCCTTCTGGGAAATGACTCAGCAAGATATTGACGCTTGCCTTGAAGCTACTGACTGGTGCAGAGCCAACTACGAATATTTCAGAGGCGGCGGATTCTCAAGTCACTTCCGTTGCAAAGCAGAAATGCCCGTGACAATGCTTCGTGTAAATATTGTTGAAGGCATCGGCCCTGTTATCCAGATTGCAGAAGGCTACACCGCCGACCTTCCCGATAGGGCACATACAACAATTGACCTGAGAACTGACCGCACCTGGCCCACGACCTGGTTTGTTCCCAATCTTACAGGTAAGGGTGCATTCAAGGATGTATATTCAGTTATGGCTAACTGGGGCGCTAACCACGGCGTTACCGTTTACGGTCATGTAGGTGCTGACCTTATTACACTGGCTTCAATGCTCCGTATCCCCGTAAATATGCACAATGTTCCCGAAGATAAAATCTTCCGTCCCCATTCATGGGCAGCTTTCGGAACAGAGGATATAAGAAGTGCAGACTATGAGGCTTGTAAAAACTACGGTCCTATCTACGGTTAAATAAAAGATCAGATGTCGGCTAATCCGACATCTGATTTTTTATTAACAATGATAATATTTTACAATAGTGTTGACATAGAATTAAATTAGTGATATACTCTTGAAGATCCCTGTGAAACTGTCGGAATCTTATAAGAAACCGATAGCGGAGGAGGCTCTGGAGAATCTCATTAAATTGAGTGCCCAAGGTGCAAGGCGGTAAATAACCGCTGAATCTCTCAGGCAAAAGGACAGAGCAGACGAAATATTTTTTGAATATATATTTCTCTGTTGTTTTTTTATTCTCGGAACCGCCTTCTTAAAGGGCGGTTAAATTTTTTATACGGAGGTATTATTTATGGAAACTCTTTTGAAAATTGTTCAGACAATTAACGTTTACCTCTCCGACTACATTCTCATTATCCTTCTTCTCGGTATCGGTATTTTTTATACCGTGAGAACCCGTTTTGTTCAGGTGAGATATTTCGGTGAGGCTATGAAAAAAGCATTCGGCGGAATCAGATTTCGCGGCGGAAAGCAGGAAGGGGGGCTCAGCTCCTTCCAGGCTCTTGCAACTGCAATTGCTGCACAGGTAGGTACGGGTAATATCGTCGGTGCCTGCGGTGCTATTCTTATCGGTGGCCCGGGTGCTATTTTCTGGATGTGGATTATCGCTTTTTTAGGTATGGCAACCATTTATGCCGAAGCTGTACTCGCTCAGGAAACCAGAGTAGAAAATGCTGACGGCTCTGTTGACGGCGGTCCTGTTTATTACATCACAAAGGCATTCAAGGGTAAGGGCGGTAAATTCCTTGCAGGCTTCTTTGCTGTAGCAAGCACCCTTGCTCTCGGATTTATGGGCAGTATGGTGCAATCCAACTCAATTGCCGAAACCTGTAACAGTGCTTTCGGTATCCCCGGTTGGACAATCGGTCTTGCAGTTGCTCTTGTTGCCGGTTTTATATTCATCGGCGGAGCTAACAGAATTGCTTCGGTTACGGAAAAAATCGTACCGATAATGGCTTTACTTTATATTGTCGGCGGTATTATTATTCTTGGCGCTAACATCACAAAGCTCCCCGAAGCCTTCGGTCTTATCTTCAAATATGCATTTATGCCTCAGGCTCTTATCGGCGGCGGTTTCGGTGCAGCTATTAAAACAGCCATAAGCCAGGGTGCAAAAAGAGGTCTCTTCTCAAACGAAGCAGGTATGGGTTCAACGCCTCACGCTCACGCTCTTGCAAAGGTAAAAACTCCTCACGAGCAGGGTGTTGTTGCTATGGCAGGTGTTTTCATTGATACCTTCATTGTTCTTACAATGACAGCTCTTGTTGTAATTTCCACTCTTTATACAAAGGGCGGTGTTCTTGAAAGCGGTGCTGCAGAGGGTGTTTCAAAAACAAATATGGCTCAGCTCGCATTCTCAAGTGTATTCGGAGATAAAATCGGTAACGGATTTGTTGCTGTGTGTCTTCTTTTCTTTGCTTTCTCAACAATTATCAGCTGGAACCTTTTCGGTAAGGTGAACATAGTATATCTCTTCGGTAAAAAGTCAGAAAAGATTTATGCTCTTATTGCTGTTATTTTCACCTTCCTTGGCTCTTGCCTTTCAAACGACCTTGTATGGGAGCTTACTGATATGTTCAATCAACTTATGGTTCTCCCAAATGTTCTTGCTCTTGCAGCTCTTTCCGGTATTGTTGTGGCGGGAGTTAAGAAAAAAGCAAAGAAAGAAGAAAAAGTTAAAAAATAATATTTATGGCAAAAAACAAGAGGCAACACGGTTTATCTGTATTGCCTCTTTTGCATCGCCTGACTTTGTTGATTTTATTTTTTATTATGTTATAATTCATTTAACTGATAAGAAAGGGGATTTTTAAAATGAAAAAAATACTGTTTCAGGGAGATTCAATAACTGATTGCGGTAGAGTCCGCAACAAAGAAAAAAACATTTTAGAAAAAAATTATAATATTATTATGAAAAAAACTCCTCTCGGAGACGGTTACCCTGCACTCGTTTGTGCTGAACTTTCGGGAGAATATGAATTTATCAACCGTGGCGTCAGCGGAGACAGAGTACCTGACATTTACGCAAGAATCGTCAGGGATATTATAAAAATCAGACCCGATTATATGAGTATTCTTGTGGGTGTTAATGATGTGTGGCACGGTTTTGATTTTAATAACGGCACCGGCCCGGACAGATACGAAAAAATCTATAATCTTCTGATTGAAGAAATCAAGGAAGAATTACCTGATATAAAAATTATGATTCTTGAGCCCTTTGTTCTTGAGGGCTCGGCAACTGCAAACAGAAAAGGTCAGCCCCAAAGATATGAAAAATTCAGAGACGGAGTTATGCAGATGGCAGAAATTGCAAAAAGCATTGCCGAAAAGCATAATCTTAAATTTGTTCCTCTTCAGAGCATTTTAGATGAAGAAACAAAAAAATGCACACCGACAGATTTGCTTTCCGACGGTGTGCACCCAACATCAAGAGGTCACGAGCTTATTAAAAAAGAATGGTTAAAGGCATTTGATGATATTAAATAATCAATACCAATCATATGTAACTTTTTCGCCGTCAATTTCCCATATTGACGGTGTTTTTGTTTCAAAAATATCAAGCGGCTTTGTGCTGTGCTCTGAATTGAATACCCTATATGCTTGTGAAACATCTTTTCTTTGTTCCTCACTTATTTTATCCGTACAGGAAACGAAAAGGGGAGTATTACTGTAAGAAAGAAGATGAAGCCACCGGCGGTTTTTCTCCCAAGGAATTTTATCCTTGACAATACCCACACAGTCGGCGTCACACATATAAAAGACTTCGTTCTGTGCAAGGCGGAAGGCGAGGGTGTTTACGCCCATATCTCTTGTTCTTTCCCAATCAAGTCCGCTTGTATCGTCTCCTATACGGTTAATATGTACAAGCCCCGCACAAAGGTGAGAAACGGTATCACAGCCTATTATGAGCATATCTCCTGCGGCATTCTTAATGAGTCTGTATAAATCAAGAACAATTTCTGCATTCGTTTTGGTTTTATCGTAAAAATGCCAGTTTTTGCAGTTTGTTATTGTTTTGGTGAGATTCATTCCGTAGTCGCCAAAAAGGTCAGCGGTGGAAAAATCGTGCTTTATGAGTTCATATCCCCAACCGCGGATTCTTTCAATATCCGCTTTTATATATTTCTGTACCTCGGGGTGAGTTGGGTCAAGGTATTTTCTCTTTCCGTTTCTCAGAATTTTTACATCCTTTTTCAGCCTTCGGTCCTTGTTGCAAAGAAGTCTAACCCATATTCCGGGTCTTGCACCGATTTCTTTTATCTCCCGTGCCAATTTTTCCATATCACGAAATTTTCTGTTCGGGTACCAGGGGCCTGCACATTTATGCTTTTGCCAGCAGTCATCAACAACCTGAAAAGGCTTGTTATCTATTCCTTGTGAAAGCTCAACCTGAAGCCTTGCATCGGAAACAATCTGCTTGTAATTGCTTTTGCCGTATGCATAATACCAGTTATTGCCGCCGTAAATTCTCTCTTTCGGCAAAAGGGGAGAGTTACACAGCTTACGGCAGTAATCCTTGAGGCATCCTACGACATCGGCACTTTCGTATTTTTTGTAAACAAAGGTTGCAAGCTTAAGCTTTCTTCCTTCAAGGTGAACACCGCTTCCGCCGTTACGGCAGTCAACTAGTGCAGTTATGCATTTGCCGTCATATGTGAAGCTTACAAAGGAATTACAGCCTGTTTTAACGCCGAAGCAATAGCAATTTTTCTTGTCCGTTGAAATAAAGTACCAGGGCATATATCGGTCATTTTCCTTTTCTTTAAGGAAACCGAGCTCACCGTAGCTTCTTTCCCAGGCATCACCCAGAACAAGCTCTTCACCCGTTTTTTTGACCGACCAGCGCATTTTAACGAATTTCGGTTTGTCATTTTTTGCGGCTATATATAAATCCAGTTCATTTTCACTGAGAATAATTTCTGTAATAACATCTTTTCTTTCGCCTTCGCAGATAACATCCAAGGTGAGATCTTTTAAAGAAAAATTCATATCAGCACTCCTGCAAATTTTTTCTTAATTTAATAATAACATTACAAAAGCAGTTTGTAAATAAATATATATGTCTTTATTAAAATATGGAATTAATAATTTACAAAGGAAAAATAATATGCTAAACTGTAAATAACAGGTGAAAACCCAACAATTTATGAAAGAAGGAAAAAATATGAATGTTGCTTCAGTAGTTGTTTATCTCAAAGATCTTATTGCTACTATTATGGTGCTTCTTATGATGATGTCACCGGCTTTCGGCGGAAACGGTGCAAAGTATCAGGCTGAAAACTCCGAGGAGCTTATAATGAGCTTTTCTGCTGTTTCCGATATTCATGTGGAAACAAATAACCCTAAATCATACAAAGCCTTTTATGATATTCTTGAGGGCGTAAAAGCAGGCGAAAACAATGATTCACTTGTTTGCCTCGGCGACAATGTTATGAACGGTCAGGTTCTTGAAAATATCTTCTTTTACCTCGGCGTAAGGTCGGTTATGCCCACTCAGAACAATTTTGTTGTTATGGGTAACCACGACATAGGTAACGGTAACGGTGATTACAGTGAGTACTGTAACAGCTTTATTGCAAATAATAACCTTGTCCTCGGTAACAACCTCAAAAAGCCTTATTATTACAAGGTGGTCAACGGATGTTATATGATTTTCATTGCACCTGAGGCACTTACGGTTAACACCTGCATTATGAGTGAGGAACAGCTTTCCTGGGTTAAGGATATTCTCGATACGGCAAAAACTGAGGATGCTCCCGTTTTCGTGTTCAATCACCATCCTCTTTATTCTCTTGAGGGTGTTGAAAGTGATGCACTTGCAAAGCTTCTCAGCTCTTACGATAAGCTTCTGTACATCCACGGCCATATCCACGACCAGCTCGGTGAGGATAATTTCCGTCAGGAAGGCGGCGTTAATACAATCAATCTTCCGCGTTCAAGTGAGGTTGTTGATTATGCGCCCGGTGACGGTATTGTTGTTGAGGTTTATGAAAACGAAATTCTTGTAAGAGGCAGAAACTTTGTTAGCGGTGAATGGATTCAGGGACTTGAATACAGATATCCTTTAGGCTGAGATTAAAAAATCAAACGAAAATAAGTGGCTGTTTAGGGTCGACCAACAGCCACTTATTTTTTGTTATATAACTTCTTTTTCAATCTTGTTTATTTTATCAATTCAGCTTTGCTTGTATTATAAAGAGGCCATTAATTCAGCAAAGGTTTTCTTAGCATCGCCAAGCATAACAATGGAGTTTTCTCTCTAATAAAGCGCAGTGGGAACACCTCCATAACCGGGTTTTGTATCAAAGTTACATATGATAACATTCTTTGCATTGCCATTTTTATAAATCGGCATTATAATAAGAAGCCTCTGATAGCTTTGACGATTATTTCGAACCGGTTAAGTGATTCTTCAGGGGTAAAAACAAAACACATAGCATTGTAATTTATTACCGCTTTGTAGGGTATATTGAATTGCCTGACAAAAACACAATCGTAAATGATACCCGACAGGGAGTAGCGGTAAATTATATATCTGGTGCTTTACCCGAAACGGCATAAAGAAAAAAGCCGCAGGTAATCTGCGACAAACACAAAAAATATATCAAACTGTTTTTAGCAAAAAAAGGATGCGTGTTCAAATCCCTTATGAACACGCATCATGGTGCGGATATTCATAACACAAGTTCAATTCTCCGGTAATACACATTCTACGTACTATATAGCTTTTCCTCATACACGGAGGAATACATAATGTCAAATATAATAGAAGAATTATTCTACGGAAACCTTGAGCCGCAGGAGCTTACCACAGAAATCACACCAAGACTCAAAAAGAAACTTAATGAGCTTGTAAAGAAAGAGGAAGAATTGACTTCAAAGCTGTCTGAAGCAGAAAAAGAACTGTTTTCAAATTACACCTGTGCATATAATGAATTTTCAAGTATCAGTAATTCTGACAGTTTTATTTCAGGGTTCAGGTTTGGCGCGAGATTTGCATATGATACTTTTATAAAAAGAT
>JAZSDP010000095.1:0-52786 GCA_045531265.1 Acutalibacteraceae bacterium
GCCCGAAGGCGTACGACGGTACGTCGAGTGGCGAAGTTTGTTCGTAGTATAAAACATTTAATTTTTAGTATTTTATAGTTTTTTACTATTTTTATGGGGTTCTTACAGGCCTTCAAACCTGCAGAACCCCCTTATTTATATAGTTTTATACGGTCTTCGCTTTTTTTACAGCCCCTTTAACTTTTATGATGTTAAAATTAATCAAGAATATAAAGGCCTGATTTCAGCCATACAAACTCCTTACCCATTACATTGATGTATTTATACACCTTTTCGTTGAACACTCTGTAATCTCTTACGGAGTTTGTTGTAATATTAAGCGAACGGATTTTTCTTGAGCCCTGATTGCAGATGTAAAGTGTACTGCCGTTCAAGGTTACTGCGCAGGGTCTTTCAAAGGCTGTGTTGTCTCCGCCGCCTACACGAAGGAGGATTCTGCCTTCTCTGGGGGAGTACTTGATAATTGCATTTTCGCCGGGTACTGCGCACCATACATAAGGTCCGTCAACGGCAATGTCGCAAACAGGTGAGCCGTGGTAGGTGAGCTGAGAAGCAACATTCAACGTGCCGTCAGTGTTGAAAATATTATATTCACCGTTGGGGAAAATAGCCATCAGGCGGTTATCGCTGAGAACGCCCACATCGCAGGAAACATAGTCACCCAGCTGTTCGGAAATTTCCTCGTATTCATAGCCGAATTTAACCTTAAGGAAGATTGATTTTTTAATGTGGGTGAATTTATCGTTCACGGCATCGTAGCCGTAAAAATTAGCCTTAAGTCTGCCGTCGGGAGTGGTACTTTTTGTTGCAAAAACAAAACCCTTTTTGAAAGGTGTAATATTCAGAATCTCACCTGAAAAAACATTTTCCATATATCTTTTCCTTCCCCTTTGATTTTTATATATAAAGTAATTTTAATCTGTCTAATATAATACAATATTCTCCCTTTTCCGTCAAGTGAGAAATTAAGGATATTTTCAGATTTTGTTTTTAATATTAAATATTTATATATATTAAATAAAATACACTATATCTTGTTGACAAAAAATGATATTTAAAGTACAATTATTTTGTTAAAGAGATATATCCATGGAGAATTGAGAGTAGTGATAATCCCTTGAAACTGCACAATATAATTTTGTTAACGGCAGGGGAGAACTGCCACGTTTTTGTGCGTTTAAGGCTTTCCTATTCTCTTTTTTAAATGGATAATTTTCAAGGAGGAAAAAGAAAATGTCAGAAAAACTCGTTCTTGCCCTTGACCAGGGTACAACAAGCTCACGTTCAATTGTTTTTGATAAAAAAGGCACAATCATTGCCAAGGCTCAGAACGAATTTGAACAGATTTATCCCAAGGCAGGCTGGGTTGAGCACGACCCCCTCAACATCCTTTACAGCCAGCTCAATTCAATAACAACCGTACTTCGTTCAGGTAAATTCTCTGCGAAGGATATCGCAGGTATCGGCATTACCAATCAGCGTGAAACCACAATTCTTTGGGACAGAGCAACAGGTAAGCCTGTTTATAACGCTATTGTATGGCAGTGCAGAAGAACTGCAGAAATGTGCGAAGAAATTAAAAAGGATAAGGAGCTTTGCGATTATATCACAGAGCACACAGGCCTTATCGTTGACGCTTATTTCTCTGCAACAAAAATAAAGTGGATAATTGATAATGTTCCCGGTGTAAAGGCTCTTGCAGAGGCAGGACAGCTTCTTTTCGGTACTGTTGAAACCTGGCTCATCTGGAATCTTACCGGCGGCAGAACTCACGTTACAGACTATTCGAACGCTTCAAGAACAATGCTTTTTGATGTTGATAAGCTCTGTTGGGATGAATACCTTTGCGAAAAGTTAGGCGTTCCTATGTCAATTCTTCCCACTCCCGTACCCTCAAGCAAGGTTTACGGTTGGGTTGCAAGCGGTATCATCGGTCTTGAAGAGCTTGAAGGTACACCTATCTGCGGCGCAATCGGTGACCAGCCCTCCGCACTTTTCGGTCAGGCTTGCTTTAACCCCGGTATGTCAAAGAACACCTACGGTACAGGCTGCTTCCTTCTTATGAACACAGGTAATAAGAGAGTAACTTCCAAAAATAACCTTCTTACAGGCGTTGCCTGGAGTCTCGGCGGTGAAACTACCTATTCAATTGAAGGCTCAGCCTTCAATGCAGGCTCAGTTATCAAGTGGCTCCGCGATGAACTTCAGCTTATCGACAGCCCCAAGCGTTGCGACGAGCTCGCAGAAAGCGTACCCGATGCCAACGGCTGTTACCTTGTTCCCGCTTTCACGGGCCTCGGTGCTCCTTATTGGGATATGTATGCAAGAGGCTGTATTGTAGGCCTTACAAGGGGTGTTAACAGAAAGCACATTGCAAGAGCAGTTCTTGAATCAATCACCTTCCAGATGACCGACCTTCTTGAAGCTATGAAGGATGACTCAGGTATTGAAATTTCCGAGCTTCGTGTTGACGGCGGCGCATCCGTAAGTAACATTATGATGCAGATTCAGGCAAATATGGCTCAGACAAAGGTTGACAGACCCAAGACTGTTGAAACAACAGCTCTGGGTGCCGCATACCTTGCAGGTCTTGCAGTAGGCGTTTGGGAAAATCTTGACGACATTCAGCTCAACCGCGAGGTTGACAGAGTTTTCACACCCGAAATGGATATGGAAGAAAGAAACAGAATTTACGCAGGCTGGAAAAAAGCTGTTACCCGTTCAATGGACTGGGTGGAAAAAGAGTAATTTAAGCTGTATATCAGTTTAAAAATATGTTAAAAATTTTATTAAAATAACAGGAGTGATTAACAATGGGAAAAATGATTCTCGATTGGAAAACAACACATGACTTTATTAAGGATGCCTTTATCGGTGTAGGCGTACCTGTTGACGAGGCTGAAATCGTAACAGATGTACTTCTTGAATCCGACAGAAGAGGTATCGAATCCCACGGCTGCAACCGTTTCAAGCCCATTTACATCGACCGTATCCACGCAGGTATTCAGTTCCCCACAACAAACTTTGAAATCCTTAAGGAAACCGAAACCACAGCAGTTGTTGACGGTCACCACGGTATGGGTCAGGTTATCGGCCACAAGGCTATGACAATGGCTATTGAAAAGGCTAAGAAATACGGTATGGGTATGGTTACAGTTCGTAACTCAACTCACTACGGTATTGCAGGTTATTACACCACAATGGCAACAAAGGCCGGCTGTATCGGTATGACAGGTACAAACGCACGTCCTTCAGTTGCTCCCACACACGGTGTTGAAGGTATGTTCGGTACTAATCCCTTCACCCTTGGCGTTCCTACTGACGAAGAATTCGACTTCAACTTTGACTGTGCAACATCAATTACTCAGAACGGTAAGGTTGAATACTATGCAAGAATTGGTGAGGATATCCATCCCGGTACCGTTATCGACCTTGAAGGTAACCCCGTTGAAGGTGATTCAGGTGAAGCTCTCAAGATGATCCGTCAAGGCACTGCAGCTCTTACAACTCTCGGCGGTATCGGTGAAGCTCTCGGTGGCTACAAGGGCTACGGCTTTGCTCTTTTCGTAGAATTCCTTTCATCAATCCTTCAGGACGGTATGTACGGTAAGGATCTTGACGGTAAGGATGCAGAAGGCAATATCCGTCCTTATCACCTTGGTCATTTCTTTATTGCAATTGATACAAACCACTTTATGGGTGAAGAAATTGCAAGAAAGAAGGCAGGCGATATCATCCGTTCAATGAGAAATTCAAAGAAGGCACCCGGTGAAGAGAGAATCTACACCGCAGGTGAAAAGGAATACGAAATCTGGCTTCAGAGAAAAGACAGCGGTGTACCCATCAATGAATCAGTTCAGAAGGAAATGAGCAAGGTTCGTGATGACCTCGGCCTTTCACAGTATGTATTCCCCTGGGAGAAATAATCTTGTAATCAGTGGCAAACGGCTCAGAATAAGAGCCGTTTGCCGATATGCTTTATTTTAAATATCGGAGAAAAAGGTGACAGAAAAATGGATTATGCAAAAGAATCATTAAGACTTCACGGTGAATGGCAAGGTAAAATTGAAGTTGTTTCCCGTGTAAAGGTAAAAGATAAAGAAGCACTTTCACTCGCTTATACACCGGGTGTTGCTCAGCCCTGCCTTGAAATTCAGAAGGATATAAACAAGTCCTATGAGCTTACACGCCGCTGGAATACAATTGCCGTTGTAACAGACGGTACTGCAGTTCTCGGTCTCGGTGATATCGGACCTGAGGCAGGTATGCCCGTTATGGAAGGCAAATGTGTTCTTTTCAAGGAATTCGGCGATGTTGACGCAATTCCTCTTTGCATCCGTTCAAAGGATGTTGACACAATTGTAGATACGGTAGCTCTTATTGCGGGCTCCTTCGGCGGTGTCAATCTTGAGGATATAGGTGCTCCCCGTTGCTTTGAAATTGAAAGAAAGCTCAAAGAAAAAACAGATATCCCCATTTTCCACGATGACCAGCACGGCACAGCAGTTGTTTGCTCAGCTGCATTAATCAATGCACTTAAGCTTTCAGGCAAAAAGATAGAAGACTGTGTTGCAGTTTTCAACGGTGCAGGTGCAGCAGGTGTTGCAATTGCAAAGCTCTTTATTGCAATGGGCATCAAAGATGTTATTATGTGCGACAGAAAGGGTATTGTTCATAAGAACAGAGAGGGCATTGAAAATGATCCCGCTAAACTTGAGCTTGCTTCCTTCTCAAATAAATCAGGCAAAACAGGTGCTCTCGCTGATGCTCTTGTGGGTGCCGATATTTTCATCGGTGTTTCTGCTCCCGGCTGTGTAAGTCAGGATATGGTGCGCTCAATGGCAAAGGATCCCATCGTATTCCCAATGGCAAACCCCACTCCCGAAATTATGCCTGATGAAGCTCTCGCCGCAGGTGCCCTTGTTGTTGGTACCGGCAGAAGTGACTTCCCGAACCAAATTAACAACGTTCTTGCTTTCCCCGGAATTTTCCGCGGTACCCTTGATGTAAGAGCAAGCGACATCAATGAAGAAATGAAGATGGCAGCCGCAAAGGCTATTGCCTCTCTTGTTTCCGATGATGAGCTCAGACCTGATTACATTCTTCCCGCCGCTTTTGACGAAAGAGTCGGTTCTACAGTTGCCGCCGCAGTTGCAAAGGCAGCAAAAGACAGCGGAGTTGCAAGAAAATAAGGTGCACGTTTAATGAAAAAGATTGACTTTAAAAGCTGCTTTAAAATCGGAATAACAGTTTTTGTGCTTTATCTGTGCATACATTACTGGTCGGTTGCGGCAGGACTTATAAAAACTGTTATTGGTGCGGTTATGCCCATTGTTATAGGTGTTGTTCTTGCATATCCGCTCAATATCATCACAAGCTTTTATGAGAGACATTGTTTTCCTAATTCCAAGAAGGCGATTATCATCAGAAGCCGAAGAGGTATGAGTATCGCACTTGCACTTCTTACATTGGTTGCAATTCTGGCACTGGTTGTGGCGTTAGTTGTGCCTCAGCTTGTGTCCTGTATAAAGCTTCTTATTGCAGAGGTGCCCACATTCATAAATGCTATTGTGGAAAAGCTCGGTGAATATGATTTTGTGCCCGAGGATATTATTGCAACACTTTCGGAAATTGACTGGAAAACAAAAATAACAGAGAATATCAAGGCAATAACCTCCGGAGTCGGCAGTGTAATGGGTGTGGTTGTCGGAGCGGTTTCTTCTGTTGTTTCGGGAGTCGCAACAGCGGTGATAGCACTGATAGTTGCTCTTTCAATCCTTTCCGGCAAGGAAAAGCTTGGCTCACAGCTTAAAAGGGCCTTAACACATTACATCCCTGCACGCCATATGAAAAAGCTTACTTACATCGCTTCGGTAGCCGATGATTCCTTCCACAAGTTCATCGTGGCTCAGTGTACGGAGGCGGTAATTCTTGGCGGCTTGTGCACGGTGGGAATGCTCATTTTAAGGCTTCCCTATGCTGCAATGATTGGTGCCGTAACGGCTGTGAGTGCCTTTATACCCGTTGTGGGCGCATTCATCGGCGGCGGTATAGGAGCATTTCTTATTCTTATGGAATCTCCATCCAAGGCATTGATTTTTCTTGTTTTTATCATACTTCTTCAGCAAATTGAAGGCGACCTCATTTATCCCAAGGTTGTCGGTTCATCAATGGGGCTCCCCAGCCTCTGGGTGCTGGCGGCAGTAACCGTAGGCGGAGGCGTTTTCGGAATTATGGGTATGCTTTTAGGTGTGCCTCTCGCTTCAACGGTATATAAAATTATAAGGGACGATATCAATGAAACGGGAAGCGTTGATCTGATTCCGAACTTAAAGCAAGAGGAAGAAATAAAGAACGAAGAGCCTATAACAGAACCTGAAGCATAAACGGAAGTTTATTTTGTAAGAAGGTGCAATTATGAAAAACATGCGAACACGTTTTATATTGGCACAATTGCTTAATATTTTTGCTTATTTGCTTATCATAACAGCGACCTACATTTTTTCAAATTATGAGTTTTATTGGCTTGAATTTCTTTTTGAAACAGACTATGGGCTTTGTGTATTGCTTGCTGATTTGTGTGCGACAGCAGCATTTATAATCGGTTTTTTCTTCAAGGAAAAAAGAGGAAAACGTTTTTTGTACAGGCTGTCATGGGCTTACTTAGTTGTAGTCTTTCTTGAAGCTATGATTGCTTTACCGACTATGTTTATTTCGGTCATAAACATTTTTATCGGAATTGTAACAGGAATCACTGCAGCCTTGCATCTTACAGCCGGTCTTATGATTAACAATTACAGCGAAAGAGAAACCAACTGAACAAATATTGAAGTAAAATTAACACACCCGACAAAGATTTGTCGGGTGTGTTCTTTTAGTTATAGCTTATTTCATAAATCGTTGTAACCTTCATATCAAGTCCCACATCAGCGGTGAAAACACTCATACCGCCCGTGCATGATGTTACAACGGGGAGCTCAATAACAAGCTTTGTAAGTCTGCCCGAAGCATCAACAGTTGCTCTGAGTATCGTGTCGGGATAGCTGATTTCAGCCTTCTGAACTCCTATAGGTCCCATATTAAAGGTTGCAAAATCCAATGGGTCAAGAATACTTGACATATTGGGTGTGGGTGTGGTAGCTGTTCCGTCATAGCTTGATTTTTCGGGTACAAGCTTTATGAGAATTTCCTGACCTTCTGCAGTCTCAGTAATTTCGGCAACGCTTACATTATTTTGAGCAACGGTTGAGTTTTTGCCGAAGGGTGGTATGGTGTTGTTGAGTTCCGCTTTGCTTTTGTCCGTTCTAATACCGTTTTCAAAGGTGTAATCCTCAAGTGTGTCGGGAACAATGCTTCTCATAACGGAGTTTACCTGCTCCATAGGTGCGGGTAAGGAAAACTCGGTAATGGTCATATCAATTTTCTCGTCCTTATGAACGGTAAGCGGTGCCTTGTTAGCCTTAAGAGTATTTACAGCACTGTTATAGGCATCGCATACCTGCTGAAGGGTCATTGCCTGAGTCGCCGTGGTCTGTGTTGCCGTAGTGGCTGTTGTGCCCTGAGTAACATAAGGGGCAGTGCTGTTTGTTGCAGGTGCCTGAGTTGTGTCGGGTACTGCAACCGTTGTTGAAATATTGACCGTTGCGGATTGGGAAGACTGAGTCGGGGGAGCAGTTGTCGTAGTTTCTTTGCTGTCAGTACCCTTGAAAATGCTGAGACAAAGCCCGATAACCGTAACACTGAGAATACATATAAGCAGATATGAAAGCAGATTTATTTTTTTGCTCTTATCCATTTTAAACTCTCCTTTAATTCATATATACAAGTATATTTTATGAAATCACTTTATATACCGTTGACCTTTTTTCGGGGGGATTATCACCAAAGGAAAATGCACTGAGGAAAAGCTGTTCCGCTTGCTCAATCTTATCTTCAGCATTCGTATAAAGTTCGGCTAAAAGCTCACCTTTGGTCACCTTTTCGCCCGTCTTTTTATGAAGAATAATGCCCGCCGTATAGTCAATACTGTCTTCCTTGTTGATTCTGCCTGCGCCTAAAATCACACTTGATGCGCCTATTTTTTCCGCATCCATAAATGTAATAAATCCGTCCTGAGGAGAAAGCACCTCTTTTTTCAAGGACGCTTTTTTCATTTTATCTGTGTTTTCAATTATGGAAGCATCTCCGCCCTGAGCTTTTACCATCTCAAGGAATTTACTGTATGCCGAGCCGTCTTTTATTGCACCTTCAACCTTCAATCTTGCTTCATTATATGATGAGCCCTGTGAAAGCATTATGATATTTGTGCTGAGCTCTATGCAGACCTCACAAAGGTCGCTTCTCTCACCGGTTTTGAGTATTCTCAGAGCTTCGCTCACTTCAAGCAGATTGCCGATATTACTGCCGAGGGGGGTATCCATATCGGAAATAACAGCCGCGACCTTTCTGCCTGCGCCTTTACCTATAGCGACCATTTTCTCAGAAAGCTTTTCGGCGTCCTCGGGAGTTTTCATAAAAGCACCGCTGCCGTATTTTACGTCAAGAACAATACACTGAGAACCTGCAGCAAGCTTTTTGCTCATAATGCTTGATGCAATAAGAGGGATTGAGCCAACGGTAGCCGTAGCATCACGAAGGGCGTAGAGCTTTTTGTCGGCGGGGGCAAGGTCGCCCGTCTGACCTACTACACAAATGCCTGTTTTCTGAACGGTTTCTATAAACTTTTCCGGCTCTAAGGCAACATTGAAGCCGTCAATTGCTTCAAGCTTATCAACGGTACCGCCGGTGTGACCGAGTCCCCGTCCGCTCATTTTTGCAACCTTACAGCCGAGAGCGGCAACAGTGGGTGCTACAACAAGGGTTGTTTTATCTCCGACTCCGCCCGTTGAATGCTTATCAACGGTAACGCCCTCAATTGCAGATAAATCGAGCATATCGCCGCTATGTGCCATTTCAAGGGTAAGGGTGACCATTTCTCTGTCTGTCATACCCCGAAGGTAAATTGCCATCAGCAAGGCGGATGCCTGATAGTCCTTTATAGCACCCTTAACATAACCCTTTATGAAAAAAGCAATTTCCTCATCTGTAAGCTCAAAGCCGTCTCTTTTTTTAGCAATTATATCATAAATTCTCATAAAATTATTCCTTTCAGGCACTATTGAAAAATAAAGCAAATTCCGCATTTTTATGAATATTATAATTCAATTTTAAGGTAAATGCAATTAATCCTTGGAAAAACAGTTAAAACAAATATAACTTTTTTAATTAAAGGAAGTATGCTTTAAAAAAACGTATTTTATCGAACACTCTTGTCATAGGGTATTCCCTCCGCCTTAGGAGCTCTTGATTTTTTTGAGGTAAATGCAAGCACTGAAAGCGTAACAAGGTAGGGGAGCATTCTGTAAAAATTGTTGCTTATTCCCAGTTCTTTCAGAAGATATACACCGTCGCCGTTAATGTCAATTGTGGCATAAGCAGCGGCAATGCATTTAAAAAGCCCGAATAAAAAGGCAGAAAGTGCCACCGTAAGGGGATTCCAGTTACCAAAAATCATAACCGCAAGTGCAAGAAAGCCGAAGCCGGCAACATCACCGTTTGCCGAGGCGTTGGCGGTAGTCAGAGCAAACACAAATCCCCCTGCACCCGCAAGTGCACCTGAAATTGTTGTGCCCGCATATCGCATTTTTCTCACACTTATACCAAGTGAATCCGCCGCCTGAGGATTTTCGCCGCAGCTTCTCAGTCTCAGACCGAAGCGTGTTTTATAAAGTATTATTGCAAGTATAATGAAAAGTCCTATACATATATAGGTTGTAAGATAGTTCTTTACAAGAAAAGTACGTGCAAAGAAGTTCATCTCACCCTCAGAATTTATAAACAAAAATCGCATAACGGGATTAAGTGTCTCAATACCGTCAAAGCCGAAGGTGGATTTCTTTAGCATAAACCAGCTTGCCGCATCACCCGTTGCCATACTCAATACGTTCTGTTTTGCAATAACATTTATAAGGAAAAGCACAGCCGCAGGGGCAAGAAGGTTAAGTGCAGTGCCCGTAATTGTTTGATCAGCTTTAAGCTCAATTGCCGCAAAGGATAAAAGCAATGAAAAAACTGCACCGCATAAAGCGCTTATAATAAGGGTAGATACAAGCAGAAGCTGTGCACTGTCTTTAGTGAACAAGTCATTTTTCTGCATAACATAAATGAAAAGAACACCTATAAAAGCGCCGAAAATCATTATACCTTCAAGTGCAAGATTGATAATACCGCTGCGCTCGGCGAAAACACCTGCAAGGGCAACTATAAGAAGAGGAATGGTGTAAATCAGGGTTTGCTGAATAAGAAATTCCATCAGTTTTCACCCTCCTTTTCGTCGGAAGGATAGTCGCTTCTGAGCTCGCGGAGTATTTCGTTCTGTGCATCCGTCTGAACTTCTGCCGTTGTAATGTTTCCGTCTTCCGTTGCGGCGGTAACAGCCTTTTTTCTACTCCTTTGGGAAAGTAACTGCCTTATAACAAGGGAAAAGGCACTCAGGTACACAATAGCTCCGATAATAATATCTGTAAGATACTCGTTGAATGATGTTAGATTTTTTAACTGCTGACCGGCAATGTTGAGCATTGACATAAAAAGTCCCGAGAAAATAACACCCAATGGATTATTGACCGCAAGCAGTGCTATGGGAATACCGTTGAAGCCCTCCTGAGGCAAGGATTGGTAGGTGGCGTGGAAAAATTCCGTAGACCCCGAAAGGTAATAAAGTGCGGCACCGCCGCCTGAGAGAAGACCTGCAAGGGCCATTGTGATGACGGTGATTCTTTTGCTTTTTATGCCCGCATATTCAGCCGCATATTTGTTGTTTCCGCAGGCCTTAAGGGTATAACCGAAGGTGGTTTTATATATTACAACATAAACTAATAAAGAAAAGACTATTGCAACAAAAATTCCTCCGTTTGCCTGAGAACCGCTGAAAATTCTGTCAAGACCGAAAGAGAAAGTCATAACCCCATTCATCTTGGTGGGCATTATATAACCTATTTTACCTGATTCTGCCGCATTTCTCAAGTCGCTGTTTTCAAAAAACCAGGTTACAAGGTTTGCGGCAATCCAGTTTGTCATAATGCATGCGAGGACCTCGTTGATATTAAAGTATGCCTTTAAAAAACCGGGTATTGCACCCCATAATGCACCTGCCAGCATACCCGATGCAAAAGCCAAAATCCATATAATTGCAGCAGGTACAACTCCTGAGGGTAATCTCAGTGCAACAAAAAGGGTTGCTGCAGTACCCATAAGGTACTGACCTGGTGCACCGATATTGAAAAGCCCTGCCTTAAATGCGACTGCAACGGAAAGCCCCGTCATAATAACAGGAGTTGCCCTGAAAAGAAGGTTGCCTAAGCTCACGGCATTAAAGCCGAAGGTAAGGTCGCCCAAGGCATTTCTACCCGTTGAAAAAAGCCCGAAAAATATAAGCTTTACCCCTTCAATGCCCGCTTTAAAACTGATATCTTCACTGAAAACAGCAACAAGCAAGGTTATAACACCGCCCACAATAAGACCCGTGAGTACGGATAAAAGGGAGGCCGTTACGGCATTGAATTCCTTTTTATCTTTAAGAGGGGAGAGAGCGTTTTTTTGTTTCAAACTGTTTTTCATAGTTTGCTGCCTCCTTGCTTTTTTGTTCCCGCCATATAAAGCCCGAGTTCTGTAACTGTTATATCATCGGGTGTAAATTCGCCAACTATCTCACCTTCGTACATTACGAGTATTCTGTCCGAAAGATTCATAACCTCGTCAAGCTCAAGGGAGACCAGAAGCACTGCCTTTCCTTCGTCTCTCTTCTTTACAAGCTGAGCGTGGATATATTCTATTGCACCCACATCAAGCCCTCTTGTGGGCTGAACTGCAATTATAAGCGGCTTGTTCCTGTCAAGCTCCCTGCCTATAACTGCTTTTTGCTGGTTGCCGCCGGACATTGCACGAGCGGTGGTATCCGCACCTTCGCCCGAGCGTACATCAAAATCGGCAATCAGCTTTTCTGCATAGGATTTAACGGCTCCCTTTTTTATAAAGCCGTAATTCTGAAATCTTTTTTCCTTGTAGCTGTGAAGCACAAAATTGTCCTTTAAGGAGAAGTCAAGCACAAGTCCGTGCTTGTGTCTGTCTTCGGGTATGTGGCTTATGCCTGTATCGTTACGCTGTTTAACAGAAAGGTCGGTGATTTCTGTTCCTTCAAGGAAAATACTGCCGCTTTGCACCTTACTAAGCCCCGTGACGGCTTCAATAAGCTGAGTCTGTCCGTTGCCGTCAATGCCCGCTATGCAAAGAATTTCGCCAGATTTTGCCGTGAAGGATACATTATTAACAGAGGGCTTATTCTTGTTGCTTTTTGAAGCGACCGTAAGGTTTTCAACTGTCAGAACATCTCTGTCGGGGACGGACTTTTCTTTTTGCACCGTCAGTTCAACGGGACGCCCAACCATCATTTCCGATAATTGCTGTTTTGTTGTATCCTTTGTGTCAACGGTACCAATGTACTTGCCCTTTCTCAGTACCGTAACTCTATCGCAGACAGACATAATTTCATCCAATTTATGGGTGATGAAAAGTATGCTCTTGCCCTCGTCCCTGAACGAGCACATAATTTTAAGAAGCTCACCCGTTTCCTGAGGGGTAAGAACTGCCGTAGGCTCGTCAAAAATCAATATTTCATTTTCGCGGTAAAGCATTTTCAGGATTTCTACCCTTTGCTGCATACCTACTGTTATATTCTCAATTTTACTGTCAAGGTCAACGGAAAGCCCGTACTTATCGGAAAGCTCCTGCACCTTTTTTCTTGCCTTCTTTTTTTGCAGAAAGCCGAGCTTTACCGTCTCCGAGCCTAAAATAATATTATCGAGCACGGAAAACACATCAACCAATTTAAAATGCTGATGTACCATACCTATATTAAGCTTTGTTGCATCCTTGGGGTTTTTGATTTTAACAACCTTGCCGTTTTTTCTTATTTCACCCTTTTCAGGCTCGTACATGCCGAAAAGCACCGACATAAGTGTGCTTTTTCCTGCTCCGTTTTCGCCTAAAAGGGCGTGTATTTCACCCTTTTTGAGCCTCAGAGTAATATTATCGTTTGCAATAATACCGGGAAATTCCTTTGTTATATTCAGCATCTCGATTATGTAATCGCTCATAATCATCACTACCTTCATTTAGTATTTCAGCCTTATTATTGCTCAAAAAGTCGGTTTTAACCTCAAAATAAAAATTTTTGTAAAACCTATTGACAAATCGGTCTATAGGTGATAGACTAAAAACGTAGTCTACAACCAATAGACCAAAAGGAGTGAATTTTATGGAAGAAATGAAATTAGGAGCTGTTGAATCCCGTTTTGCAGATATTATCTGGCAGAATGAGCCCATATCATCGGGTGAGCTTGTTAAAAAATGTGAAACTGAGCTTAAATGGAAAAAAAGCACCACTTACACGGTACTTAAAAAGCTTTGCGAAAGGGGAATTTTCCAAAATGAAAAGGGGACAGTAACCTCCCTTGTTTCAAAGGAGGATTTTTATTCTATGCAAAGCGAAAAATTTGTTGAAGAAACCTTTGAAGGCTCTCTTCCTGCTTTTATTGCCGCATTTACAAAAAGAAAAACCCTTTCAAAAAAGGATATGGACGAAATAAGAAGGATGATTGACTCCTTTGAGGAGGTGTGAATATGAACCTTACGGATATTTTCCTCAGTATTTTTAATATAAGCATAACTGCAAGTATTCTTGCACTGGTTGTAATTCTTGTAAGGCTTATTTTAAAAAAAGCACCAAAGTCTCTTACGGTTTTGCTGTGGGCAATGGTTGCAATAAGGCTGATCTGCCCCGTTTCTCTTGAAAGTGCAGTCAGTCTTATGCCACAAAAAGAATTCATTCAGCCTGAGACCGTATATTCAGGATCTACCGTTCAGCCGAGCCTCGGCGAAATTTTTTCATCGGTCACAACTGAAAACCCCGTGGATTATGAATTCACAATAAGTGAAGGCAGTCTTCAGTTTTCTGAAATCACCGCCCCTGACGGTGAACATCTTAATCCCTTGCTTGTAATGAGCACAATTTTGTCTGTTGTCTGGCTTTTCGGCTTGTGCATAATGCTCCTCTACGCTCTTATAAGCTTTTTAAAGCTCAGAAAAACAATAAGCAGTTCAATAGCATTAAAGGATGATGTTTACATCTGTGACAACATAAAAACACCGTTTATTCTTGGTGTTATCCGACCGAAGATTTATTTGCCCTCGGACATGGATGAAGAAACGGTAAACTGTGTTTTAGCCCACGAAAAAGCACACATTAAGCGTAAAGACCACCTCTGGAAGCCATTTGGCTTTATCCTTCTTTCAATTTATTGGTTTAACCCCGTTATGTGGCTTTCCTATATCCTTCTTTGCCGTGATATTGAGCTTGCCTGCGACGAAAAGGTTATAAAGGATATGGCAGGCGCAGATAAAAAGAAGTATTCCGAAGCACTTCTTTCCTGTTCAGCTCCGCAGAAGCTTATAACCGCTTGCCCTGTTGCTTTCGGTGAGGTTGGCGTGAAGCAGAGAATAAAGTCTGTTCTGAATTACAAAAAGCCCGCCTTCTGGATTATTATGGCGGCACTTGTTGTAAGTGTTATAGTCGGTGTATGCTTTATGACCGACCCTCTGCCGAAGGATGTAAATGACGGCGGAAAATATACAAGTATTTATGCCGTTGAAGAAACATTCTTCCCTATGACAAGAATTATAGAAGATGGCTACAAATTCACCGTTACAAAGAGCATTAATGAAAACTACAGCTACGAGGTTACGGATAATAACGGAAAAAGCATTTTAAAGGAGTTTTTCCACGGTATAAAGATCGGTGAAATTGCAAACGGTGTTGTTGACCATATGGTGGAAATACAGTATAACGGCATTATAAAAATAGAGTTCAATAAATTTGATAATGTGATTGTTGTATTCCACGATGATTTTCAGAAAATGTATATTCAGAAGGGAACAAACAAATATTCTGTAAGAAGCAATGATTATGTTGTGCTCAACTGCGAAAAGGCAAGGGACTTCTTCCAAAAGGATGAATTTTCCTTAACGGACTCCGTTTGGGAATCCAATCCTTTTTCAAGTGCTTCTTCTCACGCCTGGCTGACATTTTTATTCGATGATATAAAAGAAATTGAAAAGGCAGAGGCAGACTACGGTAAGGTGGGTATTGATAAGAAAAAAACATACGTCACATGGTCTCCCTCTTATGACGAAGAATATGATGAGGCAACGGTTAAGGTACACGCCTTCCGCAAAAATAACTCAAAGGTTGATTTTGATATTACAATTAAAAAAATCGGTCAGCGGAATGACCTTGCAACATTTTATAATATTGTTCCCGGTAAAGACATTGCAATGGAGCTTAAAAAATATTCAGAGTACATTTTCCATAAGCCTGAAATTGATAACGGGAACGATGTTTCAAAGCCTCAGGCAGTTCCCGGCGTCGAGGGTATTACAATCTTAGACCTCGTCGCAGGTGCTTTTGTAACTGAGGGCTTGCTTACGGATATAACCTCACTGAGACTTGTTCAGAATAATAATATAATTTTTGAAACGAAAAGCGAGGATGAAATTGCTTCTGTCCGGAATATGCTTCTGAGTCTTCGTTTTGGAGAAGGCTTTTATGCACATCATTCACCTCAGGCTCTTTCCGAGCTTACGGAATATGAAATAGCACTTAATTTTTCAGGCTCTGTGATGGGCGATGTAATAAGGTTTGATAAAGACTGCAAACAGATGTGGTTTATCTCCGAAAGCGGAGGCTATACATCCACCTTTGAGGTGCTCAACGGTGAGGTGGTGAAAAATTATATCGCCCAGAATGTAATAGGAAGTCCCGACCTTGACACAGCTGTTTCCAAAGCCATACTTTCAATTAACGGTAAATATTCCTGGCTTGGTGAGTGCCCCGCAGAAGGACACATAATTATGGGTACGGAAAGAGAAGGGGATAAAATCAAGGCTTATGTCCTTGAAGCTTACTCTTCCTACGGATTTGATAACGGCTGGTTCGTTGAGCAGGGCGGTCACAGTACGGCTTGTGTTATGACCTTTCTTAACACAGCAGAGGGTTATGTTTTTCAAAATGTTGAGTATACCGAGGACGGTGCACACCTCAAAGATTCCGTAAAACGTCTGTTCCCCTTAAGATACAGAAAAAGAGCGATTTCAATGAGGGAAGAGGACAGACGGAGCCTTACGGAGCAGTGCGAAAAATATGCTCAGGCTTATCTTGAAGAAAAGGGCAGAACTGAAAAAATCGGCTCCTACGGTGATGTTGCAAGAATATCTCTTACTGACCTTGGTGTTTCCGTTGAGGCTTCAAACAGAATACTTGAACAGAAAGGTAACACAAGCTACTGCCATATAGGATATTACGAGGAGCTTCAGGACGGTATCCGTTATCTTTGCCGTACCGGCTATTCCGAAACAGAGAATATTGTAGTTTTCATTAAAGAAAGATACGGTTCGGGAGAGATAGTCCAAAAAACCGTATTCGATTCTCTTACCGGTGAAATAATTTCAGATGAACAGCCCGTGGATATGGGATATTTTGACGGCAAGGTGCTGAGCGTTAACGAAAAAGGGAAATACGCCGTTGTTGAGCCTTTGAAACACAGCAAGCTCAGTGAAACAGCCGAAAAGGTATATGTATCTCTTGATTTTGATTCCAAGGTAAAAGTACCTGACCTTTATGACGGCCTTTATGTAACGGTGATTTATGAAGGAAAGGTCGCTTCTTCAGGCTCAAAGGCAATTACAATAGACGGCACCTCAGCAATATATCTTTACGCCGATATGAATTATAAAGGCAACCCTACACTCAAAAGTAACAAACAGGAATACACAACAAAAGCTGTCATAGCATAAAAACAAAACCATCGGTTGGCATTCAACCGATGGTTTTGCTGTTTTATATATCTTTGTTTATTGCTATAAATGTCATTCTTTCCTGAATGCTTTCATTGCCGTGGTTTCTTCTGATTCCGCCGTGATCTGCGGTTACAATAATCAGCCAGTCCTCAGATTCATAGGTATCTCTTTCCTTAATAGCCTTTATAGCTTCATAACCGTAGGCATCCTCTGTTTTAAAGGCTTCTCTGTACTTCGGGTTGTTGTGGGTGAAGCCCTTGTTGTGTCCCGTAGAATCTGTAGGCTCATAGATTACGAAGATAAAGTCGGAGCAATCTTTTTTGCCTATTTCTTCGAGATTGTAAGCATGGGAGGCTTCGTCATCATCACACCTTGCAAAGTCAACATTCAGCTTGTTTTCCTCACAATACTTGACTTCTTCAAGGTAGGTAGCATTCTTTCTTGAAAAATGTCCTGCCCACTTGGTAATAAATGAGGCAGAGTCAATGATTTTTTCTTCCGTTAAAGAGGTGAGAAGGGTTTTGTACTCCATTGTTTTTGTAATATCGTTTGCGGTGATGCCGTGCTTGTCTGCCCACACGCCTGTGAGAATTGAGCACCAGCCGGGGGCTGTTGAAGTGTCCTGAGTGTTCTTTTCAGGGTAGTTAACGCCGCCGCAGTATGCCAATTTGAGTGTGCCACCTTCAGAGGTTATATAATCAATGGCACTGTTGTCCTTCTCAATTTCCGTAAGCACATCGGCACGGCAGCCGTCATAACCTAAAATGATTGCCTTCTTTTCTGTTTTGCCTTCGGGCAGCTCACCGGTAAAATGCTCTTTGATTATGTTATAAAGCTCCGTCTGAGGGATTGCATCTTCAAGTGTGTTTTCAAAAGCAACGGATGCTATATTCTGTTTGTAAAGCTCCTCAGTGTCATTTGGATCCCACATATACCTTGTAAAATAAAGTGTGAGCGCCGCCACGATAACAAGCACCACAGCAACAACAGCTAAAATTTTCTTTTTCTTCATTTTTATTCTCCTTTGCTATAAGTTTTAATTAATTGTATCACATATTACAGAGAATTTAAAGATATATTTTAATTTTCTCCCCGGGGAGATGTCGGAGAAGCCGACAGAGGGGAGTATAATGCGTCGCAGACCCTCAACTTTTGCCCGAATGGGCAAAAATATCACTTTGCCAAAGGCAAAATATCACTCGCCGAAAGGCGAATATAACATCCGCAAAGCGGATATATCACTCTGATAAAACAAAAAACTCTCTCAAGTCATTGAGAGAGTTTTAACTGTTTTATCAGTACATTCCTCCGCCCTGAGCCATTGCTGCGGCTGCCGCTGCATCTGCTGCGGGGTCGGGGATATCGGAAATAAGTGATTCTGTTGTGAGCACCATTGCTGCAACTGAGGAAGCATTCTGAAGTGCTGAACGGGTAACCTTAGTGGGGTCAAGAATGCCTGCTTCAGCCATGTTTACATAAACCTCCTTTGCAAAGTCAAAGCCGTAGCCTACCTTGCCTGAGGAAATGATTTCGTTTACGATAACGGAGCCTTCAAGACCTGCGTTCTTTGCAATCTGACGTACGGGCTCTTCAAGAGCCTTGAGAACAATGCGGACACCTGTCTTTTCGTCGGGATCTTCAGTTTCTTCGAGAAGCTTTGTAACTGCGGGAACGGTATTAAGAAGTGCAACACCGCCGCCTGCAACTGAGCCTTCCTCAACGGCTGCTTTTGTTGCGGCAAGAGCATCGTCAATGCGGAGCTTCTTTTCCTTCATTTCTGTTTCTGTTGCGGCACCAACACGGATAACTGCAACACCGCCTGCTAATTTAGCAAGTCTTTCCTGAAGCTTTTCTGTGTCAAATTCTGAGGTTGAAGCTTCTATCTGAGCCTTTATCTGACCGATACGGGCCTTGATCTGAGCTTTGTCGCCTGCACCGTCAACAATTGTGGTGTTTTCCTTTGTAATCTTAACCTGCTTTGCTGAACCGAGCATATCGAGTGTTGCGGTTGAAAGCTCAAGACCAAGGTCGGAGGTGATAACCTGACCGCCTGTAAGAATTGCGATATCCTGAAGCATATCCTTTCTTCTGTCGCCAAAGCCGGGAGCCTTTACTGCAACGCAGGTGAAGGTGCCTCTGAGCTTGTTAACGAGAAGAGTTGCAAGGGCTTCGCCTTCAACATCCTCTGCAATAATAACAAGCTTTCTGCCCATTTTAAGTACCTGCTCAAGAAGGGGAAGAACCTCCTGAATGTTTGAAATCTTCTTATCTGTAATAAGAATAGCTGCATCGTCAATAATAGCTTCCATCTTGTCAACATCTGTTGCCATATAGGGGGAGATGTAGCCACGGTCAAACTGCATACCTTCAACAACTTCCTTCATTGTTTCTGCAGTCTTTGATTCTTCAACGGTGATAACACCGTCGGTTGTAACAATTTCCATTGCCTCTGCAATAAGAGTACCGATTGATTCGTCAGCAGATGAAATTGTTGCAATTCTTGCAATATCCTCAAAGGTAGTAACGGGGCTTGAGTTTGCCTTTACAGCTTCAACTGCAGTGTCAACAGCCTTTTTGATACCTTTTTTTACAACCATGGGGTTTGCACCTGCGGCAACATTCTTCATACCCTCACGAACGAGAGCCTGAGCTAAAAGGGTAGCTGTTGTTGTGCCGTCACCTGCAACATCGTTTGTTTTTGTTGCAACCTCTTTAATAAGCTGAGCACCCATATTTTCAAATGCATCCTCAAGCTCAATTTCCTTTGCAATTGTAACACCGTCGTTTGTAATAAGGGGAGCGCCATACTTTTTGTCAATTACAACGTTTCTGCCCTTGGGACCGAGAGTGATTTTAACGGTATTTGCAAGCTTGTCAATACCGTTCTGAAGGGCTTTTCTTGCCTCTTCACCGTAAATTACCTGTTTTGCCATTGTCTGTTACCTCCGATTATTCAATAATAGCAAGGATATCGTGCTGACGTACGATTGTGTATTCCTCGCCGTCAACTTTAACTTCTGTGCCTGAATATTTGCCGGTGATAACCTTGTCGCCGACCTTTACAAGCATTTCGATTTCTTTTCCGTCAACAACACCGCCGGGGCCTACTGCAACAACCTCAGAAAACTGGGGCTTTTCCTGAGAAGCTGAGGTAAGAATGAAGCCGCTCTGGGTGGTTTCTTCAACTTCAGTTGCTTTAAGAACAACTCTGTCAAGAAGGGGTTTAATAGTCATAATTTATTCCTCCTAAGTTTAATTTACATATTAAGTGTGTTGTTTTAGCACTCTTGTGTGCCGAGTGCTAATTCTTATTTTAGACCATTTTTTGGTATAGGTCAAGTCTTTTTGCAAAAATAGTATAAAATAAATGGAATTTTTTTGCTGTCGATATTTGTAAGTGAAACTGCAATACTATTTACGGTGATAAAAAATGGTTAAAAGGATGCTTTCATTATATATGCTGTTTGTTGCAGTGTTTATGGCTTTAATGGTGCGGATTGCATATATAAATTTTAACGATTATTGGTCTGCGGGACATAATCAGAGTCAGCGCACCCTTACAATAGGTACAACAAGAGGTAAGATTTACGACAGAAATATGGATTTGCTTGTGGACTGTGAAAGCAGAAAAATTGCAGCCGTAACACCGGCGATAGGCTCTGCAGAATATCTTAAGGATTATTTTTCACAAGAAACACTGTATGAAAAAATCGAAAAAGGCTTTCCTTTTACTGCAGAAGTTAAATCTGAAACCAACAATGAATTTATACGCACCTTTTCCGTACCGGAGCGTTATTCCGGCGAAAACCTTGCAACCCATCTTATCGGTTATCTTAATTCAGAGGGTACGGACGGAGTCAGCGGACTTGAAAAAGCTTATAATAATTATCTTAAGGAAAACAGCGGCAGGCTTTCAGTGTCCTTTGATGTGGATGCAAAGGGAAGGGTGCTTGCAGGCCTTGATAAATACATCAACGACGATAATTTCAATTCCTCTGCAGGTCTGGTTCTGACATTAGACAAAAGAATACAGAAAATAGTTGAGCAGGAGCTTCAAAACAGCACAATAAAAAGCGGTTGTGCAATTGTAATGCACGTAAATAACGGTGAAATTATGGCATTAGCAAGTATACCCGACTACGATGCGAATGATGTTGCTTCTTACCTTACGGCTGAAAACTCACCCTTTATCAATAAAGCACTTCAAAGCTACTCTGTCGGCTCTGTATTCAAGCCCCTTATTGCCGCCGCGGCAATTGAAAGCGGATATGATACGGAAAGTGAATACGAATGCACGGGCAGTATTGAAATAGGTGACAGTGTTTTCGGATGCTATAATCATAAGGCGCACGGTAAGGTTAATATGGAAGGTGCCCTGCAGAATTCTTGCAACACTTACTTTATAAATCTTATTATGCAAACGGATGTGGAGTATCTTCTGGAGCTTTGCCGAAAAATCGGCTTGGGAACGGCGGATGTTATAGCCGATGGGATTATCGCTTCAGAAGGTGCAGTTCCGACTTCGGACGGTCTTACGCAAAAGGGTGACCTTGCTAATTTTGCCTTCGGTCAGGGTGAGCTTATGCTTACACCCGTGCACATGGCAAAGGTGTACCATCTTCTTGCAACGGGTAAATATATAACTCCGACGGTAATGCTCGGTTTTGCTGACGATAGGGGAGAGGTTACGGAAAAAGGTACGGGAGTGCCGCAAAAGATACTCAAGGATGAAACCGTTACTCTTTTGCGCAGTATGCTCCTTTCCGTAACAGAAAAGGGTAACGCTACCAATGCAAAATCCGATAAGGTTGCCCTTGCGGGAAAAACGGGAACGGCTCAGAGCGGTATATTTGAAAACGGCAAAGAAATATGCCGCACCTGGTTTGCGGGCTTCTTCCCCGCAAAAAATCCCCATTATATTGTTGTGGTGCTTAATGAAAACGGTACGGGTGGCAACACGGACTGTGCTCCCGTATTCAGTAAAATCTGCGAAAGAATAGTTTTTGACTAACAAAATAACACCACTTTTACCTGATTTGTTGCTATGTTGCCAAACTGATTGACAATGAAGCGATAATATGATAGTATGTATAATTGTTGAGATATTGTTACAATAAAGTTAATAGTTAGTTTATGTAACACTTAGAAAATATGGAGACGATGTTATGATTGATGTTAAAAGCTTTATTAAAGGTGCACTTCACGGACCCGAAGAGGGTGACAGAATAGAATATTTTAACCTTAAGGCAAAAATTTCTGCGAATGTTCTAACCAATGCTCAGGATATGCCTACACCGGGTTACACCTATGATGCTGATATAACAAAGTTCTGGGAGGAATTCCAGAATTTCAAAAAAGAGTGCGATTACAACCTTACCTTCAACGATGTTATGGTACGTGCACTTGTTGAAGGCCTGAAGGCTAATCCGAGGCTGAATTCATATATTGAATATAACCGCCTTTGCACAAGCGGCAGGCTTATTATAAAAAAGCATGTTGATGTTGCTCTTCCCGTTCTTCTTGACACAAATGAGACCTTCCCCGTAAAATTAAGAGCGGCGGAAGAAAAGTCTCTTAAGGAGATTTCAATCCGTTCGGCTGAACTTGCTCATATGGTCAAGACAACCGATGTTGACCATGTTCTTTTTGATATGATTGCTCAAAGAACAATTGGCTTTATGCTTAAAGGCAAGGTTCTGTCAACGGTTTGCCAGACAGTTGCCGGCTATGTAGGACCCGGCAGGGTTGCAAAGGTTTCGGGCATCGGCAAGCGTGCTCCAAAGGGCCCCGGTTATCTTGAACCCAACGACCTTAACGAGGGTACGGTATGCTTCTCCAACCTCGGTGCACTTGATAAAAGCCTTAACGGCAGAGTTACCAATGCTCCTCTTCTCTTCCCTCAGGTTTTCCTTATGGCAATCGGCTGTGCAAGGGATGAAAACTATGTTTTCAGAAACGAAAAGGGTGAAATTGATATGGGTACCAAGAAAACCCTTCCCATAACTCTCACCTTCGACCACAGAATCGGCGGTTTCGGAGATATTCTTCCTTTCATCAGAAAGCTTGATGAAATATTTGCAAACCCCGAGGTTATGCGTGAGTGGTAAAAAATATTAGCGGTGCTGTTGTAAATTGCAACAGTACCGTTTTTTCTTGCAAAGAAAGGTGGTTTATGGTAGAATAACCAATAAGCAAAGGAGTGGTAAAATGGACTCATCCGTAAAAAGGCTGAAAATGGCTTGCTATACATCTAATATGTCAATGTCTGTGGTGGCAAACCTGTCGCCCCTTCTTTTTCTTACCTTCCGTGGCGCTTACGGCATATCCTTTTCCCTTCTCGGAACCCTTGTGCTTATAAATTTTTTTACTCAGCTTGGAGTTGACCTGATTTTTTCCTTTTTCTCCCATAAATTCAATATAAGGAAAGTCATAATACTTATGCCTGCTCTCACTGTTATCGGGCTGTGGATTTATGCCTTGAGTCCCGTTATTTTTCCGCAGAATGTTTATTTCGGACTTGTTATAGGTACAATTGTTTTTTCCTCGGGTTGCGGACTTGCTGAGGTGCTTCTGAGTCCTGTTATAGCCGCAATCCCTTCACCTGACCCTGACAGAGAAATGAGTAAGCTCCACTCCGTATACGCCTGGGGCGTTGTGGGCGTTGTTATATTTGCAACGGTTTTCCTCACGACTTTCGGCAATGATAAGTGGCAGTATCTTGCCGTTGCTTTCTCCCTTGTGCCCTTCACTTCCTTTCTGCTGTTTTCAAAAGCACAGATTCCCTATATGCAGACTCCCGAAAAGGTGTCGGGAGCTGTTGAATTTTTAAAGAACAAGTGTCTTTGGTTATGTGTTGTTGCCCTTTTTTTGGGCAGTGCCGCAGAAAACACAATGGCACAATGGATATCGGGTTATCTTGAGCAGGCAATGGGAATCCCGAAGGTCAGGGGCGATATTTTCGGTGTTGCACTGTTTTCTGTAATGCTTGGTCTCGGCAGAACACTGTATGCCAAAAAGGGCAAAAATATTGAATCTGTTCTTCTTATGAGTGCCGTCGGAGCGTCCGTCTGTTACCTTACTGCCGTTGTTGCCAATAATCCCTTAGTCGGACTTGTTGCCTGTGCCTTTACGGGCTTTTGTGTTGCTATGCTCTGGCCGGGAAGTCTTGTTGTTGCAACGGACAGATTCCCTCAGGGCGGAGTATTCGTTTTTGCAATGATGGCGGCGGGCGGTGACCTTGGCGGCTCTGTGGGACCTCAGCTTGTAGGTCTTATAACGGACAGCGTTATTGCCAATGAATCTGCACTTGAAATTGCCGAAAACCTCTCTCTTTCTCCGGAACAGCTCGGAATGAAGGTGGGTATGCTCGCGGGATTTTTCTTCTCCCTTTGCGCAATACCCGTGTACTATACCATAAAAAGAAAAAAGAAATAAAATTTAAGGACACGCCTTATGCCTTTTTGGTGTGTCCTTAAAATTTTTTGAAATATCTGTCAGAAAACTGTTCGCTTTCGGTAGTTATATTTATGAAAGGATGTGATGAAAATGGAAGACCGACAAATTATAGCAATGCTTTTTCAGCGCAATGACCTTGCCTTAAAGGAAATTGCACTGAAATACGGTAAACTGCTTTTTCGTGTTGCAGAAAATGTTCTGCATTGCAGTGAGGACTCAAGGGAATGTGTCAACGATACATATTTTGCCGTGTGGAATAAAATACCGCCGGAAAATCCCAACCCGTTTCTGTCATTTATCTGCAGAATAACCCGTAACCTTTCATTAAAAAAACTGCGTGAGAAAACCGCATTGAAGCGAAGTGCCGTAACCTTGCCTGTTTCAGAGCTTGAATACGAGCTTTCTGATTTATCCCTTGACGAAAAAATTGATGCAAGGGCACTCGGCAGAAAGATTGACGCCTTTCTTGACACCGTTGACGAAGAAAGCAGAGTGATTTTTCTCAAACGCTATTGGTTTTCCGATGACATTAACACAATCGCTTCCGCTATGGGTTTAAGCGAAAGCAATGTTTATCAGAAGCTTTCACGCACCCGTAAAAGGCTTAAGAATTATCTTATAAAGGAGGACCTGATGTGAACAGTGAACTTATTTATGACGCTCTTAACGAAATCAGCGATGAGCATATAGTTGAGGCGGCAACCTTTGAGCCGAAAGCCAAAATACTGCCTTGGAAAAAGATTGTTACCGTTGCGGCTTGCTTCGGTGTTGTGGCGGTTTCAGCTTTTGCGGCCGTAAATATGGGTGGCTCCCTTCAGCCCGCAACATCGGATTACGATTCAACATATCCTGCAACATATGTACCCACTACCGTGGCTGGAATCGGTACACCAACTACATTGACATCTGCAAGCCCATGTGCACCCATAAGAGATTGGGAGGATATGAACTATGGTGAACGCTTCGCTTTTGTAACGATAAATGGTGCGAGATATATCTTCTGCGATGAAATGGTAAGTGACAACACAATAGGTAATATCCTTGGAAGTGTTAAAGTAAGTGTGGAATATCTGAAGGACGATTTTCGCAGTGCAACGGCAGAAATATATGAAATTAAAGGCTTGTCTTCTGATGTATTTGCCGCCTTAAAATTTACTGAGGACGAAAAAGGAGAATACTTCTTATACTATAATTCAGATTATGCACCGTCTGCACTCGGCGACTATATTGATGATATAAATGTTTTTAATAATATCAATTTTACTGATCAAACAATAACTTACAGAAATGATTACCCTAACGGTGATTTTAAAGAGGTGATTTACCTCGTTGACGGAAAAATTAAAAAAGAATTTATGGAAATGCTTACAAGACACAGAGAAGTTGCATGTGAGCCGAGAGATTATCATAAAGCCTCCGAAACAGCAGAACTTTACACCGAGGTAATGAATCAGACTCATATGATTTATCTTACAAGTGCGGGCGAAGTTTATACTTGTTTCGGAATAGATGATGATATGCTCTGTTTTAATATAGGTTCGGATGAATTCAGAAAATTTGTGTCCTTTCTTGAAAGCGAAGCCGAGATAATAGAAACTGTAATGGGGTGTCCCACTGCAGGACCTGTTACAACCACTTCGGTGACAACAACCCAAAGAATAGCCTATTAGCTTGAATTTCATTATTTTTAGAGGGAGGGGAGTTTGTGAAAAAGATCGTTATTGTTTTGTGTATTGTCCTAATTGCTGTTGCCGTTGTTGTGGCTGTGCTTAATAATACCCTGTTTGCAAGTGAACAGCCAACAACCGTCAGCAGTGACGAAACCACAACCCATAATTATCCGCCGCCCGGTTTTAATGCTTCACGAATTCTTGAAGAGAGCGCAAGTTTAGGTGAATTCTGCGAAAATGCTGATTTCAGTGCGCAGAGCAGTTACTGGATGTCCTATGAACAGAAGGGTAAAGAAGCCGTTACATACTCAATCGGTGTTTCCGCAAGGAATCTAATAGATAAGCTTATTACCGATAATTATGACAAAAAATCGGAAATCAGGCAAAGTAATACAAATGAAGCTTTGGTTTTTGAAAGCAGTTTATATGGCATAAAAGGAATGGTAATAACTCATCTTTGCAATGACGGTTATCTTTATATAAATTGTAGGGATATTACAAGGGGATTCAATATAGGTATGGATGCTTATAATGAATTTATCGAAGAGTTCAGCGGCGGCAGCTGTATATCGACTCCCGAACACCCCGTAACAATCGGATAACCGTAGGGACCGGCGTCCTCGACGGTCCGTGTACAATCAAAAACATATTAATTATAATTGACAAACCTCTTTAATAATGTTAAAATAAAGAGGAATATTTTGAAGGAGACCTTTATCTATTCCGTGATAAAGGTCTCTCTTTGCGTTCAAAGGAGAATCATTATGAAAAAAGATGTTGTTATTATCGGTGCAGGCCCCGCGGGTATTTTCACAGCCCTTGAAATGATTAAAAAGGGCTCAGAGAAAAGCATTGTTATAGTTGAAAAGGGTCAGCCCGTTGAAAAAAGGCACTGTCCCAAGGATAAAACACAGAAGTGTGTCAACTGCAAGCCCTATTGCCATATTACCACAGGCTTTTCCGGTGCCGGTGCATTCTCTGACGGTAAGCTTTCCCTTTGCTATGAGGTGGGCGGCGACCTTCCTCAGCTTATCGGCGAAAAAAAGGCACAGGAAACTATCGACTATGCGGATAAAATTTATCTTGAATTCGGTGCCGATACTCATATTGAGGGCATAAGCAATTCTCAGGAGGTAAAGGAAATCCGTATGAGAGCCATTCAGGCAGGCCTTAAGCTTGTTGACTGCCCCATAAGACATATGGGTACGGAAAAGGCTCAGGAAATCTATCTTGCAATTGAAAATTTCCTTCTTGACAACGGTGTTGAAATAATTTTCGGCTATGAATGTAATGACATTATTCTTGAAGACGGCACCTGTAAGGGTGTATATATTCAGAATAGCAAGGGCGACAAAATGACAATTGAAGCCGACCACACCGTAATTGCAACGGGCAGAAGAGGTGCTGACTGGCTTGAAAAAATCTGTGCAGAGTACGATATCGCACATCAGCCCGGCACTGTTGATATCGGTGTCCGAGTTGAAGTCAGAAACGAAATTATTGAAAAGGTCAACGAGGTGCTTTACGAATCAAAGCTTATCGGTTATCCCGGACCATTTAAAAATAAGGTGCGTACCTTCTGTCAGAATCCCGGCGGCTTTGTAAGTCAGGAAAATTACGATAATGACCTTGCCGTTGTAAACGGTCACAGCTATAAGGATCTCAAGAGCAACAACACAAACCTTGCAATTCTTGTATCCCATAATTTCAGCTATCCCTTCAATCAGCCTATTGAATATGCAAAGAAGGTGGGCGAGCTGACAAATATGCTCGGAGCGGGACATATCCTCGTTCAGCGCTTCGGCGACATTCTTGACGGTAAGAGAACCTGGGAAAAGGAGCTTTCACAGTCCAACGTAAAGCCCACCCTTCCCGATGCCGTTGCAGGTGACATCACCGCAGCAATGCCTTACAGAGCAATGATGAACATTATCAATTTCATCAAGGCTATGGACCATGTTGTGCCCGGCTTCGCTTCAACGGAAACACTTCTTTATTCACCTGAGCTCAAATTCTATTCCAACCGTGTCAAGATGGATGATAAATTCAATACCAATGTAAAAGGTCTTCACTGCCTCGGTGACTCCTCAGGCTGGACAAGAGGACTTATGATGGCATCTGTTATGGGCGTGCTTATGGGCAGGGAGCTTATTTAAAAAACTCCTTTGGGATTTTTTAAAATGCAGTATTGCGCCGAGTCTTTGATAAAACGGGCAAGTACTGACTGCTTAGTTAACATAAATATAAAGTATAAGTGCTGTCAAATACATACAGAGTTTCAATCTGTATGTAATCTGTCGTGAGCTTGTCGTGACCGTAAAGCCTCTGTTTTACTGGGGTTACGACACTTTACATACAATACATACAAATATTTTATAAATAATATATTTTTAAAATATAAAAAAAGAGAAAATAAATATTTATATAAAAGTCTGTATTTTCTGTCGTTTTGTCGTTCGGTTGAAAGCCGTAATAGACAACAATTGTAAAAAATAAACATAAAAACCATATCAATTATGATATAACAGCAGGGCTTTCAAATTACGGAAGCCCTGTTTTTGCATAACGCTTTATACAAAATAGATAAAATATTATAAATATGTTAAAAAATATTGACATAACGATGAGGATACTGTATAATGAAGCCAAGATAAAAGAAAGGGGTGTTACCAATGTACTGTTTAATGTAAACCGTACGATTTGATAACATAAAAATATAAATATAAATTAAAGAAAGTAAAAGCCATCAGACATTGGCAAAAACTAAAAAAGCTTATCAGATCGATTCGGTATCGACTAAAAATATATACGGAGAATTATCCTTCTTTCAAAAAAAGAAAGCGGATAAAAGAAGAAAACACAAAAAGTATCTCGTAGCCTTAAGGAGTAAAAAGCTCACGGTAGTTCAGATATTTGAAGAAGAAATATCTGAGAATTCAAGAGGGCTTGAATTCAAAAAGAGCTTAAAGGCAATTTGAAGTAAGACTCATAAAGGGCAATAAAGCAATTGATTTAATCTGAAATAAAAAATGAAATTGCAGCTGCCAAAACAAAAAGTTTATAAAGAGAAAAGAGTAAAGCGGAAAATTCAATGAGATACACATACTATTGATTTAAGTATCAAAAATAAAACAAAAAAGAAAACATTAAAACTGAAATAAATCTCCGACACGGAAAAATCTGTGTCGGAGAAATTTTGTTTTTATATAAAATGAAAGGCTGATGCAAATTCATGCATCAGCCTTTAAATCTTTATAATTAAATCAGAATGCTCTGTAAATCTCAACAACAATTGTCCAGATAAGTGAGCTCTTAAGACGGAAGAGGATATCATCAATAAAGCTCATGAAATCCTTAACCTCAACATATTCTGCCTTGTCTGAACCGTCTTCTATTGCAAAAGCCTGAGTAAGGCAAATGCCGCCTTCACCGAAGAGCTCAGCTCTTACATATGTAAAGTCTTCAGCGCCTTCTTCTTCATCAAGGTTGATTGAAGCTGAAGCACCGTTTGTGATTTTTTCGCTCTTAATAACCTTACCGTCTGCAATCCACTGAATTGTGTCTGCATCCTTGGTGTTCACGCTGATGGTGTGACCGTCAACGGCAACCTTATTGAACATGGGATAGGGGATGTCTGTGTTTCTTGCATCAATTTCTTCGCTGGGACCGATGATGTCGTTTGCTCTGAGAATTCTTGTAACTGCAAAGAAAGCACCGCTCTGCATTGTTTCCTTGATGTTTTCAACATTGTTTTCTTCCATCATAAATACACTGAAAGAGGTGTCAATATCCCTAATTCTATGAGCGTCATTATTGCTGAAGCCGATAACATTCTTACCGTAGGGGAGAGTTTCCATAAGAAGGTTATCCCAGAGGATACGGTCATAACCGGTAACGCCGTTGTTTTCATTGAAAACCTCAATACCCAGGCAGCTGTCATACTTAAGAAGAATTTCAGCAAAGAACTTAACATTTTCAGGGTCGCTTACAGCACCGATGTCCTTGTTGCTTTCAAGCCAGTCGCCGGGGTGGTTGATGTGAGAAAGACCGCCGTGTCTTTCAACAAAAGCAATTGACTGCTCAAAGCCGTTTTCTGTACCGCCGTAGCCGTTACCTACACCTTCGGGAAGGAAGAAGCCGTTAACATGGCTCTTTGTGAGAGTGAGGTTGTTAAGCTCGTTAGCGCCGGTAACACATACCATTTTTTCGTTTCTTACTGTGCCGTCGTAAAGGGGATATGTACCTGCTGTAATGCCTTCGTATTCATCGTCTGTAAGGTGAGCAACCTTATTTCCGAGAAGGTACTGATAAGCATAAAGAGGAACAAGGGGCTGAGGTCTGTTCCATTCAACGCCGGTAACACCGTGGTCGGCATTTGCAAGGAAAGCATAATCCTGATTGTAATACTCCTTAACCATTGTTGCAAGGTCAACATCACCGTCACTGTAGGTCGTGTGAGAATGAAGGTTGCCCTTGTATGCACCCCAGGCATTGTCACCTTCCCAGATAACATCCTCATAGCAGGACTTGATTGTGTAATCCTCTGAACCTTCAGCAAATGCTACTGATGAAAAGGCAAAAAGGAGTGCACCGCAAAGAAGGATGCTGAGAAGCTTTTTAGTTGATTTCTTCATTTTTTGTACCACCTTTTAAAATATAATATACAAATATATATTATACTTAAAATTCCTTTGTGTCAAGAAGTTCGTTGTAATTTTGCCTGAAGAAGAAACAAAATTTTAAAAGTATTGATAATAATTCTTCTCTGTTTAAGTTTAAAATAAATACGTAACCTTTTATATAAGCTGAGTTTTTTCAATTAAATCACTCCCGTTAAGTTAAAAAACAGGTATATACCCTTGTATTATCTGCTTTAAAACAGTGTATATTCAAGTATATTGCGCCGTGCCGTATCTTACCAATAAGGAGATGAAAATCGCACATAAAATTCTCTTGACAAAATATTGTTTTATGTAGTAAAATAGCACTGTTGTAAATATTATAAAAACTTTGAGGAAAGAAACCCCTTCAAGGTCTTTCAGAGAGAATGAGCCTTGGCTGTGAGCTCGTTTATGCACTTAGAAGAACGGTTGCTGCTTTCCGAGTTGCTCCCGAAAGGGTAGCCGTATATTCTGCGTTAAAGAAAAAGAGTGGTGCTTTATGCACAATTCGGGTGGTACCGTGGATTATTTCACCCCGAAATGTGTGTGGCACTTTTTTTGCTAATAAAAATGTAAGGGATGGCGTCCTCAGCGTCATATATCCCGCAAAGAAAGGACACGATATCTATGCATTGGATGGGACTTAACGAAATCAGAGAAAAATATCTTGCATTTTTTGAATCAAAGGAGCATATGAGACTTCCCAGCTTCTCTCTTGTTCCTCAGGGGGATAAGAGTATCCTTCTTATCAATGCGGGTATGACACCGATGAAAAAGTATTTCACAGGCGAGGTAACACCTCCCAGCAAGAGAGTTACCACCTGCCAGAAATGTATCCGTACACCGGATATTGAAAACGTTGGTAAAACTGCACGTCACGGAACATATTTTGAAATGCTGGGCAATTTCTCCTTCGGTGATTATTTTAAAAGAGAAGCTACTGCCTGGGCTTGGGAATTCTTTACAAAGGTAATGGAAATTCCTGAAGAGCTTCTTTATGTCAGCGTTTATCTTGATGACGATGAGGCTTATGACATCTGGACTAAGGAGGTAGGCGTTGACCCCTCTCATATGGTGCGCTTCGGTAAGGAAGACAACTTCTGGGAGCACGGTGCAGGCCCCTGCGGTCCTTGCTCTGAGATTTATTTTGACAGAGGCCCCGAAAAGGGCTGCGGCAGCCCCGATTGTAAGGTAGGCTGTGACTGTGACCGCTTTATTGTGGTTTGGAACCTTGTTTTCACTCAGTTTGAAAATGACGGCAATAACAACTATACACGCCTTGCTCATCCCAACATTGATACAGGTATGGGTCTTGAAAGACTTGCCTGCGTTATGCAGGATGTAGACAACCTCTTTGAGGTTGACACAGTGCAGAACATTATGAAGCACATTATCTCCATTGCAGGTATCAACTATCACGATGATGCAGATAAGGATGTTTCTCTGCGTGTTATCACCGACCATATCAGAAGCACAACCTTTATGGTAGGTGACGGTGTGATTCCCTCAAACAGCGGCAGAGGTTATGTTCTCAGAAGACTTCTCCGCCGTGCCGCAAGACACGGAAGACTCATCGGTATTGACAGCCCCTTCCTTGCTGAGGTCTGCGATACCGTTATTAAAGAAAATGCAAATGCCTACCCCAATCTTGTTGAAAAGCAGGATTACATTAAAAAGGTTATTTCAATGGAAGAGGACAGCTTCTATAAGACTATCGACTCCGGCTTAGGTCTTCTTAATGAAATGATGACAAAAAGCGAAAACGGTGTTCTTTCAGGTGAGGATGCCTTCAAGCTTCAGGATACCTACGGCTTCCCCATTGACCTTACAAAGGAAATCGCCGCCGAAAAGAATATGACCGTTGACGAAGAAAAGTTCCGTGCTCTTGTTGAAGAAGCAAGACAGAAGGCAAAAAGCGTTAAGCGTGACGGTGCCGATACAGACTGGAGAAATTCAGGCGTATCCTTCAAGGATATAGCTAAAACTGAATTTACGGGCTACAACGAAAACAATACTGAGGGCACAGTTGCAGCTCTCGTGTCAGACGGCGAAAGAAAAGACTTTGTTGAAGCAGGTGACGCAACACTTGTTCTTGACAGAACCTCCTTCTACGCTGAAAGCGGCGGTCAGGTAGGCGATACAGGTGTTATCACAATCGGTGAAAGCACATTTGAAGTTACAAACACAACCAAGGATGCAGACGGTGTTGTTCTTCACCACGGTATTCTTTCCGGTGACGGAATAAAGGTTGGCGACAAGGCTGTTTCCTCTTATTGTGAAGTGAAGAGAAGTGCCATAATGCGCAACCACACTGCGGCTCACCTTCTACAGGCTGCACTCAGAGAAGTGCTCGGCACTCACGTTGAGCAGGCAGGACAGCTTGTTGATGCTAATGAGGTACGCTTTGACTTTACACATTTTGCCGCACTTACCACTGACGAGCTCAAAAAGGTTGAAGAGCTTGTAAATGCTGAAATTCTTAAGGCAGAAAGCGTCATTTCCAAGGAAATGCCTATTGACGAAGCAAAGGCTATGGGTGCAATGGCTCTCTTCGGAGAAAAGTACGGCGACGTTGTAAGAGTTGTAAAAGCAGGTGATTTTTCCACTGAGCTTTGCGGCGGTACTCATGTAGGTAACACGGGCAATATCGGTCTTTTCCGTGTTGTTTCCGAATCCTCCGTTGCCGCAGGTGTAAGAAGAATTGTAGGCGTTACAGGTCTTAATGTTATTAAGTTTATTGATTCAAAGCTTCAGCTTATTTCCGATACAGCTTCTGCTATGAAGGTAGCAAATGCTAACGATATCGCAGTTAAGGCTCAGGCTGTTATGAACGATATGAAGGCAAAGGATAAGGAAATTGAAAAGCTTTCAGGCGTGCTTGCCAATATCAAAACCGAATCAATGCTTTCAAATGCGGCCGAAATCGGCGGCGTAATGCTTGTTACCGCTTTCCTTGAGGATACAACTCCCGATGAGCTTCGTAATATGTGCGACCTTGTAAAGAGCAAGGGCGACAACTATGTAGGTGTTATCGCAGGTGTTCAGAAGGCAAAGGGTACGGGTAATATCTGTACCTGCTGCGGAAAAGAGGCAGTAGCTCTCGGTGCTCACGCAGGCAACCTTGCAAGGGAAATTGCAAAAAAAGCAGGCGGTAACGGCGGCGGTAAGCCCGACAGTGCAATGGCAGGTGCAAAGGATATTTCCGCACTTCCCGAGGCAGTAAAGAGTGCCGAAGAAGTTCTCGCATCAATGCTTAAATAAAAAATACTCCCGACGGATGCGGATATGTCCGTCGGGGATAAAAAATTTTTTTTCGGAGGAAAACATTATGGATTGTATTTTCTGTAAAATTGCAAATGGCGAAATCCCTTCAAACAAGGTGTATGAGGATGAATCAGTGGTAGCCTTCCACGACATTGCACCCCAGACTCCTGTTCACGTTATTGTTATTCCCAAACAGCACATTGCTTGTGCGGCAGATATTACTGAAGAAAACAGTGCTGTAATTGCTCATATTTTTGAGGTCATTTCACTCCTTGCTAAAGAATTAAAGCTTGAAAACGGCTTCAGAATCATCAATAACTGCGGTGAACACGGCGGTCAGACAGTAGGACACATTCATTTCCATATTCTCGGCGGTAAAAAGCTTGGCGAGAAAATAGTATAAGGGGGATTTATAAATGGAATTTTATAAAATGACAATTGCAGGCCTTGAAAGAGAGCTTCCAATCTGTAAGCTTAACGATAAGCTTGATATTGCGGGGTTCATTATCTTCGGTGATGTAGAAGTTACCGTTGAATCTGCAAAGGCTCTTATTGAAAAATGCCCCGAGTTTGATTTTATTGTAACTCCCGAGGCAAAATCGATTCCTCTTGCATATGAAATTTCAAGGCAGAGCGGTAAAAAGTACTTCGTTTGCCGTAAGGGCCCAAAGCTTTATATGAAGGATCCCGTACACGTTGAGGTGCGCTCAATTACAACAGATAAGGTGCAGACCCTTTACCTTGATTCCCTTGAGGGCGAACAGCTCAGAAATAAAAGAGTCCTTATTCTTGATGATGTAATCAGCACCGGCGAATCACTTAAGGCTGTTGAAGTGCTTTTGGAGAAGTTCTGCGCAAATGTTGTTGCAAAGGCAGCAATTCTTGCTGAAGGTGATGCTGCTGACCGTGACGATATCGTCTTCCTTGAAAAGCTCCCTCTTTTCTTCCACGACTAAATTATTATGAAAAGACCTCTTGCGATAATCGGTTTTACGGCTTTATGTACAATGCTGTGCCTTATTAATTATTCGGGCACACTTGTACCCTTATGCCTTCTTATCGCATCAGCGGTTATAATTGCGGTTTTATCATTATTGAAATCAAAACAAGCCTTGCCCTGCGCAATGATTTTTATCGGCGTGGGTCTGGCTTGTTTTCTTTTTATGTGCGGTGAATACCAACGGCAGACAACCTTAAGTCTTTGCGGTGAAAATGTAAGCGTTACCGCAGTTGTGTGTGAGGATGCTGAGTTTTCCGCGGAAAAGGGCAGACACTATCAGCTCGTTAAGCTTAAAAGTATATCGGGCGAAAAAGCATATGGCAAAATGAGACTTTCTTTTTCTGAAACAAAGGACGGTATAGATGCCGAAAGCTTGAAAATAGGTGATAAAATATCTTTTACCGCCAAGGCTTACAAAATCGGCTCAGCTAACAGTGACATTCACTCATATTATAATTCAATCGGCATTTATACGGGAGCATATAATATAAATAGTCTGACTAAGACTAAGCCCCGTTTCCGTTCCTTTACATACTATGCGTCTATTGTCAGAAATCACATTTTTAACACAGTAAACCGAAACTTTGACAGCGAAACTGCCTCTGTAATAATTGCAATTCTTACGGGTGAGAAATCCTATTGTGATGACAGTATTTATTCTGCATTCAAAAAGTCAGGAGCGGCACATATTATGGCGGTTTCAGGTATGCATCTTTCCGTATGGGTGCTGTTTATCGGCTACCTTTTTGAAAAAATTGGGCGATACCGTAAAATGTCCGTTCTTATTATGGCTCTCACAGTATTTTCAGTTATGCTTGTTTCCTGCTTCAGTCCCTCAGTTCAAAGGGCGGGAGCAATGGTGCTTCTGCACCTTGTCGGAAGGCTTGTAGGCAGGAGCTCTGATGGTCTTAACAGTCTTGGCTTTGCTTCAATTGTGCTAATGCTGTTCAACCCATATATAGCAGTAAATGTGGGCTTTCAGCTTTCTTTTATGTCCGTAGCTTCAATTTTTCTTTTTGCAATACCTCTTATTGATTTTACTGAAAGGGAGCTTATTAACAAAATACCCTTTTCTCTTTTGAAAAAGACTGCCTACATAGTTTTATCAAGTGTTTTTATAAGTGTAGGTGTCAGCATTTTCACCTTCCCCATAATGGTAATGGCATTCGGCGGGGTTTCTGTTGTGTCACCCCTTACCAATCTTTTGCTTTTACCCGTTGCAACACCTTTTATGGTGCTCTCAGGTATGTTTTCGGCTATTTCATTTGTTCCTGTTATTTCACCAATTCTGAAAATTATGCTTAAAGCATCAGCATCGTATATTATAGGCAGTGTAAAATTAACCTCATCAATACCTTTTGCATATTTTCCTGTCAGTCCAAAGCATATTGTTCTGTGGGCTGTGATAGTATTTGCTGTTTTTATATTACTGTTTATGATTACGCGTAAAAGGAACTTCCTTGTGAAGCTGTCATTAGCCGGGATTTGCATTGCCTTTACCTTTGCAATACTCAATCAGGTTAGCGATTCCCTTTTGCAGTACAGAATAACACCTTTTTATACTGAGGGCAATTGTTCATACATAGTTTCGATGAATGGCAGAGGAGTACTCATAGGTACGGATGACGGCTATTATTTCGGTGAAAATCTTGACAGCACCGCAGAAACGCTGGGTGTCAGGCTTGAAGCGGCAGTGTTTTCCAATGACTTCGATTATGCTGAAAGGGATTATATCTGCGGAAAAAGAAAAATCCCTTATATTCTTGATCAGGAAGGGGATGGTGTTTCTCTTTACGGCACACTGCACATAACTTATAAAACAGACAGAGTGTTGATTGAAGGTAACGGCATAAAAACAGAAATTTTTATGAAAGATTATTTACAAAATCAAAGTGATTGTGATATAATAATCAATAATTATGGAGTTTTCCTGAATGGAAAGGAAAACGAATATTATGAGTATAAATCATCCCTTTTTGATACGGCAGGCTTTTATATAACTGTTAACGAAAAGGGTGAATTTATCTTCGGAGGTTCGGGATTTGGCTGATTTTGACGAAAAGGGACTGAAAGCCCACATAAAAAGCGGTGACTTTCTTCCCGCATATCTCATAGTCGGCGATGAAGACTATCTTAAAAAGCATTATACTGACCTTATCTGTTCAAAGGTGGTTGACGAAGCCTTTGAAAGCTTCAATCTGCAAAGATTTGAGGGCAAGGGTGTTTCGCTTTACGATGTTTTCGATGCCTGTGAAATGATGCCCATGATGAGCGATAAAAGATGTGTTGTTGTTGAGGATTTCAAGCTTGAAAGCCTCAGTGAAAAGGATTACGGTCTGATGCTTGATTTCTTCTCCGACCTTCCTGATTTTACAGTGCTTATTTTTCTTCAGAAATCTGCTGATTTTTCTGTCGCCAAGGCTAAAAAAGCCGTTGAGCTTTTCAAAAAGTACGGTGCGGTATGCACCCTTAACAAAAGAACGGGCAACGACCTTTTAAAGCCCCTTATTTCCTCCGCCGCAAAGCAGAAATGTGAGCTTTCTCTGCCAATGGCAAAATACCTTGTTTCCGTTTGCGGAGACGATTTCAATGTTCTTATAAATGAGCTCGGTAAGGTATGTCACTATGCAAAGCAGGGCGAAATCACAAAAGCACATATTGACGCCGTTGCCGTTAAAACCGACGATGCAAAGATTTATGCTTTGACAAAGTCGTTGCTCAACAAGGATTTTGATAAGGCATACGCGGTGCTTGGCTCTCTTTTCAGGCAGAAAACGGAACCCGAATATATCCTCGGTACAATAATCAGCGCTTATGTTGATATTTACAGAGCAAGAATATCCGTTATCTCGGGCAAGAATGCCGATTCCCTTGCTTCCGACTTCGGTTACAGAAATACAGCCTTTCGCCTTACCAATGCGGCAAGGGATTCAAGAAATATGGATATTGCAACAATCCGTAAATGCCTTGATGAGCTTATGAAGGCAGATAAACAGCTTAAAAGCGGCAGAGATAATGCAGTTCTTATTTTTGAACAGCTTATGGTTAAGCTTTTCCTTCTTTCAAACGGTGAAAAGGTATGATAAAGCTTGACAGACCCGTAATTGTTGAGGGTAAATACGATATAATCAAGCTGTCAAACTTAATTGACGGTCTTATAATAAAAACCGACGGATTCGGTATTTTCAAGGATAAGGAAAAGCAGAAGCTTCTGAGGCGTCTTGCAAAAGAAAAAGGGATTATTGTTCTTACGGACAGTGATTCCGCAGGCTTTCTTATCAGGAATTTCATTAAATCCACCGTGCCTGAGGATAAAATTACCCATGTTTATGTTCCCGATATTTATGGCAAAGAAAAGCGTAAGACCGAAAAATCAAAGGAAGGTAAATTAGGCGTTGAAGGAATAAAAGAAAAAATACTTCTTGATTGTTTCAAAAAAGCGGGAGTTTTTTGCTGTGAAAGTGAAAGCACCGAAAGAAGACTTATAACCAATCTCGATTTATATGAATGGGGGCTTTCAGGCAGGGAAAACAGCAAGGAAAAAAGGGTACGCCTTTTAAAAAAGCTGGATTTACCCGAAAGAATGTCAACCTCATCAATAGTTAAAATACTCAACACCTTCGTAACATACGAGGATTTTATTAAAACGGTAAAGGAGCTGGAGGAATGCGAATAGGCCACGGATATGATGTACACAGATTAGTGGAAAACAGAGCGCTTATAATCGGCGGTGTGGAAATACCTTACGAGAAAGGTCTTTTAGGTCATTCCGACGCCGATGTTCTCCTTCACGCAATTTCCGATGCTCTTTTAGGTGCGGCAGCATTAGGTGATATCGGTAAGCTTTTTCCCGATACCGACCCGAAGTATAAGGGCGCCGACAGCCTTGTGCTTTTAAGGGAGGTTTGCTCCGCCGTAAGAAGCCGTGGCTTTGAAATTGAAAATATAGACGCTACCGTTCTGGCTCAGGCTCCCAAGCTTCGTCCCCATATTGACGAAATGAGGGCAAGAATTTCCGCTTATACGGGTATTGATATTGACTGTATCAGTGTCAAAGCCACAACGGAAGAAGGCCTCGGTTTTACGGGTGAGGGCAAGGGAATTGCCGCCCACGCCGTATGCTTACTTAAGTAAATTGTGCAGTTTATACTGTGTTAATGAAAGGAAGATACATATGAAAACAAATGCAAAAAGATTAATTTCACTTGTGCTTGTGCTTATTATGACATTTGCTCTTTCTCTTACCGCTTTTGCGGCTTCTGAGGTTTCCAGAGTGAGTGTTACAATCAACGGTGATGCAGACAATGCAAGAGGCTTCTGCTGGTACACCGACGAAAAGTCTGGCACTGACCTTCAGCTTGCACCGGTAGGTGAAGAACTCGCTTCAGCAGAGCTTATTGAAGGCAGCAGCTATAAAGCTATGGAAAAATATGTACATAAGGTAAAGGCTGAAAACCTTCTCCCCGGCACAAAATATGCTTACAGAGTGGGTGACAGCGAAAGCGGTGTATGGAGTGATATCGGTTACTTCACAACTGCCGATAAAAACGAGGACAGTGCAAACTTTATTGTTATCGCAGACGTTCAGGCAAGTAACGAGGAAAACTTCAAAATGGCAGCCGATGTTATGAAAAAGGCTGTTGAAACAATGCCCGAATATGAATTCACTGCAAACCTCGGTGACTTTGTAAACGACTGCACAAATGAGGAATGGGACAGCTATTTCAGAAACTTTGCTTTCGCAAATATGAATTCAACAATTGTTCCCGTAACAGGTAACCACGAGGGTAACCTTCAGTGGTTCAAGTTCAATAATATGTTCAATGTCGGCACACCTGCAGGCAGCATTACAATGACCGGCTGCTACTATTCCTTTGATTGGGGCGATGCACACTTTGCCGTTCTCAACTCAAATGATATGTATCCTATGTCAATGGCTCAGGTTAACTGGCTCAAAAATGATATGAATGCTTCCGACGCACAGTGGAAAATTGTTCTTATGCACAGAGCCCTTTATTCAGCAGGCAAGAACATCAATAAGCCCGATACCCTTGTTATGAGAAATGTTCTTCTTCCCGTAATTGACGAACTCGGTGTTGATATTGTTTTCGCAGGTCACGACCATATGTATTTCAGAACAGAAACAGTTAAGGGTGACGAGGTTATTGAAACGGAAACCGTAACTGAAATGTACAACGGTGTTGAAACAACCTTTGCTCTCAATCCTCAGGGTACAACTCACATCCTTCCCTCAACTGCAGGTACAAAGCGTTACGGTGTGAATGAGGATGCCGCATATCCCATCCTTGAATCTGCAGTGATAGCAAGAGACACAGAGGAAGGCGGCGTATTTGCTACCGTTTCCCTTGACAGTGAGCACTTTGTTTATAACGCTTACCTTGTAAATGATGAAACAAAGGAAACTCAGCTTATTGATTCCTATGCAATCAAAAAGACTGAAAGAGAAGCTCCCGTTGAGGACTACGAAAACCTTCCCACAGACCATTTTACAACCTTTGCACAGAATATTACCAACTTTGTAAGAGAGATTATTCTTGTTCTTGTGAAGTACATTACAAGTATTCTTCCCGGAATGATTTTCTGATTATAACTGAAACAGACACGGATTTGGCAATCATTTCCGTGTCTAACTTTATGGTGTTGACATTGTATTTATGTATTGATAAAATTTAAATGCGGAAAGGAAGTGATTATATGAAAAAATCATGCTTGGTTCCATTGTTAATTCTTGTTATGATATTAGTCGGTTCCTTCGGTTGCTTACTGGCAATAGGAAACGGTTATGATTTGTTCGGTGTTGACTGGGATAATAGTGATGTTGAGGCTGTTGCCGCTTTGCCTCATGTTGGTTTTTCAAAAGATGAGGTTACAACAAAAATGAATTTTGATGTATTTTTAGCTGACGATGTTGAAAAATACGACTCTGAATACAGAAGATATGGCTCCACAATACACTATGATACACTAAACAAAAATGAAAAAATTATCTATAAGGCTATGGAATATGCTTTTGAATACAAATATCCTAGCATAATGATTGACTACGCATTGTGTGAAGATGAAGATACGCTTTACAGAATATTGAACTATCTTTCTCTTGATTCGCCCTTACTTGAGCAAAATATAAAATACAGTTACGGCAGCTTCGAACTTTCATACCCTTTGGAAGAAGAATATTTCTTTGTTCGTCAGGTTCCTTTTGAGGGGTATTATATAACTGTTGATAATTTTGAAGAAAAGTATTTTAATAAACGCATTCAGGCAGTAAAAAAAGCCAAAGAAATTGTGGACGGTCTTGATGAAGATATGAGCGATTTTGAAAAGGCAGAACAACTGTTCATGGGTTTAGGTAAAAACACCGTTTATGTTGAAGATTATGACAACGAGAATGTTGATTATCATCTTTATAATGCATTAATAAAAGGCAAAACAATATGTGACGGTTATGCAAATGCGATATCACTTTTGTTCAATCTTGCAGGCATTCCTTGTTTTGAAAAAGAATACGAGGGCACAAAAGATGAGTTAGGTCACACATGGAACTGCTTTGAAATTGACGGAAAATGGTATAATGCAGACTGCACAGCAACCGATTATATTCCGGACGGGGATTACGGATACAGTGCCGGATTGTATTTCGGTTTTTCCGATGATCTCCAGGAAAAGCCGTGTGAGTTCGCTTCTGCAGAGCCTAAATGTGATGAAAGTCTGGTTATAGAATCTGCGGGACATTTTAATTCCTTGTCTGACAGTGAGGTTGTTAATACCTTAGTTTCATCTTATAGGGCAAACAACAGGAAATATACACTTATAACAGTTGAAAAATTTGATGAAAAAATGCTCGATAAACAGATTCAGAAGATGGTAAATCGCCTTTACGGAACAGTTTATTTTATAAATGTTCCGTGTGTAAAAGGTTATGCAGTTTTTGTGTTTAATAAGTAAAAAAACATCGGAGAATCTAAGATTCTCCGATGTTTTTTTACTCAATCATACGCTTAAATTCTTCCTCGCTGATGACCGTAATTCCAAGGTCATTGGCTTTTTTCAGCTTGCTTCCCGCATCCTCACCGGCTAAAACATAGTCGGTTTTCTTTGAAACACTGCCGGAAGCCTTACCGCCGAAGGACTCAATAATTTTTGTAGCTTCACCCCTTGTAAGGGTGGGCAATGTACCCGTGAGAACAAAGGTTTTTCCTTCAAAAATATTGCCCCTGACCTCTTTTTTGCTTTCCATATTCACGCCTAGGTCACGAAGCTTTACTATAAGCTCACGGCTTTCTTCGTGGGCGAAAAAGTCAACAACGCTCTGTGCCATAACCGTTCCGAAGCCTTCAATTTCTGCTATTTCTTCAACTGAGGCATACATAAGCTTGTCCATAGTGCTAAAATGCTCCGCTAAAAGCTTACCTGCCTTTTGCCCGATATGGCGTATACCAAGGGCGAATATCAGCTTACTAAGGTCATTTTTCTTGCTGTTTTCAGCGGCAGAAACAAGGTTTTCACCGCTTTTTTCACCCATACGCTCAATTTTTGCAATGTCTTCAACCTTAAGAAGATAAATATCAGCTGCATTTTTTATAAGCTTTTCTTTAATAAGTGCATCAAGCACCGCGGTGCCCATGCCTTCAATATCCATTGCATCTCTTGAGCAGAAATGTATAAGATTCCGAAGGAGCTGATTCGGGCAATCGGGGTTACAGCATCTTAGCGCCGCTTCACCCTCTTCTCTTGTAACCTTACCGCCGCAGGAGGGACAAATATCCGGTATGCGGTATGGTACGGCATTTTCTCCGTGAGAAACAACGCTGAGCACCTCAGGGATAATATCTCCCGCCTTGCGGATAATAACTCTGTCACCGATGCATATGCCTTTTTCATCAATGAAATCCTGATTGTGCAATGTTGCCCTTGAAACCGTTGTGCCTGCAAGAAGAGTAGGCTCAAAAATACCTGTCGGGGTAAGAACGCCCGTTCTGCCAACGTTGATTTCTATATCTAAAAGAGTAGTTTCCTTTTCTTCCGGAGGGTACTTGAAGGCGAGTGCCCATTTCGGGAATTTTGCTGTTGAGCCCATCTCTGTACGCTTGCTGAAATCGTCAACCTTTATAACTGCTCCGTCAATGTCAAAGGGGAGAGAGCCTCTTTTTTCACCGATGGCGTTTATTTCTTCAATTACTTCGTCAATGCTTGCGCAGTCCTTATAAAAAGGTACGGTATTAAGCTTGAGAGACTTAATATAATCAAGGGATTCCTTGTGACCCTTAAGCTCCTTGCCCTCTATTCTCTGAATGTTGAAAAGAAAAATATCAAGGTTTCTCTTGCTTGTGATTTTCGGGTTCTTCTGCCTTAATGAGCCTGCCGCCGCATTGCGGGGATTTTTGAACACCTTTTCACCGTTCAGTTCCTGCTCCTCAACAAGCCTCATAAATACCTCACGGGGCATATACACCTCGCCTCTGACCTCTAAGACGGGAAGGTCGGTGTCGAGCTTCAGAGGAATGGAACGGATGGTTCTTATGTTTGCCGTAACATCTTCACCCACTCTGCCGTCACCACGGGTAGAGCCTCTGATGAGAAGTCCGTTTTCATATTCAAGTGAAACGGAAAGGCCGTCGATTTTCGGCTCAACAATGTATCTGACCTCGCCCACAGCCTCTTTGACTCTCTTATCAAAGGCACGGACATCGTCAAAGGAAAAAGCATCCTGCAGGCTTTCCATAGGTACCGTGTGCTCAACAGGGGTGAACATACCGTCAGCCTTACCGCCCACACGGTGAGTAGGGGAGTCGGCAGTTATAAGAACAGGGAACTTCTCCTCAATATCAATAAGCTCGTGAAGAAGACGGTCGTATTCAAAATCTTCAATTTCAGGCTCGTCCATTTCATAATATCTTTTATTATGATAATTTATTATCTCACGAAGCTCCTCGCTCCGCTTTTTAATCATTTCAAAATCACTCATAATTCTCTCCTGTTGAATACAAATTAATTGTTCGTAGGGAGCGACGCCCTCGTCGCTCCGTTAAACCGTATTTAGAACCCTACAAGGTTCCTTTAAGAAATTCATCCTTGAACCATACATCCTCAATCTGAAATTCCTTGCCGTTAAGATATGATAGCTCACCGCCGTCGGTGGTGAAATCAAAGCGGAGCTTATAAGAGCAAAGGCACTGCTTTTTATATCCTGTCTTTTTGTTAAGCTCATTTGTGCCGTACTTACCGTCGCCCAATAGAGGATGCCCGATTGAAGCCATATGAGCCCTTATCTGGTGTGTACGCCCCGTAAGAAGGTCTATTTCAACAAGACTCATATTTTTATTGTGCCCGAGCACCTTATATTTTGTGCGGATGATTTTTCCGCCGGGAACTTCCCTTCTTGAAACAAAAACCTTGTTTTTCTTCTCGTCCTTGACAAGGTATCCTTCAAGAATATCGCTGTCCTTTTTCGGCTTACCGTGAACGATACAAAGGTAGTTTTTGTGAAGCTCTCTGTCCTTCATTTTCTGATTGAGAATACGAAGTGCCTCGGCAGTTTTTGCGCAGATAACAATACCGCTTGTGTTTCTGTCAATGCGGTTGACGAGGGCAGGCGTGAAGGAGTTTTCCTCGTCGGGATGCCATTCACACTTTTCATAAAGATATCTTTTCACCCTGCCTATAAGAGTATCAATATACTCTCTGTCATCAGGGTGGCACAAAAGACCGACCTTTTTATTAAGAAGAAGCACATTTTCATCCTCATAAACCACACTGATATTCTTTGATGCACTCATAAAATCATAAACTGTTTCCTTTTGCACAAGGAACTCATCATTTATGTAAAGGTCAACAACATCACCGATATTGAGGCGTGTTGAAATCTCAGCTCTTTTTCCGTTGACCTTGATACGCTTTATGCGTATGTATTTATACATCAGCGCCTTTGGAAGATTGGGAAAGGATTTTGTAAGGTATTTATCAAGCCGCTGATTGCTGTCATTTTTTTCAATAGTAAAGCTTTTCAAAGTTGATACTTCCTTTTAAAACAATTATTATCATTATAGCATAAAAAAAGTTAAAGTGGAAGATATTTTGTAAAGAATATTGAAGAACTGTTTCTATTGACATGGAAAGTTTAAAGTGGTATCATACATAGTGAAATGGATTGACTTATCAATTATAAAAAAATCTGTCCATTAAATGTGTATAACGGAGGTCTGTGTAATGAAAAAGGTTATATCTGTTTTAGTTTCTCTTGTTATGATTTTCGCTGTTATGTCGCCGGTTTGTTCCGTTGTCGCAGCGACAGAAGAAGCTATACCCATTATTTACATAAGAGGCAATGGTCAGGAAATTTATAATGCAGATGGCCAAGAGGTAATTTGCGATATTGGCGACCTTAAGCTTGATGGCGACGGTGAAGATACGGAGGGCAAAATTATTGAAGCCGCCGTTAATATTCTTCTTCCTTTCCTTGCAGAAGGTCTGCTTTCCAATAAATGGGATAATTACGGACAAGCTATTTACGAGGAGATTTCACCTCTTTTTGAGCAGGCTATACTTGATGGTAACGGAGACCCTCAGTACGGTACCGGTATACATCCGGATGTGTTGGAAGAAACATTTGCAAATTCCAAAAAAGATTTAATCAGTAACGGAAAGTACGGTTATTATACGTACGGCTACCGTTTTGACTGGAGACTCGACCCATATGACCATGTTGATGAACTTCACACATATATCACAAACATAATGGAAGCTACCGGCAAAAGTCAGGTTTCTATGACTTCAAGATGTCTTGGCGGAAGCCTTCTCAACGCTTACCTTGAAAAATACGGTCACTTAGGCCATGTGAAGAATGTGCTTTACTGCGATACTCTTTCAAACGGCTGTACCTTAATCAGCAAGGGCTTTTCCGGTCAGATTGAGTTTGATGCAAAGAGCATTCAGATATACGAAGCACAGCTCGGTTATCTTGATGAAATCGGATACGGAACGGGACTCAATATTACCGGTATTGCAGGTGAAATAGTTGAAAAAGCCCTTGATCTGTTTACACAGACCGGAGTTACGGATAAGCTTACCGATGAGGTTGAAAAGCTTTACAGCAAGCTTTATAAAGCTCTTATTCCCGCTCTTTTCAAAGCAATAGGCTATGCTTCACAGCCTATTTACTGGACCTTTGTAAAGGAGGAGGATTTTGATCTTGCTCTTGAAGTAATGTTCGGTGAAGAAGACTCCGAGGAAAGAGAAGCAAATGCAGGCCTTATTGCAAAGATTATGAATTACAGAGAAAAGATTACCTCTCAGCACGATGAACTTCTTACCAGATTCAGCGAGGAATACGGTATTCATATCGGTGTTACTGCAAAGTATGGTCTGATGGCTGCTCCCATAACAAAGGGCTATGATGAATTGTCAGATACTCTTGTAAGTGTCAAGGATTCATCCTTCGGCGCAACCTGTGCAACTGTGGGCGGTGTTCTTTCTCCCGAATATGTTGATAATCGTATTGAAGAAGGCTATATAGATTATGTTTCTCCTGATATGCAGATTGATACTTCAACCTGCCTTTTCCCGGAAACTACCTGGATAGTAAAGAATGTTCACCACGATGATTTTGACAGATGCTGTAAAGCACTTGCAGAAGAATTCCTTTCAGGTACAAATGTAACCGTTGAAAATTCAGGCTTTGCAAGATACCGTATAAATGATTATGATACTCTTACCGTAAGTGATATGACTGATAAAAACTGCTCTGACCTTGAGTTTGTAACAACTCCCGAAGCAGAGCCTACCGTTCAGTCCCGTGTTATTTCATTAATCCGCTTACTTACTGCAATTCTTACACTTTTAATGAATCTTTTTAGCGGTAACAAAACAAACGTTGCTTAAAATTATAATAACTATAAAAGGCTGCCGCTTCTCGCGGCAGCTTTTTATGTCCAAAATCAACATATTGTACATAATTTCACTACTGATGCATACTTCTTGTCATTTTATACAAAATTTTTTTTGTTAAAAGCTATAATATTCACTGCTGAAAACTTGATTTCTTGCTTTTGTAGTGATAAAATATGTAAGTATTAGTATCGAGTTACTCGGAATTGATAACATTACTATTAAGGGGTAATAAATATGCAAAGAAGAACAGGTACAATTTCAAGAGGTATCCGTTGCCCGATTATCCGTGAAGGTGACGACCTTGCAAAGATCGTTTGCGACAGCGTTGTAGAAGCAGCCGAATTTGACGGCTTTGAGCTTCGCGAAAAGGATGTTGTTGCAGTAACGGAATCAATCCTTGCAAGAAGTCAGGGTAACTACGCTTCTGTTGAGGCAATCGCAAAGGATGTAAAGGCTAAATTAGGCGGCGGAACAGTCGGTGTAATTTTCCCCATTCTTTCAAGAAACCGTTTTGCAATCTGCCTTAAAGGTATCGCTATGGGCTGTAAAAAGATTGTCCTTATGCTCAGCTATCCCAGTGACGAAGTAGGTAACCACCTTCTTACCTATGACCAGCTTGACGAAGCAGGTATTAATCCTTACAGCGATGTTCTTTCTCTAGAAAAATACCGTGAGCTTTTCGGCGAAAATAAGCACGAGTTCTCCGGTGTTGACTATGTTGACTATTATTCACATATTATTACTGAAGCCGGTGCAGAATGTGAGGTTGTTTTTGCAAACCAGGCAAAGGCTATCCTTGATTATACCGACTGTGTTCTTACCTGTGATATCCATACAAGAGCACGTACTAAGAGACTTTTAAAAGCTGCAGGTGCAAAGGTTGTTTGCGGTATGGATGATATTCTCACCGAATCAATTGACGGTAGCGGCTTTAACGCTGACTTCGGTCTTCTTGGCTCAAACAAGTCAACAGAGGATATGATTAAGCTTTTCCCCAAGGACTGCAGTGAATTTGTTAACAGAACTCAGCAGTATCTTATCGAAAAAACCGGTAAGAATATTGAAGTAATGGTTTACGGTGACGGTGCATTCAAGGATCCTCAGGGTAAAATCTGGGAGCTTGCTGACCCCTGTGTTTCACCGGGCTATACAAAGGGTCTTGAAGGTACTCCCAACGAGCTTAAGCTCAAGTACCTTGCTGATAACGATTTCAAAGACCTTTCAGGTGATGAACTCAAGAAGGCTATCAGTGAAAGAATCAAGGAAAAGGGTGAGGAAAGCCTTGTAGGAAATATGGCTTCTCAGGGTACAACACCCAGAAAGTTTACCGACCTTATCGGTTCTCTTTGCGACCTTACCAGCGGCTCAGGTGACAAGGGCACACCCGTAGTTCTTGTTCAGGGCTATTTCGACAATTACACAAACTGATGAATTTTAGGGCAACGATTCCGTTGCCCTATTGGTATAGTTAAAAATTAAAGTATTATATATCGGGAGGAATTTACTATGGATTCAAACAAAAGACCGGACAGTATGGCTCGTATTACCACAAAAGAGCTTGCTGATGCTTTTATCGATGAACAGGTTAAGGCAGTCCGTGAGCAGGTAGGGGACAAAAAGGTGCTTCTTGCACTTTCAGGCGGTGTTGACTCATCTGTTGTTGCAGCTCTTCTTATCAAGGCTATAGGTAAGCAGCTCGTTTGTGTGCATGTTAACCACGGCCTTATGCGTAAGGGTGAAAGCGAAAAAGTTATTGAAGTTTTCAGAAACGGACTTGATGCAAACCTTGTTTATGTTGATGCAACAGACCGTTTTCTCGACCTTCTTAAAGATGTAAGTGATCCTGAAACAAAGCGTAAGATCATCGGCGCAGAATTCATTAAGGTATTTGATGATGAAGCTGCAAAGCTTGACGGAATTTCTTTCCTTGCTCAGGGTACAATTTATCCCGATATTCTTGAAAGCGTCAAGCAGGCAGAAGGCAAGAAGGCTGTTAAGTCTCACCACAATGTTGGCGGTCTTCCCGAAGATATGGAAATGGAGCTTGTTGAACCCGTAAAGCTTCTTTTCAAGGATGAAGTAAGAGTAGTAGGTGAAGCTCTCGGACTTCCTCACGAAATGGTTTACCGTCAGCCCTTCCCGGGTCCCGGTCTCGGTGTAAGATGTCTCGGTGCAATTACAAGAGACCGTCTTCACGCTCTCAGAGAAGCTGATGCAATCCTCCGTGAGGAATTTGACAAGAACGGCCTTGCAGAAAAGGTATGGCAGTATTTCGTTGTTGTACCCGATATGAAGAGCGTAGGCGTTAAGGATGACAGCCGTTATGAAGGCTGGCCTGCAATTATCAGAGCAGTCAACACAACCGACGCAATGACCGCAACAATTGAAGAGATACCTTACGCAATCCTTCATAAAATCACTCAGAGAATCACAAGCGAAGTTGAAGGCATAAACCGTGTGCTTTATGATATTACACCTAAACCCACAGGAACCATAGAGTGGGAATAAGTAAACGAAAGCCCGTGAGCCCAGTAAAATAAAGGGTTTCAGGATTTTCAAAAAGCCTCGTGATACCAATTTGATACTGTATCCGGCTTTTCCACATAATTTCATACAAGAGAAAACCTCTCTCGTTTGAACACTTAGTTCATTCGAGAGGGTATTTTTTTATGACATTTTTCGACAGTGTGATACTGTTATGAAATTCTGTAGTTTTATAAAGAATTTGTAAATTCAAGCAGATTTTGGTTATCAAAATCTAATTTTTTGTACGGTATAGAAGTGAAGGGGGGTAGAGAAAACATCATATCAAAATCTCAAAAAAAGAAAATCTGTGCAAAAAGTGGGATGATGATCAAAAATTTGTCGCAATAAAGAAGTAGAGAGATTTTAAGTGCTTTAACAGATTTAAAAATTTCTGAAAAAATGGTTATCAAAAGTATTTAAAATGTGCGGTATAGAAGTAGGGAGTGTTTTAGTTTTTCGAAAAATCTTAAAAAATTTTATTTAAGGGGTCACCATTTTGCGAAAAAATGTCCGTAAATAAGTGAAGGGGTATTTTTAAACATTTTGAAAATATTTCAATTTTAGGGTGTCCATTTACCCTTTCCCAGTGCGTATAAGTGAGAATTGTTTTTCAAGCCACTTGTAAACAGTTTTAAAACTTTCGAACAAGGAGGCTAATTTTTACTCAAAAAATGTCCGTAAATAAGTGAAAGGAAGTTTTGAACAATTTGAAAACATTTCGGCTTTGGGGTTTCCATTTGGCTTCTCCCAGTCCGTATAGGTGAGAATTGTTTTTAAATAAGTCTGTAAACTATTTGAAAACTCTTGGAAGAGAGGGTCACCATTCCGCGGAAAAGTGTCCGTAATAAAGTAGAGGGGTAAAAAAATTATAAAGAATACTTCCGCTTTTGCTTGTAAATTGTCCGTTAAAAAGTAGAAGAATATTTTGAACGTTTTGAAAACATTCAGGATACATACCTGACAAAATCAGAAAGAATGTCCGTAAATAAGTGAAGGGGGAGTTTTAAACAATTTGTAAACTTTCGAGATTTTTGTTTGTAGATTAATTAAAAAATGTCCCAATAAAGAAATAGAGGGTTATGTATTCAATGTCGGTCATCCGACTTGTAATAAATCTTAAAGAAAGGAGAACAAACACATGGCAGTACTTATGAATGCAAAGGAATCAGCGAAGAACTCGGTATTTCCAAAACTCTTGCTTATGATATTATGCAGAAACTCAACAAAGAGCTTGAGGCAAAAGGCTATTTCGTAATCAAGGGTAAAGTGAGCCGCCGTTATCTGTCAGAACAGATTTACGGTATGCCCAAAGAAAAATAATAAGAAAGGATTGATTCAATGGCTGTATACAAAGACAGCAAAAGAGGTACGTGGTATGTATTAGTGTACTACACGAACTGGAAGGGTGAAAGCGACCGAAAGATGAAACGTGGCTTCAAGACCCGTAAAGAAGCAGTCGCTTGGGAGAATACTTTTCTCAACAAAAACACAGGCGACCTGAATATGACCTTCGCAGAGTTCTATGACATCTACAAAAGCGACCTCGAGGAACGCTTGAAGGAAAACACTTGGGTAATGAAAACAAGCGTTATCGAGCTTAAGATTTTGCCGTACTTCAAGAAAAAGAAGATGTGCGAAATCAAGGTGTCAGATGTCATTGCTTGGCAAAAGGAAATGATGGCGTACCGTGATAAAGACGGTCAGCCTTACGCATCGGGATACCTTAAAACGATTCATAATCAGCTCAGCGCAATCTTTAATCACGCCGTAAGGTTTTATGAGCTTCCCTCAAACCCTGCGGCAAAGGTAGGCAATATGGGCCGAGAGAACACAAAGGAAATGCTCTTTTGGACGAAAGAGGAGTATATGAAATTCGCTGATTCGATGATGGACAAGCCCTTATCCTATTACGCATTTGAAATGCTTTATTGGTGCGGTATCCGTCTCGGTGAGCTGCTTGCTTTGACTTACGGTGATTTTGATTTTGAAAAGAAGACTGTAAGAATCAATAAGTCATATCAGTGCATTAAGGGCAAAGACGTTGTTACCACACCGAAAACTAAAAAGAGCAACCGAACAATCGTAATGCCTGACTTTCTCTGTGATGAAATGAAAATCTATTTCAAAGGTCTTTACAAGCCGAGAAAGAACGACAGAGTTTTTCTTATAACCAAAGCTAATCTTCATAGTGAGATGCGACGAGGATGCAAGGAAACGGGCGTGAAGAAAATCCGTATTCACGATTTAAGACACTCACACGTTTCACTTCTCATCGATATGGGCTTCACTCCGCTTGCTATTGCGGATAGAGTCGGTCACGAAAGTATCGATATCACTTACCGTTATGCTCATCTTTTCCCGTCAAAGCAAACAGAGATTGCAGAGAAACTTAATATGGAGCGTGAGTAAAATGTCAGCGAAAAATTTAGACAAGCACAACCGTTTCCGTAGTATAACGGTCGGTTTCAGAGTCTCGCCCGAAGAAAACGAGCAGATAAACAAGGCTGTTGCAATTTCGGGACTGAGCAAACAGGAATACTGTTACCGCCGTTGCATGCAGCAGGACATTGTTGTGCAGGGTGGTAATCCGAGAGTGTTCAAGGCACTCAGAAATAATCTTGCCGAGGTACTTGAAGAGCTTAAAAACAAAAATGAAGTGACCGATGAGATGCTTGAAATAATTAAGCTCATCACGGTAACACTTCAGGGATTAAAAGGAGACTTAAATGAATGATGTAACAAAAGAAAAGACTGTCCCTTACACATCTGCACCACCAGATGAAGGACAGTCAAATCAAAAATATATTGATAATATTATACCCGACGGAGAAGAAAATATCAATAACTTTGAAGAGAAATTTGCTCAGATGCAAAGAGAACTTCGTAAGGCTATGGACCCATCATATATGAAGACGGTGACAATGAGTGAGCTTTACGATACAGCGTACCTGAGTAAGCCTGCAATCATTGAGGGTATTCTTTATCCCGGTACTTATCTTTTCGTCGGTGCACCGAAGGTCGGTAAAAGTTTTATGATGGCACAGCTCGCTTATCATGTGAGTACGGGTAAGCCTCTTTGGGAAAACGAAGTCAGACAGGGCAAGGTGCTTTATCTTGCACTCGAGGATGATTACTCACGATTGCAGAAAAGACTTTACCGAATGTTCGGAACGGAAGGCACAAACAATTTATTCTTCTCCGTGTCAGCAAAAAATCTCAACGGCGGACTCTTTGAACAGCTTGAAAAATTTATTGAAGAGAATCCCGACACGAGACTTATTATCATCGACACTTTGCAAAAGGTAAGAGAGTCAGGTGCGGAAAAATTTTCTTACGCAAATGACTACGAGGTG
>JAZSDP010000032.1:0-14020 GCA_045531265.1 Acutalibacteraceae bacterium
TGGTATCTGAACAAATTTTGATTTGTCGTAAATTTGTCGTAAACCACTTTTTCGGGTGATTTTTGGATAAATATATCGCCTCAAAACCTGTCAAAACCTATGATTTTTTAACAATCAGTTTTGGATGCTCTTCATTGTGGGAAACAGAAGTACGTCTCTGATTGCGGCTGAGTCGGTAAGGAGCATAACCATTCTGTCAATACCGAAGCCGATACCGCCGGTGGGAGCCATACCGTATTCAAGTGCGGTGAGGAAATCTTCGTCGGTGGTGTTTGCTTCTTCGTCGCCCTGCTTGAGAAGCTCCTCCTGAGCCTTGAAGCGTTCTCTCTGGTCAATGGGATCGTTGAGCTCTGAATAAGCATTTGCCATTTCCCAGCCGTTCATAAAGAACTCAAAGCGCTCAACATAGTCGGGATTTTCAGGCTTACGCTTTGTAAGGGGTGAAATCTCAACGGGGTGGTCCATAAGGAAGGTGGGCTGAATGAGGTGATGCTCAACAAATTCTTCGAAGAAGAGATTGAGAATATCGCCTCTCTTGTGTCTTGCTTCAAATTCAACACCTTTTTCCTTTGCAAGAGCCTTTGCTTCTTCGTCGGTGTTGATTTCGCTGAAATCAATGCCTGTATACTTCTTAACAGCGTCAATCATAGTAATTCTTTCAAAAGGCTTACCGAGGTCCATTTCAACACCGTTATAAACAATCTTTGTTGTGCCCAGAACCTCCTGAGCTACATGACGGTAAAGATTTTCAGTAAGGTCCATCATACCGTGGTAGTCGGTGTATGCCTGATAAAGCTCCATAAGAGTGAACTCGGGGTTGTGTCTTGTGTCAAGGCCTTCGTTACGGAAAACTCTGCCGATTTCGTAAACTCTTTCAAGTCCGCCTACAATAAGTCTCTTAAGGTAAAGTTCAAGAGAAATTCTCAGCTTGAAATCTTCATCAAGAGCGTTGAAGTGAGTTTCAAAGGGTCTTGCTGCAGCACCGCCTGCGTTTGAAACAAGCATAGGTGTTTCAACCTCAAGGAAGCCCTGAGAATCAAGATAATTTCTTACAGCTCTGATTATAAGTGAACGCTTAACAAGAGCATCCTTTGAATCCTCGTTCATAATAAGGTCCACATAGCGCTGACGATATCTTGTATCTGTGTTGGTAAGACCGTGGAACTTTTCAGGAAGAGGAAGAAGTGACTTTGAAAGAAGCTCAATCTTTTCTGCATGGATTGAGATTTCACCTGTTTTGGTCTTGAAAACAGAGCCTTCAATACCGATGATATCACCGATATCAAGCTTTTTGAAGGACTTATATTCTTCTTCACCAAGGCTGTCACGGGCAACATAAGACTGAATGTTTCCCTTAAGGTCCTTGATATTGCAGAAGGATGCCTTACCCATAATACGCTTTGACATCATACGGCCTGCAACGCGTACAGTCTTGCCCTCAAGCTCCGTGAAGTTTTCCTTGATAACAGCGCTGTGATGTGTCTGGTCATATTTTGTAATTACAAAGGGGTCTTTACCGTCCTGCTGAAGAGCCTGAAGCTTATCCACCCTTACCTGTCTTAATTCGTTAACGTCCTGTGCAGGTTCTCCCTGAGGAAGATTTACATTCTTTTCCTGTGACATATGCTATCCTTTCCTTTCGGGGTTCTGTTATTTTGTGATTTCAATTACTTCGTACTTAATAACACCCATAGGTGCTTCAACCTCAACAATGTCGCCTGCCTTGTGGCCGATAAGAGCCTTGGCAACAGGTGATTCATCACTTGTAAGGTAGTCTGCGCCCTTATCCTTTGAGGTTGATGTTGAAGAGATTATCTGATATTTGTAAACATCGCCGTATTCAATATCCTTGATTGTTACCTTTGAGCCCATCTGGATAACGTCTGTTGAAAGAGCATCCTCGTCGATAAGCTTTGCTCTTGAAAGAATATCCTCGATTTCGCTGATTCGTGCTTCAAGCTTACCCTGGTCGTTTCTGGCTTCGTCGTATTCAGCGTTTTCAGATAAGTCACCGAAGGAAAGAGCAACCTGAATCTTTTCTTTGATTTCCTGACGGCCTCTCACCTTAAGATCTTCAAGTTCAGCCTCCAGTTCTTTAAGGCCTTGAGAAGTAAGAAGAATTTCCTGTGCCATTGTATATCATCCTTTCGTGATTGATTATTAGTTTACAGATTTATACATTATAATATTATATAAAATATATCCGGAAGTGTCAAGGGGATAAGGCAACTTTTAATGGGCAAACAATGACACATTTTTGCCTTTTAATATATTGATTTTCCTGTATGTAATTGTTATAATATATTGAATAACTATGTAGAGTTAAAATACATATATTGAAAGGTGTTATTATTATGATTAAAATTTCTCCGTCAATTCTTTCCTGCGACTATTCAAAAATGGGCGAGGAATTTGAAAATATGAAAAAATGCGGCGCCGACTGGCTCCATATTGACGTTATGGACGGTCATTTTGTTCCCAACATAACCTTAGGTGCTCCCCTTGTGAAATGCCTTCGCAAGTGCAGTGACCTTGTTTTCGACTGCCACCTTATGATAAGCGACCCCAAAAAATACATCCCCGACTTTATAAAAGCCGGAGCAGATGTTATCTGTTTTCACGTTGAATCCGATTCTCCCGTAGAAGAAACAATTGACCTTATAAGAGAAAACGGAAAAATTGCCGCCCTTGCAGTAAAGCCCGGAACAGAAATTGAAGCCGTATTCCCCTACCTCCCAAAATTAGGTATGGTGCTTGTTATGACTGTTGAGCCCGGCTTCGGAGGACAGAGCTTTATGGCTGATATGATGCCTAAAATAGTAAAGCTCCGTGAAGAATGTGCGAGAAGAGACCTTGATATTGACATTCAGGTTGACGGTGGTGTTTCCCTTTCAACGGTTGAAACCGTTGCCGAAGCAGGTGCTAACGTGCTCGTTGCAGGCTCTGCTATCTTCGGCTCCGAAGACCCGAAGGAAACCATTTCACTTCTCAGAAACAAAGCCGCCAAGTATTTTTAATGCATTTTCAGGAATGAGACAGTTATAAAAGATTTCCGTTTCTTTCAGTGTGCTGTCGGTATTTCCGCAGCAATCAAGGAATTCTGAACAGAAATTGTGAACTCTCTTCTCCCCGTCAATTATAAGACGGTATGTGCCGTCCTTTTCAAAAAGACTGCTTTTAATCCCCTCTTCTTTCCCCGTAAGTGATGCAAAATCAAGTATGGTATCTATTGTATCGCTTTCATATATTCTTGTGCTTTCGAAGCTGCTTTTTTCCTGACGGCTGTTGAGGACTATTATGCAGCCTCCTTCCCCGTCAGGAAGAATATCGACCTTGGTTTCCGGGGAAACTTTTATACTTTCGCCTGATATTTTCTGAGTTTCTTCAATAATTCTGCAGATTACAGCTTTACTTTTTGCTGAAGAATCTCTCAGCTTTTCATATGTAAGGTGACAGCCGTAAAGCTCGTCTTTTGTAAATTCAATAATCATCACTTCTGCGGATGTGCAGGATATTTTCATCAGTATTTCGCCTTCCGTAAAATTTAAAGTAGTTTTTAACTTATAATACACCCTTTATTGGGGTATTTCAACGCACAAATTCTGCCAATCAGGTTTTATTACATTATTTCAAGGAGGGATAACGCCGTGCAAAAAACACTTATATCACAAAAAGATATGCAAAGCTATAACCGTGACACAGTACTTATCTGCATTGCACTGAGTGTTGCGGGAATTTATCTTAACGGTATGAACGCCGTGTATCAGATTGCGGCTTCCGTTGCCACAGCTGTGATATGTGAAGCTCTTTCCTTCCGCCTGATTCTTAAAAAGAAAACTCTTTCCGACCTTGGCGCACTTTCTACAGGACTTGTAATAGCACTTTTGCTTCCCTCATCAGCCCCTCTTTATGTTTCGGCAACGGCAAGTGCTTTTGCTGTGCTCATTGCAAAATTACCCTTTGGTGACGGAAGAAACGCTCCCTTTTTACCCTCCGCGGCAGGCTTTTGCTTTGCGGCAATGCTTTTTCCCCGGGAAGTATTCACCTATCCTGCACTCACGGAAGCAGCTTCAGGAGTTTTCTTCGGTCAGGATGGCTTTATTAAAGGTACAACCCTTCTTGAAATGCTTAAAACAGGCAACAGTCTTTCCTTTAACATATTCGGTATTTCAGGTCTTCTTTCAGGCAGAGTTCCGGGCGCTATCGGTACTGTTAGCGTACTGTGCCTTATGGGTGTTTTCGGCTATCTTCTTATAAGGGCACCCAAAAGGCTCATATGTTCCTTCGGTTTCCTGCTTACTGCAGGTCTTATTGCCTTTGCTTTTCCCCGCATAAACTCAGGCAGACTCGTTTCGGTTATTATGGAACTTTCCGCTTCATCACTGATTTTTGTAGCTCTGATTATGATAAACAATCCCGTCAACTGCCCTCATAAACCCTTCGAGGCGTTCCTTTACGGTACTCTGGGCGGTATTATAGCTATGCTTTTAAGGTATTTTTCCGCTATTAGCGACCCCACGGTTTTCACTGTTCTTATTATGAACGCCCTTTGGGTTTGCAATTTCAGAACAGTTAAAAAGGACGGTGAACTGAATGGCTAAGGATAAAAAACAACACCCCAAGCTAAAAATAAAAACCGCCCTTTTCAAAGGCAGCTTCATTCATAATCCCGTTCTCACCCAGGTAATCGGCATATGCCCCATAGTTGCCGTTGCCACAACGGTAAAAAATGCTTTTACAATTTCCTTGGCTCTCTTCCTCTCGCTTACTGTATGCGAGGCAGTGACAAGTCTTCTCCTAAAAAAAATCAAACGCTATATAAGAGTTGCCTTATATTCCGTTGTTTCCGCTGTTGTTATTGCACTTTTTGAGCCTTTGCTTATTTTTTCAGACTCTGCACCCGGTATTTTCCTTTACCTTATTGCTGTGAATGCACTGATTGTAATAAGGTGCGAAAAGTTTGCCTGCAGAACAAATCTAAGAAACAGCCTTGTTGACAGTGTTGCCTGCAGTGTAGGATTTGGTGCAGTAGCTCTTATCGTTGGTGCTTTAAGGGAGCTTATGACCTACGGAACAGTTTTTCCCGCAGAAAATGTTTTGCCGAAAATCACCGCCTCGGCAATGCCTTTTACGGCACTTATCATAACAGGTATTCTTGCAGCACTTCACAAAGCATATATAATTAAATTCCATCCTCAGGAAGAGACTGATACCTTCAGCCTCAGTTCTGCGGAAGAAAAACCTGTTTTCAAAGACCCCGGCTTAGGCAAGAAGGCTCAGAAGCCCAAGAGAAAAAAATCCGACGACGAAAACTTTGATATAATCCGCCCGAGATATTCAATTGAAGATATTCCCACGGCAGAAAGGGAGGATGAAAATGCTTAAAATCTTTTCAGATATGCTCATAACTACCCTTTATGCTGCCGTAGCACAGAACCTTATTTTCACTGCTTCTTACGGACTTTCAGAAAGCATAAGAACAGCAAAAAGACCCAAGCACTTTTTTATGTACGGAATAACGGTCACTGTTTTCTGTACTTTCAGTTCTCTTACGAGTGCACTAATTACTAAAATTCCTTTTATAGCAGCACTGCCCATTAAATTCAGCTATGTTCTTTTCATTATCTGCCTTGCACTTATATATCTTGTTGCTGCAATAGTTTGCAAAAAGTTTCTTTATGCCGATAAAAAGTTTCTTAATTCCCTTTCAATGTGCGCCTTCAACTCCCTTGTTGCCGCACTTCCCGGTATTAACCTTAAGGCGGGAAACACTTTCGCGAATTCAGTAGCTTTGGGCATAGGTGCAGGTCTTGCCTTTGTAATTTCACTTTTACTTGTAAGAAACGGAATGAGGCATATAAACAAAAATCCTTATATACCCGAATTTTTTAAGGGTACACCCGCCCTTTTTATTTATGTCAGCCTTATTGCGCTTGCATTGAGCTGTGTTTCAGGTGAAAGCTTATTCATTTAAGGCTTTCAGGCTCAATTACTTAATCCGAAAGGATACTGTTTATGAAAAAAATAAACTTAAAACAAAAGCTCGGCTCTTTAAAGCCTACTCCCCCACCTAAGGTAAAAAAGAGCTATTACACCTTCGCAAGGGAATACCCTGCAGGTAATATTCCCATTAAAAGAAGAAAAAATATTAAAGTTAAATCCAACTTTGTAAAATACGCTTTATATACCTGTCTCTTCCTTTTTATCTGCGGAGCCTCCTTCTTCACGGTGAATCTCTGCCTTGAATTTTCATACAAAGAGCCTCCGGCGGCACAGGAAATTTCACCTGAAGAGACAGAAACTGAAAGTCTTCTTGATAAAGGCAATGTAAAAGCACTTTATATGCCCTCATCCCGTCTTGGTGATTCAGGGTATGTAAACTCCCTAATAAAAGAAATCCGCAAAAAGAACGGTAACAGTGTACTGATTGAGTTCAAAACACCGGAAGGAAAGCTCAATTACACCTCAATGCACGAATATGCCATTGCGGCAAAGGCTTCTGTTTTTGATAACGACACCGTAAGAAGAGCCATTGACCTTTTTGAAAATGCAGGCATTACGGTAATTGCCCGTGTTTACTGCTTTGAAGACACCCTTGCGGCAACTGCCAAAAGCGAATATGCCGTAAAATATATGGATACGGACATTAACTGGCTTGACGGAAAAACAGAAGAAGGCGGAAAGCCCTGGCTCAACCCCTTCAGCAAAAAGGTGCACAGCTATATTACATCCGTTCTTACAGAGCTTTATCATTTAGGTGTAAGAGGCTTTATTCTTGAAGCCTGCCAATTCCCCTTTGAAGGCAACGCCGCAGGTGCTACCTACCCTTACGGCAACAATTTCAAAGACAGGAACTCTGCCCTAAAGTCACTTATCAAAAAAGCCGATAAGACCTTACCTGAGGACGCGTTTCTTCTTTTGGGTGCTTCGGCAACAGATGCCGCCGAGGGCAATCCCGATATATACCACGGAAGTATAAATGATACCGTGTGTGGAGGTGTTGCCGCTGATATTTCGAAAAGAAAGCCTGAATTCATCATTGACAAAAAGACAGACTATGCTTCTATGCTCAGCCTTTATTCTGATATCAGCCATAATTATAAAGATAAGGCATTTGTGCCCATTGTAGATACAGAAGATTATAATAGAGGCTTTTTCAGTGCTATGAAAAGAGCAGGCTATTCAAGCTTCATTTTATATAACGAAAACGGAGAATACTGATTATGACTCAGAACAAAACAGCTTTTATTGCAATTGTGGGCAAGCCCAATGTTGGCAAATCCTCAATTCTTAACAGACTTTTAGGCCAGAAAATAGCCATAGTTTCCGATAAGCCTCAGACCACCCGTACAAGAATTATGGGTGTGCTTACAAAGGGCGAAATTCAGCTTGTTTTCACCGATACACCCGGCTTTCATCAGCCTAAAACAAAGCTCGGAGAAAAGATGATAAAAGCGGTCGGTGACAGCATTTCCGGTGTTGATGCCTGCCTTTTTGTTGTTGAGCCCTACGGTGAACTGAAAGAAAGCGAGCTTCAGCTTATTGAAAAATTCAAGAAAGAAAAAATGCCCGTTATTCTTGCAATAAACAAAATCGACACCGTGGAAGATAAAACAGAGCTTATTACAAGAATTGCGGAGCTTACACGGCTTTTCAATTTCACAGCTGTGGTTCCCGTTTCCGCAACTAAAAATGACGGTCTTTCCGAGCTTGAAAAAGAGCTTTGCGACCTTGCTTTCCCCTCGGAGCACTTTTTCCCCGCCGATACTCTTACCGACCAGCCTGAAAGAGTAATCGCATCGGAAATCGTAAGAGAAAAGATGCTCCGCCTTCTCGATAAGGAAATCCCCCACGGCATTGCCGTTGCAATTGAAAAAATGCGCGAGCGCTCCGATACTGACCTTATGGATGTTGAAGCTACCATTTACTGCGAAAGAGAAAGCCACAAGGGTATAATCATAGGCAAAAAGGGTGCAACCTTAAAAAGAATTTCCACCTACGCAAGGCAGGATATGGAAAAATTCTTTGGTTGCAGAATCAACCTTCAGTGCTGGGTAAAGGTAAAGGAAGACTGGCGCAACAGAGAGGGTCTTATCCATAATTTCGGGCTTGATTAAAAAACCATCATAACATATTTTTCCTTTGTTTATTTTCATACTTTACGGAGAATTATAATAATAGTAGTTTTACGGAAGGTGATTTGAATGAACAAAAGGGAATTGTGGGAAAAATTTACCAAAACAGGTAAAGTATCCGATTATCTTAAATATAAAAGTGCTCCAATCGACAACCTGGGCGGCTACGATACAGAGGTCGCAGAAGAGCTATATCCCGACGAACCGGGTCCGGAGGAAGTTAATTATGACTTTGATGAAGACGGATGGTATGGTGATTAGAGAGCAGACTACAGGTGAGCAGGACAGACTTGTAACTGTTCTTACAAGGGAGAAAGGTGTTATTACCGCCTTTGTAAACGGTGCAAGAAATCCTAAAAACAAAAATGTTTCATCAACGGGTCTTCTCTGCTATTCGGATTTTGCAATTGAAAAAAGAAAAAACAATATTTATGTTATAAAAGAATCAACGGCTAAAGAGGTGTTTTTCTCCCTTCGTGAGGATATCACCTCTTTGTCCCTTGCTCAGTATTTTGCGGAAATTGCCGCAGAGCTTTCCCCAAGGGAAGAGGATTCGGGTGAATACCTATCCCTTCTTCTCAACAGCGTTTATCTTTTAACTAACAAAAAGAAAAATGAAAGGCTCATAAAGGCTGTAACGGAGCTTCGCCTTTGTGCCCTTTCGGGCTATATGCCGGACCTTGTCGCCTGCCACGGCTGCGGAGAATTTGAATGCGAGGATATGTATTTCAGCCTTGAAACGGGTATGCTTTTCTGCGAAAGCTGTAAAAGCAGCGACCGCCTTTTAAAGCTGGGCGCAGGAATTATAAGCGCTATGCGGCACATCTGCTTTTCCGCACCTGAGAAGGTCTTTTCCTTTAATCTTCCCCCTGACGGCATACTTGCCCTTTCCGATATTACGGAAAGATACCTGAAAAAGGTTACAATGAGAAATTACAAAACTCTCGATTTTTATAAAACCATGACAGATATATAAAACATTAGAAAGGAGTTGATATGAATGACAAACAAGCATCATATCGCCCTTGAATTACCCAAGGTGCTCTCCCGTCTTTCTGATTTCACATCCTGTGATGACGCAAGGTACCTTGCAGAAAATCTTAAACCTGAAACCAACATTGACCTTGCGAAGGTGCTTTTAAAGCAGACCGACGATGCACATATGCTGATGGCAAAATTCGGCGCACCCTCCTTCGGCGGTCTTAAAAATGTTAACAATGCCCTTTACCGTGCCTCGGCGGGCGGTGCACTTAATATGCGTGAGCTTCTTGATATTGCAGAGGTACTTCGTGTTATCCGTTCCCTTTCCGAATGGAAAAGCAGAAACAGCGGTGTTGTGACCTCAATCGATACATATTTTGAAAGTATGTCACCAAATAAATTCCTTGAGGACCGTATCACCAACGCCATAATAAGCGAAGATGAAATGAGCGATAATGCTTCACCTGAGCTTTACGATATAAGAAGAAAAATCCGTGTGGCTTCCTCAAAGGTAAGGGACAAGCTTGACCAGATGACAAAGTCACAGTATTTTCAGAAGTACCTGCGTGAATCCATTGTTACAATGCGTAACGGCAGATATGTTGTGCCCGTAAAAATTGAGCACAGAGGTGAAATTTCAGGTCTTGTGCATGACACCTCCTCAAGCGGTGCTACAGTTTTTGTTGAGCCCACCGCAGTTGTTGAAGCCAACAACGAAATAAAGGTACTCCAGAGCAGAGAAAGAGATGAAATTGAGCGTATACTCTTTGAGCTTTCAATGGAAGCGGGCGGCTTTTATGAAGGCATAAAGGCAAGCTATGAATGTGCCGTTGAGCTGAATCTCATTTTCGCAAAAGCCAAGCTTGCCTGGGAAATGAAGGCAACGGTACCCGAAATCAACGATGAAGGCATAATCAATCTGAGGCGTGCCCGTCACCCCCTTATTGACCCTAAAAAGGTTGTTGCAACGGATATCCGCCTGGGCAAGGATTTTGATACCCTGATTATTACGGGTCCCAACACCGGCGGTAAAACCGTATCAATTAAAACTCTCGGACTTATGAGCCTTATGGCAATGTGCGGACTGATGCTCCCCGTCGGTGACAGAAGTGTGATATCCGTTTTTGATAAGGTTCTGTCTGATATCGGTGACGAGCAGAGCATTGAGCAAAGCCTTTCCACCTTCTCATCACATATGGTGAATATCATTGATATTATAGAAAAAGCCGACGAAAAAAGCCTTGTGCTTATAGACGAATTAGGTGCAGGTACAGACCCCGTTGAGGGTGCCGCCCTTGCAATTTCCATACTTGAAAAAATCCACGAAAAGGGTGCAAAAATTGCCGCCACCACTCACTATGCCGAGCTGAAAGCTTATGCCTTACAGACACCGGGAATTGAAAACGGAAGCTGTGAGTTTGACGTGAAAAGTCTGAAGCCCACCTACCGCCTTTTAATAGGTACTCCCGGCCGCTCAAACGCTTTTGCAATTTCACTGCACCTTGGTATGGAAGAAGCAATTATTGAAAGAGCAAAGCAGCTTGTTTCCAACGAGAGCACACAGTTTGAAACGGTTATAGAGGCCCTTGAAAAAAGCCGTCAGGAATTTGAAAAGCAGACACAGATTGCAGAAAATCTCCGCCTTGAAGCTGAAAAAGCAAAATCTGAAGCGCAGAAATTCAAACAAGACATTGAAAAAATGCGTGAAGAGGAGCTGGAAAAGGCAAGAGGTCAGGCTATGCGAATTGTTGAACAGGCAAAGCGCAGTGCCTATGCACTGCAGGCTGAGCTTGAAGAGCTTAAAAAGCAAAGCGAAAAAGCCAAGGACAAAACAGAAATGGCAAGACGTGCCAAGCAGCTTATGAAGCGCGGACTTATGGAGTTTGATGACATCACCAATCCCGTTGTTGCAAGTGTTATTGAGGATGAAAACTATGTTCTTCCGAGAGAGCTTAAAATTGGTGACGAGGTTTTCCTTGTGGATATCGGCAAAATGGCAACGGTTACAGCTCTTAAAGACAGAAAGGGCAACATTGAAGTGCTTGCAGGCATAATGAAAATGCGCACCCCCGAAAGCAACATCCGTCTTCAGGAAAAATCAAAAGCAAAAACCAACAAGCCCAGAAACGTACCGAACAAAACCGAAAGGGTTTTCTCCCCCGGCTCAGATGCACAGACAAGGTGCGATATGAGAGGTATGAATGTTGAGGAAGGCATACTTGAGCTTGACAGATACATTGACCGGGCTCTGAGACTCGGTCTTGGTGAAATCACCGTCATTCACGGCAAGGGCACGGGTATTCTCAGAAAAGGCATACACGAGCACCTTAGAAAGAATAAGTTTGTAAAATCCTTCCGACTCGGCGTTTACGGTGAAGGTGAGACGGGCGTTACTATTGTGACTCTTAAGTAATTTAAATATGGAATATAAGGAAAAGGAAACTATGAAAATTTTTGACAGATCAGATAAGCTTCAGGATGTATGCTATGATATACGCGGTCCCGTTATGGATGAAGCAAATAAAATGGAAGCTGACGGTTTTAATATTCTGAAGCTCAATATCGGCAACCCTGCACCCTTCGGTTTTTTAGCACCGGACGAAATTCTTGTGGATATGATTTACAACCTTCGTTCAACGGAAGGCTATTCGGACTCCAAGGGTCTTTTCTCTGCAAGAAAATCTATAATGCAATACTGTCAGCTGAAAAACATTCCCAACGTGGGTATTAATGATATTTACACAGGAAACGGTGTAAGTGAGCTTATCACAATGTCTATGCAGGCACTTCTCAACAACGGTGACGAAATCCTTGTGCCTATGCCCGACTATCCGCTTTGGACAGCTTCTGTTGTTCTTGCGGGCGGTAAGGCAGTCCATTATCTTTGTGATGAAAAGGCCGACTGGTATCCCGACATCGATGACATAAAAAAGAAAATAACCCCCAAAACAAAAGGCATTGTGGTAATCAATCCCAACAACCCCACGGGCGCTTTATATTCTGATGAAATATTAAAGCAGATTGTTCAGGTTGCAAGAGAAAACGAACTTATCATTTTTGCAGATGAGATTTATGACCGCCTTGTTTTTGAGGGTGAGCACCACACTGCAATTGCCTCCTTTGCTCCCGACCTTCTCACACTTTGCTTTAACGGGCTTTCAAAGTCCCACAAGGTTGCAGGCTTCAGAGCCGGTTGGATGTGCCTTGCAGGTGACAAAAGCAAAGCTAAAGGATATATCAGCGGACTTAATCTGCTTTCAAGCATGCGACTTTGTTCAAATGTACCTGCTCAGAATATTATTCAGACAGCACTCGGCGGCATACAGACGGGCGACGCCCTTTTTCAGCCCGGCGGAAGAATCTGGGAACAGCGTGATTACATTTATAACGCTCTTAACTCAATCCCCGGCATAAGCGCCACAAAGCCCAAGGGAGCCTTTTACATATTCCCGAAAATTGACACTGAGAAATTCGGCATAACCGATGATGAGCAGTTTGCTCTTGATCTTCTGAAAAAGACAAGAATTCTCATCACCAAAGGTACCGGCTTCAACTGGCACAAGCCCGACCATTTCAGAATAGTGTTCCTGCCTGAGGTGAGGACACTGGAAAAAGCAATATGCAAGCTTTCCGATTTTCTTGAAACCTATCATCAATAAAAAGCAAAACAGAATGGAAGTGAGTGTAACACTTCCATTCTGTTTTTGTACAAAACTGTTGACAAACCCGAAACTCTGTGCTATAATACATTTAACAATTAAGTTAAATGTTAAATGTTTACAGAAAGGACTGATAAAATGGGAATACAGCACACGCTCAAGGCCCTCAGTGACCCCACCCGACGAGAAATACTGAATATACTAAAAAAAGGCAAGCTTTCTGCCGGTGATATTGTTGAAAGATTTCCCGTCAGCGGTGCGGCAATATCAAGACATCTTTCAGTTCTGAAGGACGCCGACCTTATCCGTGACGAGAGAGATGGAAAATTTATTTATTACGAGCTTAATGCTTCGGTTCTGGAGGAAATTATGCTTTGGATAACCGATTTGAAAGGAGACAGTACCAATGATTAAGAAAAATCTTAAAACTATAATCGCAACCTCAATTATCACTCTTTCCCCCATTGTGATAGGTCTTATTCTATGGGATAAGCTTCCCGCAGAGATTGCAACTCACTTCGGCACAAACGGAATGCCTGACCGCTACAGCAGTAAGGCCTTTGCCGTATTCGGCCTGCCCTTTGTTATGCTCGGTATACATCTTCTCGGCATTTTAGCAACCAAGGCAGACCCCAAACACAGCAACATCACCGAGAAAAACTTTAAGATTGTGCTCTGGATTGCTCCCCTGCTTTCCGTTGTGCTTTGTGTACTGAGCTTTGCTTATTCAATCAACAATAGGGTGCCCGTTGTAACAGTACTGATTATTTTCATGGGTGTGCTTTTCATCGTTACAGGTAATTTAATGCCGAAGGTCAAGCAAAATTATTCTTTGGGAATAAAAATACCCCCCACATTGGAGGATAAGGATAATTGGTATAAAACCCACCGTTTTGCAGGTAAAATATGGGTAATCGGCGGTGTTTTGATATGCCTTACGGCAGTGCTGCAGAATATTTTCGTATTTATGGTAATTATGCTTCTGTTGGCATTTGCACCTGTGGTGTATTCCTATGCAATAGGACAGAAGAGTAGTAAGTAGTAAGTAGTAAAAAAATCCCCGTCACACTGACGGGGATTTTTTATCAGTCGATTTCAACTGAAATTTTAGTGTCGCTTCTGTTTGCAGTTGCACGCATTACGGTTCTGATAGCCTTTGCAATTCTGCCCTGCTTACCAATAACTCTACCCATATCATCCTGAGCAACATGAAGGTGGTAAACAATTACACCCTCTTCGTTAATG
>JAZSDP010000005.1:0-35863 GCA_045531265.1 Acutalibacteraceae bacterium
GGGTATCAACTGTGACCCCGATATTGCTGCAAAACAGATGATTGATACCAAAGAGATTTACGGAAAGACCGACGGTGTTGTTGCTTATCACGCGTATATTTCTTTCAAATCCGGTGAGGTTTCACCTGAAGAAGCACAGCAGGTTGCAATGGAAGTTGCAAATAAAATGTGGGGCAAGGATTATGAAATGATTGTTGCAACTCATCTTAATGCTAACTGTGTTCATTGTCATATCGTAATCAATTCCGTTTCAATGACTGACGGAAAAAAGATGAACGAAAACAAAGCTATGTATCAGCTTTTCAGAAAAACAAGTGATGAGGTCTGTCTTGAGCACGGATTGTCTGTAATCGGAAAACCAAAAGGTAAACGCATTCCTTATAACATTTACAAGGCGATGCAGAAAGGCATCAAAACAAAATACGATTATATGCGTGACGATATTGATTACGCAATTATAAGAAGTGCAAATGAAAAACAGTTTTTCAGAATAATGACTCAGAAGGGGTATTGGTTTGATGACGGAAAGATAGCTTACCGTAATGATGAGCATGCAGTTAATCTTTCAACCCTCGGTGAAATTTACACCTATGAAAAAATCAGAGAGCGAATTTACTCTCAGGATAAATTTGCGGCAAACAACAATTTCAGAAATTATTTATATGCTAATGATTTTCTGCAGAGACAAATCTTTGTTTTTAATTACCGAGGTTATGAATTCAAAGAATCAAGAGAGTGTTACAGACATCCTGAAACCTTTAACAGAATGGTTTCAGATTTTACAAAACTGATTGTGGGCAGTGCCGTACTCGGTGCACCTGTTATTTCACTTTTGTTTCTTGCTTTGCTTTTCGCAGGAGCAATAGCCGAGAAGAATAACTGCAACCCGCATCCGTTCACACCAAAAATGAAATACTCAACTCCGAGGATTGAATTTATGCAGGATCAGATTGACTTTGCGATAAATGAAAAGCTTTATGATTTTGCAGAGGTTGATAAGTTCATCTCAAAGACAGAGCTTCGTATTGAGGAGCTGAAAAGTCAGCGAAACAAAATCTACAATCAGATAAGAAGATGCAATGACCCGACGGCAAAGGAAGACTTTATTGCCCGTCGGGATTCTTTTACGGCTGAAATCGGTGAGCTTCGTGAAAAGTTAAAGCTCGCCAAAAGAATTATAAAAGATAGTCCCGCACTTGAGGAAAAACTTGAAACGGAAAAACAACTTATCCGTGAATGGTATTTCCCCGAAAGGCAAAGGAACAAAGAAAAAGATTATGAAGGGAGGTGACAAGTATGCATCCTGAGGAGCTTTGCAGAATTATTGAAAGCAATGAAACTAATAACTCTGAAGAGAAGGAGTACGAGCGTGAAATGACATCGCACGAATATCTTGATATGTATTTCGGTACTAAATACTTTTCTAACAGAAAATTCTTAAGGCTTGTGCAAGAAGAACGCAGGCAGAGAAATGAAAGTAAAAGATTATATTACTATGGAGGAAAATAAATGAATAATAATTTGAAATCACCGGTAAATATCCCGGTAGAAAAAATCCGTCCCTTTGAGGGACACCCGTATAAGGTCTTAGACAATGATGAGATGAATAACCTAATTGACAGTATTCAGCAGAAGGGTGTTATCTCACCGATTGTTGTAAGACCACTCGAAAACACAGACGATGAGTATGAGATAATCTCAGGTCATCGCAGACTCAGAGCATCAGTAAAAGCAGGGCTGGAAACAGTACCTGCTTTAATTTATGCCGTAAGCCGTGATGAAGCGGCAGTTATGCTCGTTGACAGTAATCTTCACAGAGAGCATATCTTACCGAGTGAAAAGGCGTTTGCTTACAAGCTGAAATATGATGCATTAAAATCTCAGGGCAAAAGAACAGACTTAACTTTGAGACAAATTGTCCCAAAGTCAGATAGCAACAGAACTTTGTCTATACTTGGTGAAAGTGTGGGGGAAGGTTATAAAACTGTAGAGCGTTATATCCGTCTAACAAAACTCATTCCCGAACTGCTCAATATGATGGATGAAGATAAAATCGCTTTATCAGTGGGTGTTGAGCTTTCGTTCCTTGATGAGCAGATGCAGTATGACTTGCTTCGTGTAATTGAAGAGCTAGAATGTACACCTTCATATTCACAGGCGTGGCATATGCACAGGGATTTCAATGAAGGTACACTCACTGTCGAAAGTATGGAAAACACACTCGCATCAGAAAAACCGAATCAGAAGCCTATGTGCAAGGTGCCCATTGAAAAGCTTCAGAAAATCGCACCTAAGGTTAAGGATAAAGACTTTGAGGATTTTGTGCTGAAGGCTTGCGAGCATTACTACAAATATCTTCAGCGACAGCGAAGCCGTGACCGTGATGCACGGTAATCCACACATTTGTATAGGAGGAATTATATGAGTAAAATTGATATAAATGATTTAAGCAAAAATCCTGATTACTGCTTTGCGGCGTTGAAGCTGATTGAGCAGTTATTCAGGGACGGGAAAATTCCCGAGTATATGTTCCGCAATATCTTAAGCGAATATGCGGATATTGTTGATGAAACCGAATTTGTAAAAGGAAACCACAATCAGATAAAGGAGGAATGTGCATGATAAATTCTGATTTCGGAAAGCGCAGAGTTGTAATTTATGCCCGAGTTTCCACCGAGCACGAGGCACAGATTTCGGCTCTTGAAAATCAGGTGGATTGGTACAAGCCCATTTTGGCCGCAAGGCCCGAATGGGAGCTCGTCGGCAGATATATTGACGAGGGCATCACGGGTACCTCTGCCGAGAAAAGACCGCAGTTTATGAAAATGATCCGCGATGCCAAGCAGAGAAAGTTTGATATGATTATCACCCGTGAGGTGTCACGATTTGCGAGAAATACCGTTGACACTCTGCAGTACACGAGAGATCTGAAGGCAAAGGGTGTTGAGGTGTTCTTCATAAACGACAACATCAAAACCTTTGACGGTGACGGTGAGCTTCGCCTCACCATTATGGCGACTCTTGCTCAGGATGAAAGCCGTAAAACCTCGGTGCGAGTAAAAAGCGGTCAGCAGACCTCGATGAATAACGGCACATTCTACGGCAACGGAAATATCTTGGGCTACAGAAGACATCAGGAGCTTCTGCCCGATAACAAGAAAAAGGTGGATTTCATTATCGACCCGGAGCAAGCTGAAACGGTCAGACTCATTTATGACATGTATCTTGCAGGCAACGGCCTTACCAAGATAAAGGAAGAGCTTGAACGCCAAGGCAGAAAAACTGCTATGGGTAAAACAAGGTGGTACGAAACCGTAATAGGCCACGTGCTGAAAAACACCTTCTATTGCGGAATCATAACCTATCACAAGGAGTATACTCCCGACTATCTCACACAGAAAAAGATTAAAAACTATGGTGAGGTTGAACTGATACAAGTAAAAGGGAGACACGAGCCGATTATATCTGAAGAAGACTTTGAAAGGGTGCAATTAATTATGGCAAGTAAAACAGCTCAGATGAAAAATCTTAACACAGGCAGAAGAAGTACAACCGGCAAAAGACCGAGAACAACAGTATGGGGCAAGCTCCTTATCTGCGAATGCGGTCACAGATTCAATACGAAGCTCTGGAGAAAAGAGGGAGATAAATCAATTATCGGTTATCAGTGCTATGACTCGGTGCGTACCGGGTCATACGAGAGCCGAAAGAAAAAGGGACTGCCTCTCGACGGAATATGCCGTGTGCCAATGATTCCCGAGTGGAAGCTGCAGATGATGGCAAATTATATTTTCCGCAATTATCTCTCGGAAAAGGACAAGGTGCTGGCTCTTGCCAACTCAATGCTTGAAGCTCACATTGACGATAAAGAGGATGATGTGGATTATGAGGCTATCATTGAGAAAAAGTGCAAAGAGGTTGAAAGGCACAGAACAAAGCTCAGTAATTTCATTGATATGAGGGCAGAGGGGGAAATCGACAAGGAGTCTTTCACAGCAAAAACTGCCGAGGTTAAAGAAGAGATTGCAAAGCTGTCTGCTGAGATTGAAGAGCTTCAGCTGAAGCTTAACAAAGAGCCTGTGATTACAGATTACAGGGACAAGCTGACGGTGCTTCAATATGCTCTCGAGCAGTACACAAATGCTGATGAAAAAGACATCCCCGAAAGTGTGATTGAGGCCTTTGTAGTGAAGATTGTAGTAAGGCAAGACGGCTTCGACTGGTATCTCCGCTTTGACGGAGACCCGGGTGACCCTCTGCACATGAAAACCGAGGGGAAAAGGAGAAAAAACAGTTCTGTTTCTGTGGTTGGCGGTAAACTGCCAACCAAGCAGAATTGCGACACAGGCAGCAATCGCAAATAAATAAGCTTATTGCTTAAAGCAGTTAATCCCCACCGAGAAATCGGTGGGGATTTTATCGCATCAGAATCTTTTCCAGAAATCCACACCCCAGGGATGAGATTGCTCTTCCCATTCGTCACGGTGCTTAAGGATTTTTTCTCTCATTTCCTTTACCTTGTCTTCATAGCCTTTATCATCTGCAAGGTTTACTGTTTCCCAAGGGTCGTTTTTTATATCGTAAAGGAAGGTCCAACGGTCTTCTTCGGCGTTACCGTTACGGTATTCGATAAGCTTGTAATTCTCATCCTTTACCCCGCGGACAAACTTGTCAAAAATGAGGTACAGTTCATCACGGAAAGAGTCTCCGTGTTCACCGTCAAGAAGATGTGCAAAGCTCTTTCCGTCAACGGAGGATGGAATATCTATCCCTGCCTTTTCGCAAAGGGTTGGGAATATATCGTAAAGGTAAACATAAGCATCGTTTCTGTGGTTTCCGGCAATACCGGGTCCTGCCATAATAAGGGGAATGCGTACTCCGTGCTCATAAATATCTTCTTTACCGAGCCAACCGTGCTGACCGACGGCAAGTCCGTTGTCGCCCGTAAATACTATAATTGTATTGTCCTCTTCGTCCGATTCTTTGAGAGTGTCAAGAAGTCTTCCGATTTCGTGGTCAAGGTGAGTTATCATTGCAAAGTACTCTGCAATGTGGCGGCGGATTTCCTTTTCGTCACGGGGATATGCCGCAAGGTGCTCGTCACGGTGCACCATAAGAGGATAATTAGTGTCAATAATTTTTTGAAAATTAGGCGGCAGAGTGATTTTTTCTTCGTCATACATCTTGCGGAATTCATCAGGCATTGTACGTGGGTCGTGGGGAGCAAGATAGGCAAGGTACATAAAGAAGGGCTTTTCTCCTCCTGCGTTTTTCTTCAAAAGCTCAATTGCAGCATCGGTAAGCAGGGTGCTTGAGTGCTTGCCCGGGTCAAACTCATCACAATGCTGAGCGTCGGGGTGGTTATCGTTATAAAAATCCACCACAAAGTTGATTACATTATCGTATTTTCCCGTAGGGTCAAAACGGCAGGTGGGCACATTCCAATGGTCCCACATTCCGCCAAAGAAAATTTTTGCCCCTTGAGTGAAGCTTCGGGCATAGGCAGGGCATCCGTTGTGCCATTTTCCAAGACCTATTGTTTCGTAGCCGTTATTTTTGAAGGTTTCGGCAATGGTTTTGTGCTCTTCGGGAATGTTACCGCCCAATTCTTCAAGGTGAAAAGGATTGCGCCCCGATAAAATCATAGCACGGCTGGGCATACACACAGCACCGCAGGTGCCGCCGGCAATATGTGCGCGGACAAAGGATGTTCCGCGGGAAGAAAGCTTATCTAAATTCGGCGTAATTATTTCATTGTTTCCGAGTGCGTGAATTGTGTCAAAACGCTGGTCATCGGTAACAATGAATAAAATATTAGGTTTTTTACTCATAAGGCACCGCCTTTTTTTATGTTACTATAGAATATTATAACATATATACAGGTATGCTTTCAATATAGCTGAGTAAAATCAGGTGGCGGCTTTGTGATTGCCGATAACTTAACGAAACAATCTGTTTTAGTATAATAAAATAACCCCACCGATTTCTCAGTGGGGACAGACTTTATATTTTTACATTTCGCCTTCGTGCTTATGAGATTCCTTTTTTTCGGGTGTCAGGGCTGTTTCTCCGTTAAGATACATAGCAACAAGACCGAGCAGTACCATTATTACAGCAAGGTATATAATGGCGGGAATAATGTTTTTATAAATAACTGTGCAGATGGCTGTAGCTACATCACCGCCGATAATGAGAGCCGCTACATAGCCAAAGAAGGTAAGTCCGCCGGCAAAAAGGGAAATCATAATGCCGTAACCGAAAATGGTTTTGAGTATTGCGGAAAGCTTTTTACAGAAATTTTTCATTATATATCCTCCTTTATATTCCGAATACAGGTAACCAGCCCATAAGCACTGCAACCTGAAGTATGAACTGGGCACCTACCCACCACATATTATTCTTGAAGGTTTTGCTGAAATCTGACTGTGCAATGGTCATACCGGCATACATACCAAGACCGAGGGGTGGTGTGATACCGCACATAACACCGCAGATGCAGGGGAGCATAGCGGCTGCAAGAAGGGGATTGACGCCAACATTTGCAAGCAGTGTGATGAACACGGGACCAAAGATAACAACCTGAGACGAGCCGGGAACAACTGCACCCATAACGCAAGTAATAGCACATATTGCAAGAACCATACCCAGCTTGCTGAAGCTCCAGGAGCTCATAAGTGTGCCGAGTGCATCAGCAACACCCAGATCCTCAAACATTGCGCCAATCATATAACCGAATACGCATACTGCAATGGCGGGGGATATAGTCTTTACACCGTCTGCAAACATTTTTGCAATCTTTGCGGGAGTAATTGTTGATTTATCCTTAACAATAAGGCATGAATATATTGAAGAAATACCTGCAACAAAAAGAAGTACGGATTTTGAAAGGTATTTTGCTCCGTCAGCACCAAGGCGTTCCACAAAGAAGTTATCGGCAAATATTGCATCAAGAACAAAGGGGAGAAGGATAATAACGGGAAGGAACATTGCTTTCCAGCCGACCTTAAAGGTTTCCTTAAGGCTCGGAAGGTCTTCCTTTTTAATGGGTTGAACCTTGTAATGCTTACAGAAAGCCCATACCATAATAAGGCGCTGTGCAATAAACCATACGGCAACACCCCAGAGAACAATCCAGAACTTACCCTGAGAAACATCCTCAATGCCTGCTGAGGCAGCATAAGCTGTGAAAGCGGCCATTGCAGCAACAATATTGGATGAAGGAGGAATCATATTACCGAGATAGCTTGCGTTGGATTCAATGTTTGCTGCAAGCTCTGCAGGGAAGCCTGTACGCTTCATTGCGGGAATGGTGAGCGAGCCGGTTGCCATAACGTTACCCGGGCCTGAGCCTGAAAGTGCGCCCATAAATGCACTTGCAATAACTGCCGTGTAGCCTGCACCGCCTCTGATACGGCCGATAAGTGAGAGAATAACAGCAATACAGCTGTCAACTATTTTTGTTTTTGTAAGAATGATTGACATGGCAACGAAGGCAACCATTGAATAAAGCAGTGAGGTTGACAAGCCTTCATTAATGTAGGTAAGAACATTGCTCCAGGTGCCTGTTACTGCAAGCAGAACTACAAAGGCCAGAAGAACACCCTCGTAAACGGGTCGCTTAAAAGCCAAGAACCATACACAGATAACTGCCAGCATTATGCCTAAATACAGCAAAGATTCCATCGGTTAAAACTCCTTTTAGATAATTTTTTTGTTATAATCGCCATTACTAACAAGTTATATTGTAAAGGTTTTTTTCAAAAAGTCAATAGATTATTTGTAAAATATTGATTTTTTTTGCTGTAAGTGGTATAAATTAACGGTAATATACTTTATAACATAAAGGTGGTGACCGCTATGAATCTTCGTCAGCTTCAGTATGCGGTTTTATTATCGGAAACCTGTAATTTTTCTCAGGTTGCTGAAAAACTCAATATAACTCAGCCGGCTTTAAGCAAACAGATTCTTTCCCTTGAAAAGGAGCTGGGAGTACAGCTTTTTGACCGTACCAATATGCCGGCAAGGCTTACGGTGGCAGGCGAATACTTCATCCGTGAGGCAAAGGAGCTGCTTTATAAGGAAGAACAGCTTATGAGAACCATGGAGCAGTTCAAAAAGGGCGATAAGGGCAGACTTGTTATAGGTATAACTCCCTTCCGCAGTGCATATCTTGTTTCGGGTATTATAAGGAAAATGCGAAAAAAGTTCCCCGGAATACAGATTAAGCTTGTTGAGCAGGGCAGTGAATTTCTGCGTAAGGATGCCGCAGACGGTAAGTTCGACTTTGCCGTTGTAAACCTTCCTGTTGACGATTCAAGGCTTGAGGTTAAGCTTATTGAACCTGACCGTCTTGTTCTTGTTGTGTCTGAGGAGCTCTTGGATGAACACCCTGAGCTTAAAGATAAAAAAAGCATAAGCTTCAGCATATGTAAGGATATACCCTTTGCCGTTGTAGGTCAGGGCCAGGAAATGCGCACCCTTTTTGATAAGCTTTGCAGCAGTGCGGATATTATGCCGGAAATCGCAACAGAGGTTGTTAACCTCACAACATCCTGGGAAATGGCTTGTTCGGGAGTTGCGGCGGCACTTCTTCCGTTGCAGTTTGTGAATAATTCAGATACAAGCCGTAATATCCGTGTAATTGAGCTTGAGGATGAAATCAATCTGCGTCAGCCTGCAATTGTGTATAAAAAGGGACAGTATTTATCACGTTATGCAAAATATGCCGTTGAACTGTTACAGGGCAACACAGACTGAATAAAGAAAAGGGGAGAGAATAATGAAAACCGAAGAAAAAATCGTACAAAAAGAACAGCGTGAGCTTTCCCGCCTTGGTAAAATGCAGAAAAGAAGCTCAGGCGGAAAATACTTCCTTGTTCTTATTATGCTTATTGCAATTGTCAATATCCTTGACGAGGTTACAAGTAACCTGACCGTTACGGTGCAATCCTCATTTGTAACGGAGTTTTTTGTCAACAACCCTTTTATGGGTAAGTATTATACCTATGAGGACGGACTCGCTTTCCATTCGGGTATAGGCGTGTTTACTTATGTATTGGGTCTGTTTACGCCGTTTTATAAGGCACTTGCCGATAAATGGGGCAGAAAGCCTCTTTTTGCAATGTCTACCTTGGGTATGGCGTTGGGTCTTCTTGTAATTCACCTTTCATCGAGTTACATAATGTTCCTTGTGGGCTTTGCAATTATCAGCTTTTTTATGGGCCACGATATACAAATTATATATATCCTTGAAGAGGCTCCCGATAAGCACCGCGCAAAAATTTACAGCTTTCTTAAAAGCTTCGGTATATTAGGCGTTATCCTCATTCCCACCTTAAGGGATATACTTATGGGTGACGATGCCACAAAATGGCGTGAGATTTTCCTTGTTCCGGCTCTTATCGGCTTTGTTGCCGTTTTACTCGTTATCCTTTTTGCAAAGGATACAAAGGTCTTTATAAATGAAAGAATTGAATATCTTTCCCGACCCTTAGCGGAGAGAGAAGCCGAAAAGGCACTCAAGAAACAGCAGAAGGAAGCTCAGCGCAATCAGTCGGGTGTTTTCAACGGAGTGAAATACATCTTCTCCAATAAGGATACAAAAATGCTCATCATTTCCCATATCATTTTTGACTCGGCTATGCCTGCAATCGCTCTTTACTTTGAATCCTCAATGCACCGTGCAGGTATGAGCACAAGCAGTATCACAAAGGCACTGTTTATGGTGCCGGTGATTTATGCGGCAATCACCTTCCTTTCAGGCTTCATTGCCGATAAGCTGGGCAGAAAGGCAACGGTAACGGGCTTCTCCGTAACCTGCGTTCTGGGTTATATCCTTTTTGTTGCGGGCATTCTCTGCGGCTGGAATCCTTACCTTGTGGGCGCCTTCGCAGGGCTTTATCAGGGCTCTTACTGGATTGGCAGAGACTATATGAATGTTATGATGACTGAAAAGGTGCCGACAGATATCAGAGCCTCCGTTGTAGGTGCTGAAGGACTTCTTGTTATTATAGGCCTTGCTCTCGGCTATGTTGTTACAATCGTCGGTATGACGGTTACGGAAATATGGTGGGCTTGCCTTGCTGTTTCAATTCCCGCAGTTTCTGTTGCGGCAATTATGTTTGCCCTTAAGGTTAAGGAAACCAAGGGTGTAAATCTTGATGAAATAGAGTAAATTGATTTATATTAATTGACAATGAATATTCTTTATGATAAAATAAATTGGCAAAACCAGTAAAACAATTATTCACTTAAAAGGAGAATCAGTTATGAAAAAGTTTACGGCTCTTTTATTGACCCTTCTTATGCTTTGCAGTGTAGTTGTATTACCTGCTTCAGCAGTCACAAACGAGCACAAAAAAATGCCCATCATTTTCATCGCAGGCAGCAGTGTTGACCTGGTTGACGGAGATCAGAACCCCATTTCAACAGGCTTTGATGTTCTCACCGACGACGATGAAGGTGAAGGCTATACAAAAGAGCAGATTATCGAAACTGCAATGAACATTATTATGCCCTTTGTTCTTGAAGGTCTTCCCAAGGATAAGTGGGATAATTACGGCAAGGCTCTTTACGAAGAACTCGCTCCCATCTTTGAAGAAGGTCAGCTTGACGGTAACGGTAACCCCAAGTTCGGCACAGGTGTAGCCAAGGCTGAAATTGAAAAGTGGAACAATACTGCTCTTAAGGACCAGGGTAAGGACGGCAAGTTCGGTATAAGAGAGTACGATTTCCGTTATGACTGGAGACTTTCTCCCTATGACCATGTTGAAAGACTCCACGAATATATCAAGACCATCATCAAAACAACAGGCTGCGATAAGGTTGCTCTTGTGGGCAGATGCCTCGGCGGTAACATCATTACTGCATACCTTGATGAATACGGTGATGAAAAGCTTGTCGGCAAGGTTGTTTATGATGAAGTTATGTCCAACGGCTCAGTAGTTATCAATGATATCTTCAGCGGTAAAATCAAGTTCAGTGATAAGCACATTCAGGCATACCTTCTTGAAAGTGAGCACTTCGGAAAGCAGGATGTAGGTATTGACCTTATCGGCGTTAACGACCTTCTTCTTGAAATTGCTGAAAGAACCCTTGACCTTCTCACTCAGACCGGTGTTGCAGATAAGCTTTACGGCGGTGTTTATGCTCTTTATGAAAGACTTTATTCAGCCTTTATGCCCGCTATGCTTCAGGCAACAGGTATCGGTACATGGGTAAGCTACTGGTCAAGCGTAAGTGATGCAGATTTTGATGCAGCTCTCAACCTTCTTTTCGGTAAGGTAGGTTCAGAAAGCCGCGAAGCAAATGCAGGTCTTATCGCAAGAATCAATGAAGTAAGAACCCGCATTGTAAAGCCCCGTGAAATTGAAGGCGATGATAACCTTTACAAGAAGTTTGTTAATGATTACGAAGTTGAAATAGGTGTTATTGCAGGCTACGGCCTTGTAAATCCCCCCATCACAGAAAGCAGTGATGCTAACGGTGACTGCACCGTTGATACAAAGTGCTCATCCTTCGGTGCAACCGTAGCAGGTGTCTTTGATAAGCTTCCTCAGGAATATATCGATGCTCAGATTGCCGCAGGCAAGGGCAAATACATCTCACCCGACGGTAAGGTTGACGCTTCAACCTGTCTCTTCCCCGAAACAACCTGGTTTATCAAAAACAAGCACCATGACACCTGGCGTTCAATAGCAACTATTGCTGAATACTTCACTCAGTATACAAATGTGAATGCAACTTCAAACAGCAAGAATATGTCACGTTTCCTTGTTATTGACCCCTACGGAGATATAGAAAACGCTGTAAATATGACAGCAGATAACTGTGCAGACGGTCCCTGGCTTGACCTGGTTGAGCAGGAGCCTACAACTGAAACAGCTCTCGCTGCCCTTATCAGATTCTTCACAACAATTTTTGAAACAATCACTGCTTGGTTAAAGGGTCTGTTTACATTTTAAATAATAATGGACTGCATCGTAACTGATGCAGTCCCGATTTTTTTATACCCTATTGCAAAATTTTCGTAAAAGCAGTATAATAAAAGACAGATTTTGCAAAAAGGAGGAAACAATTATGGGAATAGCTTTTTTCTTTGAAAAATATGCCAATCAGATTAAGGCAATGAATCCGAAATACGATGTGCTTTATGAGGTGTCCGATAAGGAGCCTATTACTTTTGAAGACAGTGAAAATGTTCTTCTTTCAATGGCAATTATTGCCGATACCCACCTTCCTAACCGTGAAAGTGCGGAGCACAACCTTAAAAATACCTTTATTGACCTCGGTAATTCAAAGGAGAAGTTTGATGCTTTTCTTATTGCAGGTGATATTGCCGACTACGGCACAAACAACGAATACAAAAGATTTTTCCGTGTTCTTGACGAGCAGAAGGCTGTAGATAATCTTTTCTGCACAATGGGTAACCACGATGCAAGACTCTTTTTCAAAAAGAACACAAAAATACTTGTGGAAAAAACCAAGGATTACCTGGGTATTGATACGGGCAAAATCTATTATTCCTATGACATAAAGGGTTATACCTTTATTGTTCTTTGCACTGAAAAAAGAATCCTTGAAAAGGCACATATCTCCAAAGAGCAGATAGCCTTCCTTGATAAAGAACTCGAAAGAGCAACAAAAGACGGAAAACCCGTTTTTGTAATGTGTCACCAGCCTTTTGCTGAAACTCACGGTCTTCCCGAGGTGTGGAAGACGGGTGATATGGGTAAGCAGAACGATGAAGTAAGAGCCGTAATGGAAAAATATAAGAATGTTTTCTTTATAAACGGACATCTTCACGGCGGTATTTTTGAAAAAATTGCAGAAACAATCAACGAAGAAAACGGTGTGTGGTCAATCAGTATCCCCGGCTACAGAAAGCTCAACAACTTCGGCATTCAGGATTGCGGCGTGGGTTATTACTGCGAGGTTTATGCCGACAGAGTTGTGTTCACTGCAAGAAAGTTTATCTCCGGTGAATATATCAGGGGTGACTATACAAGGCTTGAATATAAACTCAAATAAAAAAAGAAGGGGCTGTAAAAAAAGCGAAGACCGTATAAAACTATATAAATAAGGGGTTCTGCAGGTTTGAAGGCCTGTAAGAACCCCATAAAAATAGTAAAAAACTATAAAATACTAAAAATTAAATGTTTTATACTACGAACAAACTTCGCCACTCGACGTACCGTCGTACGCCTTCGGGCAAACAAAATCAAGGCTTTAGCCTTGATTTTGCTCAGTTTGTCCGTTCTTCATCTTTTTTCCTATCCCCTAAAAAAGTGCCGCCCAAGGCACTTCTTTTTTTATTTATTCTGTTATCATCTTTAATTCGTCGGCGGTAATCTCTCTGCATTCGCCTTCTTTAAGGCTTTCGTCAAGGTCAAGTCCGCCCATTTTAACTCTCCTGAGCTCTAAGACCTTGTTACCGATGGAAGCGAACATTCTTTTGACCTGATGATATTTACCCTCACAGATTTTAATTTCAGCAAGGTTTTTTTTGCCTGATTCAAGAACTCTTACGTGTGCTTCAAGGCACTCGGTACCGTCACCGAGTGTTAAGCCTTCTTTGAAACGGACAATGTCTTCTTCCGTCAGTTCATCTCTTAAGGTGGCGTGGTAGGTTTTCATAACGTGATTTTTTGGGGAGAGAATTCTGTGGGCAAAGTCGCCGTCATCGGTAATGAGAACAAAGCCCGTAGTGTCGCCGTCAAGCCTCCCTGCGGGAAAAAGACCTTCACGGAAAAGCTCCTTCGGCACAAGGTCAATTACCGTTTCCTTGTCTCTGTCGTTACTTGCGGAAATCACGCCCTGAGGCTTGTTGAGCATAATGTAAATATACTTTTTATAATTAAGGTATTCACCGTCAACCCTGATTTCACATTCATCGGGACTGAGCTTTATGTCACTGCTTTTGGGCACTTTTCCGTCAACGGTGATTCTTCCGCTTTTTATAAGTTTTTTAACCTCACTGCGGGAATACTTGCCCTGAGAAGCAATCAGTTTATCAAGTCTTTCCATAATTATTTTATCTGTGTGATTTTGTTGCCCTTAACAAGAAACACTCTTTTTGCATAAGGGAAAAGGAATTTATCGTTCATTGAATCGGTGTAAAAATCGTCAATCTGACCGTCAGGGAAGGCTTCAAGGAAAAAGTCGATCTTCTTTTCTCTGAAGCAGCCGCGGATGAATTTGCCTGTTTTAACATCAAATTCCGTACCGAGGCAGTGCTTTATACCAAGTCTTCGGCAGATTTCCTGAGCCATAAAGTTGGGAGAGGCGGTGATAATCAGGTCATCTTCCTTCTGAATTTCCTTATAAAAGGGCTTGATTCTTTTTTCGTTCTTATCCCAGAATTCACTTACAACCTTCTCAAAATCGTCGGTCATATTTGTAAAGTGCTCCTCAAAAATATGGCCGAACTGGTCAATGATATCATCAAAGACGATTTTTTCTTTGTGGTAGTCGTTAAGGATTGATAAAACCTTGGGCAGATATTTAATAAGCCCGGGCTTTCTTTTTACATAAAAAAGGAAGAAGTGAAGGGAGGAATCTCCTTTATATATTGTATCGTCAAAATCGTAAGCGTTCATTTTTGTCTCCTTTATTCAGGTTTTTTGAGGTTGAGATATTCGTCCTTAACAAGACCGATTTTTTTGAAAATCATATGTAATACAAGGCTGAGCACTGCAGGTGCTATGATGTGCATAAAAACTATTATGAGAATGGACTGCCAGGAACCGAAGCTCTCACTCATTGCGGAATAAGCACCGAACTGACCCACAAATCCGCTTGTGCCCATACCTGCACCCGAGGGAGTGTTGGTCATTTTGAAAATGCAGGTTGAAACAGGGCCGAGAATAGCACCGGCAAGAGTCGGGGCAAGAAGAATCTGCGGTCTTTTCATAATATTGCCGAACTGGAGCATACTTGTACCAACGCCCTGAGAAATGAGTCCGCCAACACCGTTCACCTTAAATGAAGTTACGGCAAAGCCGACCATCTGTGCCGCACAGCCTACTGCCGCCGCACCGGCAGCGATACCGCTGATGTCAAGCATGATACAAAGGGCTGCTGAGCTTATGGGCGCCGTAAGGGCAAGACCCACAAGCACGGATACGGCAATTCCCATAGGGAAGGGATGAAGTTGAGTCGCTTCATTTATAATATTACCCAGACCTGTCATAAGCTGTGAAAGGTAGGGGCCGCAGAAGGTGCTGACAAAAGCACCGGCTACAATTGTAACAATGGGCGTTACTACTATATCAATTTTTGTTTTGCCTGAAACGAGTCTTGCAATTTCGTTTGCAACAAGGGCAGAAGCATAAGCGCCAACGGGTCCGCCCAGCTCATAGCCGAGAGCACCCACAGCAATGCAGGAGAAAATTACAAGAGGCTTTGACTTGAGTCCGTAAGCAATTGCCGCACCGATTGCGCCGCCCACTACGGGTGAGGCTGCACCGAGCACAGTTGTTGCCGACTGAAGCACGGCAAAAAGAGGCTCAAGAAAATCGGGGTGGGGGATTTTTGCTATCTGACCTATTATCAGTCCTACAATAAGAGAAGAAAACAGACCGAGAGCCATATAGCTCATAGCATCAACGAAATATCTTTTGAAATACTTTTTAACAAATGACATTTTTATCAAGTCCTTCTTTTTCTTTTTGCACTCTGCATACTGCATTATATTTGCAGAGCCTGCTTTTAAAATAAAGTAAGATATATTATACTCCTAAAAAAATAAATAATCAACCTTTGAGCCGTGTTGTATTGCAATTTTAAGTTTTTTGAATTATAATTAAAGTATCAATAATATTATAGGAAAAAATATCCGTAAAGAGGTAAATAAAAAAATGCTCAATAAACTCCGTGAATTTCTTGTTGGCAGATATGCCTGCAATGACACACTTAATATGGCACTTACAATTTTCGGCTGTATTCTTACCCTGATTCTTTCTATTGTAAGGGTAAGATATATAAGCTTCATATCATGGATACCTTTTATTATTGTTTTAGTGCGTTTCCTTTCCAAGGATATTGCAAAAAGACAGCAGGAAAACTTAAAATTCGAGCAGTGGAGTGAGCCCTGGCGTAAATTTATAATGAAAAAGCTCGGTCAGTGGCAGGATAAGGACCACAGATATTTCAACTGCCCTCAGTGCTCACGCACTCTGAGAGTGCCGAAAAACAGAGGCAAAATCAAAATCTCCTGCCCCCATTGCGGCAGAGAGTTTACCAAAAGAACATAAAGAGGTGAAACAGATGAACATTCTTGTTACCGGCGGTGCCGGTTTTATCGGTTCAAATTTCATATATTATATGCTCAAAGAGCATCCCGATTACAGAATAGTCTGCATTGATAAGCTTACTTATGCAGGCAACCTTGAAACATTGAGAAGTGCTATGGAAAACGGGAATTTCCGCTTTTTCAAGGGCGATATCACAGACAGAACGGCTGTTTATTCCCTTTTTGAAGAAGAGAATTTTGATGCTGTTGTGAATTTTGCCGCAGAAAGCCACGTTGACCGCTCCATTGAAGAGCCTGAGGTTTTTCTCAAAACTAACATTCTCGGCACCCAGGTGCTTCTTGATGCCGCAAGAAAGCACGGAAATATCCGCTATCATCAGGTTTCCACAGACGAGGTCTACGGTGACCTCCCTCTGGACAGACCCGACCTTTTCTTTACCGAGGAAACACCGATTCACACCTCCTCACCTTATTCCGCATCAAAGGCTTCTGCCGACCTTCTTTGTATGGCATATTACCGCACCTACGGTCTTCCTGTAACAATAAGCCGTTGCAGTAACAACTACGGACCTTATCACTTCCCCGAAAAGCTCATTCCGCTTATGATAATCAATGCCCTTCACAAAAAGGAGCTTCCCGTTTACGGTGAGGGTCTCAATGTCCGTGACTGGCTTTATGTTGAAGACCACTGCAAGGCGATTGACCTGGTGCTTCATAAGGGCAGAATCGGTGAGGTGTATAATATAGGCGGTCACAACGAAAAAACCAACATTGAGGTTGTGAAGAAGATAATTTCCATTCTGGGCAGGGACGAAAGCCTTATTAAATATGTCACCGACAGACCGGGACACGATATGCGCTATGCCATTGACCCCACAAAAATTACAACGGAGCTTGGCTGGTACCCTGAAACAACCTTTGAAGAAGGCATAAAAAAGACCGTTGACTGGTATCTTAACAACAAGCACTGGTGGGAGAGCATTGTCAGCGGCGACTATATGAACTACTACGAGAAAATGTACACAAACAGATAAAAAAAGACGGCTTTGCCGTCTTTTTTAATGTTACAAAAACATAAAATCTGTTTAATTTATGTTTACAAATATGAACAATCTAAGTATAATGTGTGTGTTATATTACGGATGTTAATATTTTTAATCGGAGGTAGTATTTATGAAAAAGACGAAGAAAACTATTGCAGTGCTTCTTTCGGCTTTGCTTATTTTCTCTCTTGTTACCGTTTCTGTTTCTGCGGAAGGTACAAAGGAAGAAAGAACAATTGATAAGAGCAAATTCAACACTGACTATCCCTATATTTTTGTTCACGGAATGGGCGGCTGGGCTCCGGGCAGTGATTATTATTCAATTTCTCCCTATTGGGGCGGCGGACTTCTTCCCGGCTCAACTGATGATATAATCGCACTTCTCAATGAGCAGGGTGTTGAGGCATATGCACCTGCAGTCGGACCTCTCAGCAGTGCCTGGGACAGAGCCTGCGAGCTTTATGCACAGCTTATGGGTACTGTTGTTGACTACGGTGCTGCACACTCTGCTTCTCACGGCCACGACCGTTACGGCTTCAGCTATGAAGGTAAAGCACTTATGGGTGAAGAATGGAGTCCGGAAGAAAAGCTTAATCTTGTCGGTCACTCCTTCGGCGGTGCAACGGTGCGCCTTTTTGCTTCTCTTATGGCTTACGGCTGTGAAGAGGAGCTTGCCGCAACGGGCGATGATACAAGCGGTCTTTTCATCGGTGGTAACGACAGTGTGCATTCCTGCATTGCTCTTTCAGCACCTCACAACGGATCTCCTGTTGCAAATATGCTTGTTGACCCCGGTATTACCATGTACTTAATGGCATTTGCTCTTAATTGTATCAGTATGATTTTCGGTAACGATTTTCTTGTGTTCTCCTTCCAGATGGGACATATGGGGCTTTCACCCAAGCAGAACGAAGAAAGAGCCTCACTCAACATCAATGCAGTTAAAAACTTCCACGAATCAAATGATAACTGCGGTTATGATATGACGATAAGAGGTGCCGCAGAGCTTAATGAAAAAATCAAGCTCGCCGAAAACACCTATTATTACTCATACACTACGGCTACAACAGAAGAAAACTGCCTCGGCAGACAGCAGCCTATGGCATCCCTTAACCCCATTTTCTATATTTCCTCAGGGATGATTGGTATAAATGAAGGCAAAACCGTTGACGGCGTTAAGATTGAAGGCGACTGGGCAGTGAATGACGGTATCGTTCCTCTTGCATCCGCTCTTTATCCAACCGTTGACAGTGCAACGGCAAGGGACTATGAGGATGCTCTTTGCGCAGGTGAAGAAATCGAAAGCGGAAGATGGTATTATACCGACACAATGGTCGGTATGGACCACTTTGACTTCTGCGGAACGAAGGATTATCCAACCTCATTTGAGGACTTCTATTTCTCAATGGTTGAAATGGCTAACAGCAGATAAAAAAAGCACCCTGCGGGGTGCTTTTTTAGGGCTTAGGGGCTAGGATTTAGGGGTTAGGGATGAGTAGCAAGCAGGGCTGGGGCTTGGGTCCTGACGAAAATTTATCCGTCACTCAGTAACGGGTGAGGAGAATAAAATTACGCCGCTTGAAAAATTTGCCCTTGAATGCTATAATCAAAATATAATCTATAAGTAAGGGCGTGATGTTACGGCTAATAAAAAAGTAACTGCTATAATTCTTGTGTGTGTCCTTCTTGTTTCAGTCTTTATTGTATGGACGGTTTGGGGCAACACAGCTCTTGAACTGAACAGATTTACCCTTGAAAGCGACAGATTGCCTAAGGAATTTGACGGTTTCAGAATAGCTCACATTTCCGATTTTCACAATACGGAAATAGGTGTTAAAAACGAAAAGCTTGTTTCTGTGATTAAAGAGGCAGAGCCTGATATAATAGCAATTACGGGGGATATGATTGACTCCCGCAGAACGAATATAGAAATTGCCTTGAGCTTTGCCCGTGAAATAACAAAAACCGCTCCTTGCTACTATGTAACGGGCAATCACGAGGCAAGAGTTGCGGAAAGCTACAATTTTAAAGAGGCTCTGTCAGAGCTTGGCATAATTGTTCTTGAAAATGTGAAAACCGAGATAGAGCGTGGCGGTGAAAAAATCTGTCTAATTGGTGTTGACGACCCGACCTTCAGCGATTATTATGCTGAAGATGTAATGCACAGAAATCTTGATGTTCTGACGGATAATGATGATACATATACCCTTCTTTTATCTCACAGACCTGAGCTGTTCCCGGTTTACTGCGAATATAATGTGGATTTGGTTCTCAGCGGACACGCTCACGGCGGTCAGTTCCGGCTGCCTTTCCTTGGCGGTGTTATTGCTCCCGACCAGGGACTGTTCCCTGAGTTCGATTCGGGAAATTATACCGAGGGTAAAACAAATATGATTGTAAGCAGTGGTATCGGCAACAGCATAATTCCCCTTCGGTTTAATAACAGACCTGAGGTAATTGTGGTTGAATTGAATACAGTGGGATGAGATAGAAGTGTTCATTATGATATGCTGTAAAAATCTTTATGATTTATATGATTGCTGAAATGTTTTATTTTATGGTATAATGAGTTTGACAAATAAGAATTTGTAGAGGTGTCGTATTATGAATTTAAAAGAAATACAAAAATCTGTTTATAAAAATAAATTAGAGAAAGGCTTTAATATAACTGATATTAATAAAGAATTTTGTTTGTTGTACGGAGAGGTTTCAGAAGCGTATGAATCATGGCGAAAAAAACAAGATAACATTGGCGAAGAGCTTGCAGATATAGCGATTTATCTTCTTGGACTATCTGAAATATTAGGTGTAGATTTAGCAACTGAAATAGAAAAAAAGATGAAGATAAATCAAGACCGTGAATACCAAATTATTGATGGAGTTCTGAAACGTATATCAGACTGACAAATAAGAATTCGACGAGGAGTGTGATTATATGAAAAAGAAAATTATTATATTGGTTGCGATAGTTGTTTTGTTGGTGTCTTGGGTAAGCATTGCATATTCTGATTATGCCAAGGTTGCCATCAGTTTTGACAAGCCAAAGTTTTGTATTACAACACTAACTGCTGATGATGGCGGTTCGGGTAAATACATTGGTTTGGGTTATTCTTTTGATATTGACGGTCATTTGGATTTTAATCGTGGTTTTGAAGTTGACAGTTATACATACAAAATCTTTGGCATCACCATTAAGCAAGATGAAGCAAATCCACAAAAGACGGAAAAGAATACTGAATCAGAAATTGCTGACAAGAACATTTCGTCACCGACATCCTCTTATCCAACGTTCTCTTACGAGGAAGAGAGTGCAATATATGTTGAGGGTCAACCTGGTGTAAAAACTTCTGGCTTTGTGAACACTTCCGAAATTAAGCTCGGTTTTGATAATATTGCCGAACACGCAAAGAAAGAGTGTACTGTTAAGTATTACACAATCCAGACATATTTTGATAGTTCAACAGATATGTGGAAAGTAGTGTTCAATGACGAAAATATTTTGGGTGGAGACCAAACAGTATATATGACTAAAAACGGTATCACTACCCTTATTGTTTACGGCGAATAACCGCCAAATTCCAATTTGTTATTCTCTTTTATAACTACATAAAAACACCCTATGACTTTTAACGGTCATAGGGTGTATCTTTAAATATAAAAGAAAAAACACACTCCCGATTTCTCGGAAGTGTGCGGAAATAATACAATCTGATTATCTCTTTGAGAACTGAGGTGCACGACGGGCGCCCTTGAGACCGTACTTCTTTCTTTCCTTCATTCTGGGGTCACGAGTGAGGAAGCCTGCCTTCTTGAGAGCGGGACGAAGTTCTTCGTCATACTGAAGAAGAGCTCTTGAAAGACCGTGACGGATAGCACCTGCCTGGCCTGTTACGCCACCGCCGGAAACACGGCAAACGATGTCGAACTTCTCTGTTGTTTCTGTGAGATTGAGAGGCTGACGAACGATAAGCTTAAGAGTGTCAAGACCGAAATAATCGTCGATATCTCTGTCGTTGATTGTGATTTTACCTGTACCTGCATATACACGTACTCTTGCGATTGACTTCTTTCTGCGGCCTGTGCCGTAGAAGAACGGTGTTGTTTCGTACATTTACTTTTCCTCCCTTTCTATTAAAGTTCAACAACTTCGGGCTTCTGAGCTGCGTGTGCGTGTTCTGCACCTGCATATACGCGAAGTCTTGTGAGTGCGTTACGGCCGATAACGGTGTCGGGAATCATACCCTTGATAGCCTTTGTCATTGCGAATTCGGGCTTTTCCTTCATGAGGGTTGAGTACTTAACCTTCTTCATGTTACCGATGTAGCCTGTGTGATGATAGTACATTTTCTGGTCGAGCTTCTTGCCGGTGAGAACAACCTTGTCAGCGTTGATAACGATAACGTGGTCACCGCAGTCAGCGTGGGGAGCGAATGTAGCCTTGTGCTTACCTCTGAGGAGTTCAGCTGCTTTTGCTGCTACATGTCCGAGATGCTTACCTTCAGCATCAATTACATACCACTTACGAGTGATGTCGCCTGCTTTGGGCATATAAGTTGACATATCTGTTTACCTCCAAATAATTTTTTGTCAAATTGCCTTGATATATTATCACAAGAGATGAACATTGTCAACACCTTTTTTTGATTTTTTTAATTTACATTTTACTTCCTTCGTTTTTCTTCGTTTTTCTTTGATTTTCATATGATTTGCTAACTTATGATTTTGGTTTTGTGCTCAAATTTATGTATGTTTTCAGGGCAGGAACTAATTCCTGCCCTACTTACTACTTATCCCTAGCCTCTAGCCTCTAGCCCCTAGGCCCTAGTCCCTAACTACCTTGTCAGCACACCGCCGTCCTCATATAAAAGCAGCATTATATCCTGTTCCTTGCCTGTTTCACAGTTAACATAAATCAGCACCTCTTTTTTGTCAATATCCCTGCAGTGGTATTCGTAGCAAAGAGCCTCTTTTCCTGTTTCGAGAGGGATGACAGCCTTTCTTGAAGAAAGAATATGCAGTGAATCGGAGATGATGTTTTCTCCGCCTTTTTTGCTTGTGTTAATTTCAGGGAGTTTCCTTTTGTGATGATTCATCAGGTACCCACGGGCATCAAAGCCTACCGCCTTGCCCGTTTCAAGGGATATGCTCACCTTGATAAGGTCGCTGTAATAGATAATGTCATCATTCTCATATGCATAGTTTACGGTGCATATGCCGTCGTAAACAGAATAGTAGCTGTCTTCCATATCCTCATAGCCCAGGGATTCAAGATAATCCTCGCCCCTTTCAATTGCTTCTTCGGGGGAGATGCTCTGGGCGGCGGCAAAGTCTTTTGTGGTGAGGTTACAAAGGTAACCGCCCTTTTTTGTTACGGAAACGGATTTGTCGCCTACGGAAAAGCTGTAAAGCTCAATGGCAGAATTTACATCTGTGTCCTCTCTCAGCGACCCGGCATCCGTTGTCAGGATTCTTGCGGCAAGGCTTTTGGCTTCCTGCTTGGTGATTTCCTTTTTATTTTTAAGAAAAAGTGATTCCTTCGTTATAATGCTGTCGGAAAAAGGTCCGTCATATAAAAGGGTGGGGTAGTCGGTAAGGGTCTGCTTTGTGCTTTCCATACGGGAGTCGAAGGAATCGGGGAGCTCCTTTCCGTCAAGGCTCAGGGTGCTCAGCTTTTCCTTGAAGCTGACGGCATCATTGTTATAGTCGGAAAGGATTGCTGTCAGCTCTTTCGAAAGTGAGGCGGAGTAATCGTAAAGAGCCTTTAAATCCTTTTTATTCTTAGCTGAAAGAAATAGCATATTATCATCACCTTGACTCAGGGCAACAGTATAATTGCCCACCTGAGAAAGGAACTTGAAAATCTCCTCAGTGTCGCTGTTTTCCGTTGTCAGCTCGCTGAGGCTTTCCTTTGCTGTTGTTGCTTCACGGCAAAGGTCATTACCAATGTCACGGAGCATATCTCTTGTGCCGGAATAAATGCTCTTCCTTAGGCTCACGGTTATGTTGTCAAGGCTTTCGCAAAGCTCGTTTACGGCTCTCTGACTGTTCACCTCAGAGAGAAATTCGTATCTGTCAGCCTTTCTTGAATAGACAATGGTAGCTACGCCGAAAAGCACCGTGAAAAATGCAAGGTAGCTGATTATTCTTATATACATCCGTCTTTCTCTTGTTTTCATAATTAGTTCCTGCCTTTCATTATGTTTTGTCTGAATTGCGCTGTATTTAATGCAATTTTACTAAAAATAGTTTGTCAAAGGCAGTTAAAAATATCCCTTATTTTTGCGTTTGAACATTGAAAAATTCTTATTAATATAGTATAATAAACAGTAATTATGGTTTAAAATGAGGAGGTGTGCCCTGTGACGGCTTATCTTGATAACAGCGCAACAACAAAAATGTGCCCCGAAGCAAGGGAAAAAATGCTTGAAGCCATTGATAATTTCTGGGGCAATCCCTCGTCCCTTCACGAAAAGGGTATTGAAGCGGAACAGCTTTTGAATTCGGCAAGAAAGAGCGTTGCCAAGGCTCTTTCCTGCGATGAAAAAGAGATTGTTTTCACCTCAGGCGGAACTGAGGGCAATAACCTTGCAGTTTTCGGTGCGGCTTATGCTAACAGAAGGAAAGGCAACCGTGTTATCACCTCAAAGGTGGAGCATCCCAGCGTAATGAATGCCTTCGACCGCCTTTCTCAGGAGGGCTTTGAGGTTATTTATATCGGCACCGATTCATTGGGACACATTGATATGAAGGCACTTGAGGCTGCCGTTGACGAAAAAACAATCCTCATAAGTATAATGGCAGTAAACAATGAGGTTGGCACAATTCAGCCCGTTGAGGAGATTTCAAAAATCGTTAAACAAAAAAACGCTCCCGCCTTAGTCCATGTTGATGCAGTTCAGGCCTTCGGCAAAATTCCTCTTACCCCGAAAAAATGGGGAATTGACCTTATGACCGTAAGTTCCCATAAAATTCACGGCCCTAAGGGTGTGGGTGCCCTTTATATAAAGCAGGGCACAAAGCTTAAAAGTGTTGCCGTCGGCGGCGGACAGGAAAGAAATATCCGTCCCGGTACGGAGCCTATGCCCGCAATTGCAGGCTTTTACGGTGCAGTTGAAGCTTTAAATGTAAAGAAAAGCCTTGCAGATTTAACCGAGCTCAGGAATAATTTTGTTCGGGATTTAAAAAATATAGAGGGCGTTAAAATCAACAGCCCTGAAAACGCTCTGCCCTATATTGTGAACATTTCCCTTGAGGGTCTTCGTTCGGAAACGGTGCTCAATTTCCTTTCCGATATGGGCGTTTACATTTCCTCGGGCTCTGCCTGTGCAAAGGGTCACAAAAGCTATGTGCTTACGGCTATGGGCCTTTCCGACAGAACTATCGACTCTTCAATAAGAGTGAGCCTTTCAAGGTTTACAGAGAAAGAAGAGCTTGAGCTTTTTATTGAGGGCATAACAAAAGCTATGAAAGTTATTATGAAGAGGTAAAAGATGAAAGAAGTATTGCTTATTAAAAACGGTGAGCTTGCCTTAAAGGGGCTCAACCGCGGTACATTTGAAGATATACTTGTTAAAAATATAAAACGCAGACTTCTTGCGTCTGTGGGTAAATTTCAGTTTACAAAATCCCAATCCACAATCGTTGCCGAAGCAAAAGACGAGGATGCAGATTTTGAAAAGGCTGTAGAGGTGCTCAGTAAGGTTTTCGGCATTGCGGCATTTTCAAGGGCTGCAGTATGCGAAAAGGATTTTGAAAGCATAAAGAAAACAGCTCTCGAATATCTCGGCGATGACCTGAGACAGGTTAAAACCTTTAAGGTAAATGCAAAAAGAAGCGATAAGAGATTCCCTATGACCTCACCTGAAATCTGCCGTGAGGTTGGTGCTCACCTTCTTCGCAATATTCACTCCCTGAGTGTTGATGTTCATAACCCCGATATTACCGTTACCGTTGAGGTGCGTGACAATAACGTGTTTATCCACGGCAATCAGATAAAGGGCGCAGGCGGTATGCCCGTGGGCTCTGCGGGCAGGGTTGCACTGCTTATTTCAGGCGGTATAGATTCTCCTGTTGCAGGCTGGATGATGGCAAAAAGAGGCTTACAGCTTGACGCTATCCATTTTGCCGCACCACCTTATACAAGTAAGAAGGCTGAGATGAAGGTTCACGACCTTGCTTCCATTGTTGCAAAATACAGCGGAAGAATTAATTTTGCAGTTGTGAATTTTACTGAAATTCAGGAAACAATAAAAGAAAAATGCCCCGAAGAGCTTTTTACAATCATTATGAGAAGACTTATGATGAAAATTGCAGTCCGTCTTGCAGAAAAGGACAACTGCGGAGCTCTTGTTACGGGTGAAAGCCTCGGTCAGGTTGCATCTCAGACTCTGGGTGCTATTGCCTGCACTGATGCGGCAGTTAATATGCCCGTTTTCCGTCCTCTTATCGGTATGGATAAGGATGAAATCATAACAATCTCAAGAAAAATCGGTGCTTTTGAAACCTCAATCCTCCCCTATGAGGATTGCTGTACCGTATTCACACCCAAGCACCCCAGAACAAGACCTACTCTTGAGCTTATTGAAAAGGCTGAGAGTGCTTTCGACTTTTCCGAGATGATAGACAGAGCAGTGGAAACTGTCCGTTATATGTCTGTGGATTAATAGTAAGTTTACCGATTGTTATTACTTGCATTTTAAAATACACAATTATTTGTGATATACTATTATAATGTACTGAAACTGTAAGGCGGCGATTTAGATGAACTGTGAGCTTATAAGTGTTGGAACTGAGATTCTTCTTGGCGATATTCTAAACACAAATGTGCAGTACCTTTCAAAAGAGCTTGCGTCACTCGGCATCGGTGTTATGCACCACTCAACAGTGGGCGATAACAGCGAAAGACTGAAAGAAGCCCTTGACCTTGCATTTTCACGGTGTGAGCTTGTAATTCTCACCGGCGGTCTCGGCCCTACACCCGATGACCTTACAAAAGAAACCTGCGCCGAATATTTCGGATACGGTCTTTATGAGGATGAGGATATTCTGTGTGATATTGAATCCTATTTCAATAATAAAAAGATACCTATGCCCGAATGTAACAAAAAGCAGGCATTGGTTCCCGAAAACAGCTTAATACTCGAAAACCGTAACGGAACTGCTCCCGGCTTTATAATGGAAAAGAAGGGGAAGATTATTGTTGTCCTTCCCGGTCCTCCCAAGGAAATGGAGCCTATGTTCCGTAAAGAAGTAAAAGAGTATCTAAAAAAATATACAGACGGAATAATTCTTTCCCATAATATCCGTACCTTCGGAATCGGTGAAAGCGCAATGAGCGAAAAGGTAGAGCATCTGCTCTCGCTTAGAAATCCCACAGTTGCACCCTATGCCAAAAGCGGCGAAGCCCTTTTAAGGGTTACTGCAAAGGCTGATTCCGAAGAGGAAGCCGAAAAGCTTATGGCACCCGTTATTGCTGAAATAAAGGAGCTTATCGGTGACTATATATACGGAATTGATGTTGATTCCGTTGAAAGAGCTACGGTTGAGCTTCTTAAAGAAAAAAAGCTTACCGTTGCATTAGCCGAATCCTGCACCGGCGGTCTTTGTGCAAAAAGGCTTACAGACATAAGCGGTGCATCCGAGGTTTTCCACTGCGGTGTGGTTTCTTATTCAAATGAAATAAAGCATAAGGTTTTAGGTGTTAAAAAAGAACACCTCGAAAAATATACAGCCGTAAGTCCCGTTGTTGCCGCTGAAATGGCAATCGGTGCAAGGAAGCTCGGTGAAGCCGACTTCGGTGCGGCGGTTACGGGTTATGCAGGTCCCTTTTATGAGGGATGTAAGGATCCCGTAGGACTTGTTTATATTGCAGTTACCGATGGTGAGCTTGTATGGCTGAAAAAGCTTGTCACGGGTCACAACAAGGGTGAGTCCGCCCGTGACTATAACAGAACCGTAAGTGCATCCAATGTTATAAATGAAATCCGCCTTTTAGCTAAGGCTTACCCTGAAAAAAGGTCAGAGGGTATAAAAATCGAAGAATTCTTTAAATCTTATCAGTGAGGAAAAGGTAATGAAAATTATTTACGAAGACGGCGAAAACCGTAATGAAAATGAAAATATACCGGTAAGCTCCGTGGAGTTTGAGGATGTTTCAAGCGACAGTGTCCGTACTCCCGGCAACAAAAAACCCGTAAGACCCGTAAGAAGACCTGCACCTACACTGAGAGATGTGGGTACAGATAAAAAGGAAACAGAGCCTGAAGCTCCTCCCGTGGCACCCGTAATGCCTGCATACGGTCAGCCTTACGGCACAGCACCTCAGGGTTATGCACCTGTTGGGGGTTACGCTCCCCAACCATACGGTCAGCCAACGGTACCGAATCAGCCCTATTACCCTCAGCAGTATCCTTACGGGGGAGTGCCTCAGCAAGGCTACATACCTCAGCAGTATAATCCTTATCCCCCCGTTCAGCAGCCGATTTATCCTCAGCAGCCCGTAACACCTCCCTCAGAAGGCAATCCGGGTACAAGGGTTTTATATCAGAGCCCCGATTTTGACCGACCCGAATCAGGCAGCGGTACAGTCGGCTATACTCAGCAACCCTATGCACCGCCCGTTATAAGAACGGGTATAGCTCACGAGGATGTTGATTACGGTGAGGAAAATGTTCCCTCAGGTCTTGTAAATAAAAAAGAAAAGCCTGCAGTACGCCCTTCAGCCTCACGCAGAAGTGAAAGCTTCGGTGAAAGCGATGTTGAAATGAGTATGTTTGAGCTGAGTGCTATGGGTCAGGCAAATAAGCCTACGGTTAAGGCTGTTCGTCAGCCCGGTTTGGAAAAGCAGGGCATCGGCGTTGAAGAATTTGAGCAGGAAATCTCCGAATTTGAAGCCTTCGGTCAGGATGAAGCTGCAATTGATGAAGAAGGAAAGAAAAAGCTTCCCTTAAGGGAAATTATCCGCCGTGTAATTCTCGGTATTTCCCTTACACTTATTGTTATAACCTCAGGTATGCTTATAAATCAGTGGCGCCTTTCAGAGGAAAACAAAAATCTTGAGGATGAGATTTCTGACCTTATTATTGAGGTTACGGAGCCTTCAACCACCAAAAAGCCAAAAAAGGATAAAAACAATAAAACAACAAAGCCTGCCGAGACTACAGAGCCTCCCTTAACTCCTGCTCAGCAGTGGGAACAGATTAAAGCTGAATATCCTAACGTGATTTTCCCCGTTGACCTTCAGCTGAAATATGCAAGGCTTTATGCCACCAATCAGGATTTCGTCGGTTACCTTTCAGCAGAGGGAGTAAAGCTCAGCCTTCCCATTGTTCAGACGGATAACGACGAAGACTATATGAACAAAAACTTTTACGGCAAGAGCACAAAGTACGGCTGTCCCTTCGTGACACACCTTAACAATATCACAGAGCTTGATATGAATACCGTGATTTTCGGCCATCATATGAACAACGGCACGGTTTTCGGTGCTCTTGATGCCTATAAGTCAATTGAAGGCTTCAAAAAAGCCCCCGTTATTACCTTTAACACTTATAATAAGGACTATAAGTGGAAGGTTATTGCGGCTTTTGTAACAAATGCATATGAGAAGGACGATAACGGCTATATCTTCAGATATTATTTCACATCCCTTTCAACGGGGGAAAGATATGCCGCATACCTCAACGAGCTGAGTCAGCGTTCCCTTTACGACACAGGCGTTGACGTTCTTCCCACAGATAAAATTTTAACCCTTTCAACCTGTTCTCACGAGTTTACAGATGCACGATTTGTTGTTGTTGCAAGGCTTGTAAGAAACGGCGAAACTGCTGAGGTTGATGTTTCACGCGCAGTAACCAACCCCAATCCACGATACCCTCAGGCTTACTACGATAAAAAAGGAAAAACCAATCCTTATAAAGATGCAAGCCGATGGGAAGTCGGATAACAGTAATCTGATACAAAAATACGGAGGTAGAAATGATTAAGCTTTTTACATTGAAAAACATTTCGGATTTTTCTTCCGATGCTGTTTATAAAATTTGCCTCAGCCTTGAAGATTTCGGACTTACCGAAGACAAAATTGTAAGCTTCAACAGCTATGAGGAGCTTCTTGATGAGCTTGTTTTTGCACTTGAAAAAGGTGAGCACATTCTTGTTGCGGCAGAAAACAGCGATTATAATTCCGTTAAAAGAGATCTTATCGGCAAGCTTATTCTCGAAGAGTTTTTAAGCCCCGGGATTGAGGACACAATAGCTCTCAATGCAGGTGACGATGTTGCCGAAATAGATATGACCGGTCATACTCTCGTGCCTCACGGCAGCGTGTTCCATCTTAGTGTGGACGGCCTTTACAGCGGCTTTACAACAGAAGCTCTTATGGGCAGGCTTTCCTGCGTACCTCTTGATTTTGAAAGAGTTGATGCTGTTCTTGAGTCTCTTAAGCAGGATGTTCTTATTCCTTTGCAGAAGGCTGAAAACGGAGAAGCTGCACCCATAAAAATGCCCGATTATGACCTTGTTCCCGGCGTATCACAGATGGTAGGCGCTCTTTCGGAAGCCGGAAAAACCATTGCCCTTGCAACGGGCGAAGCCACAATGTGGGTATATAACCTTTATGAAAAAATTGACGGCTTTAATGAGGCTTTACGCTTTGTTGAGGTAATTGACGAGGATGAGGGCGAAGAATCTACGGCTGAAAGCGAATCCGTAAGAATCATCCGCCATGCAAGGGAAGCAATGCTTAATTCAGGCAGTGATTTCGGCGGTGCCATTTCAGAAATTTATTCCGTTGAAAATGAGTTCGGTCAGACGGTGTACTTTGCTTATGCGGCTGTTGTTGATTCAGGCAACGCCAAGGCAAAGAAAATCAACACAATGAATCCCGATGACCTTGCTGCAATTCTTCCCCATGCTGTAACGGTTCTTGCGGAGCTTGTAAAGAACAAGACAGAAATACTTCAGGCAAGATACGGTGAAGACGATGATGCTTCTCAGAAGGTTGAGGAAGAAAAGCCTGCAAAGATGAGCAAAAATATGATTATTTTTGCTGTTGTTGTTATGGCAATTGCAATCATCAGTCCTATTATTCTTGCAGTAAGTCTTTTCGGCGGCGAGGATCCCACAACTCAGCCCTCCACTCAGCCGCCCATAAGCTATAACCCTACGGTTAATGCAGGTGTATCTCTCACAGACCCCACAACAACTCAGTACAACCCCTTTGTTACTACCTCCTCAAATCAGGGCGTTATCGGTAATGTGGGTGCAACTGAGCCTTCGGCTTCAGATGTGAGTGTCAACACAACACTTCCCTCGGTTTCCTCCACAAAGGGTATTTTCACCTTCAACGTTTTTGGCTACGGACACGGTGTAGGTATGAGCCAGGAGGGTGCAGACTACCTTGCAAAGCAGGGCTGGCAGTGGGCAGAAATTCTTGCACATTACTATTATAATGAAAACACATCAATTGTAACAGGCGACAGCTACCCCAAAACTATTTCCTATGCGGGAAGCAGCTATGAAACAAGAGAATTCCTTGCTTCCGCTCTTGAAGCTGAAATGGGCACGGGAATGCACACGGAAGCTCTTAAGGCTCAGGTTGTTGCAATTTACACCTTTGCAAAGTATTACGGCTACAAGCTTTCCGCTGATGCCTGCGCAATTCTCGGCAGCGGAAGAACACCTGCTGAGTCTACCTATGCAGTGGTTGACGAGATGATGAAAATTGCTCCCTATATTTCCTACAGCGGCTCTTGTGCAATGACCCCCTTCCACGCTATGAGTGCAGGTATGACCACCGCATACTATAACGTATGGGGCAAGGAGTACAGCGCAGACCTGCCTTACCTCAGAGGTGCAAGAAAGAGCTACGGTGACTACCTTGAAAACGATTATGCAACCACCTATTCGATTTCAAGCGAGGACCTTAAGGCACTTGTTAAGTCCAACGCTCAGATTGACCTTACGGGAGACCCTGCAACCTGGCTTACAATTCTCTCTCACGACAGTGCAATTGACGGTAACATCGGTTATGTTTCATCAATCAATGTAGGCGGTAAAATTATGACGGGTAACGACTTCAGAAGCAAGATTATGGAAGGCAGAATCCGCTCCCACTGCTTCATTCTTACCTATACACCTGAAGCAAACTGATATATCATAAAGTGATAACCGTATATAAATTGTATACCTTGACAACATAAGGTTATTAAGGTATACTTTTCAGTAGCGATTAAATTAATACTTATTATATAAAGGAGTTTTTATCATGGCATTAGTAACAACAAAGAAAATGTTTGAAGATGCATACAAGGGCGGCTACGCTATCGGTGCATTCAACGTAAACAACATGGAAATCATTCAGGGTATCACAAGAGCTGCTAAAAAGCACAACTCACCCGTTATCCTTCAGGTTTCCGCAGGTGCAAGAAAGTACGCTTCCCACGGCTACCTTGTAGCAATGGTTAAGGCTGCTGCAGAAGAAACAGGTCTTCCCATCGCTCTTCATCTTGACCACGGCCCCGATTTTGAAACATGTAAGTCCTGCATTGACGGCGGCTTCACATCAGTTATGATTGACGGCTCACACCTTCCCTACGAAGAAAACGTTGCTCTTACAAAGCAGGTTGTTGACTATGCTCATGCACACGGCTGTGTTGTTGAAGGCGAGCTCGGTCAGCTTGCAGGTATTGAAGATGATGTTAACGTTAGCGACGAAGATGCATCCTTCACAGACCCTGACCAGGTTTACGATTTCGTAACAAGAACAGGCGTTGACTCACTTGCAATCGCTATCGGCACAAGCCACGGTGCTTACAAGTTCAAGCCCGGTCAGAAGCCCCAGCTCCGTTTTGATATCCTCAAGGCTGTTGAAGAAAAGCTCCCCGGCTTCCCCATCGTTCTTCACGGTGCTTCCTCAGTTAATCAGGATGATGTTAAAACAATCAATGCTTACGGCGGCGAAATGCCCCATGCTATCGGTATCCCCGGGGATATGCTCAGAGAAGCTGCATCAATGGCAGTTTGCAAAATCAATGTTGACTCCGATATCCGTATCGCTATGACTGCTGCAGTTCGTAAGCACTTCACAGAAAATCCCAAGCACTTCGACCCCAGACAGTACCTCACTCCCGCAAGAGATGCAATCGAAGGTGTTGTTTCTCATAAGATTGAAACTGTTCTCGGCTGTGCTGATAAGGCATAAGAAAAACAAAATAATCAAGACGGGCTTTGCCCGTCTTTTATTCTGTTTTTCAGGGATCAGGGAACAGGAACCGGGGAAAAGTTAACCTTTTTACAATTGACATCCCGTTTGTGAGTGTGGTATATTAAACATATATCAGGAAAGGAGAAAAGTAATGTTCTATGAGCAGGATTGGGTAATGAAGCAGATAAAACTGCTTGTCCGTTTTGTTGCAAGGGCGGTTTTTAAAAAGGATACTGCCGAATATAAAGAGCTTATTGAAGAAAGCCTTGCGGGTACGGATTTACTGCATAAAGAACTGCTTCATTTTCTTTCAGAGGGCAGAATATGTGAGGCGGAAAACTTTCTTTTTGATAATCTTGATAAAAGCTTCCAAAGTCACTTGGCACTCAGCCTTGATTTTTACGAACGGCTCAATCTTTTGAGTGATGAAGAGCTTGAGAAGGGGAATTTTTCAAGGGAAGAGATAAAAGACGGGCTTAATAATGTGCTGGAGCTTTTCGGACTTGATTTTGCAAGGAATATGTTTTCATAAAAATATTAATAATAAAACAGAAGGGTTTTGAATAAAATGCAGATTTCAAAGGATATAATTTATGTAGGTGTAAACGATGAAAAAATTGACCTTTTTGAGGGTCAGTATAAGGTAGAAAAGGGAATGGCATATAATTCATATGTTATTCTTGATGAGAAAATTGCCGTTATGGACACAGTGGAAGTCTCTTTTTGTGATGAGTGGCTTGGTAACATTGAAAAGGCTCTTGACGGCAGAAAGCCCGATTACCTTATAGTTCAGCATATGGAGCCTGACCACAGCGCAAACATTAAAAATTTCCTTAATGCTTACCCTGAGGCAGTTGTTGTGGGCAATGCAAAAACCTTTAAAATGATTGAGCTTTATTTCGGTGAAAGCTACGAAGACAGAAGAACGGTTGTTTCTGACGGTGACACTCTCAGCCTCGGAAAGCACGGGCTCACCTTTGTTTTTGCGCCTATGGTGCACTGGCCTGAGGTTATGATGACCTATGACAAAGCTGATAAGGTGCTCTTTTCTGCTGACGGCTTCGGCAAATTCGGTGTTACCTATGCCGATGAAGAATGGGCAGACGAGGCGAGAAGATATTATATCGGCATTGTGGGAAAATACGGTGCTCAGGTGCAGGCAGTTCTCAAAAAAGCTGCAGCTCTTGAAATAAATGCAATCTGCCCTCTCCACGGCCCCGTGCTGGGTGAAAACTTGGGCTATTACCTTGATTTATATGATAAGTGGTCATCTTATACACCCGAAGAAGAGGGCGTTGTAATCGCTTACAACTCAATTTACGGCAACACAAAAAATGCCGCACTCTATCTTCGCGATAAGCTGTCTGCACATATGTCCGCAGAGGTTTTTGACCTTGCGAGGGATGATAAGGCAGAAGCTATAGCGGCGGCATTCAGATACAGTAAGCTTGTTCTTGCCGGCACCACCTATAACAACAGCCTTTTCCCCTGCATGAAGGAATTTATAGAAGGTCTTACAGAGAGAAATTATCAGAGCAGAACCGTGGCATTTATTGAAAACGGCTCATGGGCACCGACCTCAGGGAAGAATATGAAGCTGATGTTTGAAAAGTCAAAGAACATAACCTTCTGTGAAACTACTGTTACGGTGAAAGCCGCTCTCAGTGACGAAAGCAAGGCTCAGCTTGATGCTCTGGTTAATGAACTTTTATAATTTACTTAAGGAGAGGTAAATTTATGAACGATATGGACAAAGCACTTTTTAAAATCGGTTACGGCCTTTATGTTGTTACCTGTAATGACGGCAACAAGGATAACGGACTTATCGTAAACTCTGTTATGCAGCTTACGAGTACACCTAAAACCGTTGCTGTTGCAATTAACAAACAGAACTATTCCCACGATGTAATCCGTGAATCAAAAAAGCTTAATGTTAACATTCTTAACACCGACGCACCCTTCTCCGTGTTTCAGAACTTCGGATTTCAGAGCGGAAGGGATGCGGATAAATTCAGGGATGTAAAATCAGGCAGAGCACAGAACGGACTTCAGGTGCTTTTTGAAAATATAAACGCCTTCCTTTGCCTTGAGGTACAGCAGTATGTTGATATGGGAACTCACGGACTTTTCATCTGCGATGTTACCGACGGCGGTGTGCTCAACGATAAGGAAACAATGACCTATAACTACTATCAGCAGAATGTTAAGCCAAAGCCTCAGGCAGAAAAAAAGAAGGGCTATGTGTGTAAAATATGCGGATATGTTTATGAGGGTGAGGAATTGCCTGAGGATTTTGTTTGTCCCTTGTGTAAGCATCCGGCAAGTGATTTTGAAGAAATCAAGTAATAATTCTCAATTCGCAATTCTCAATTCGCGATTGCGGGATAAGTTTTGTTTAATATTTCACTGTTATTCCGCAAAATAAGAAGAAATTAATATTTATATAAAATAACATCCGACTTGAAGACTGTATGTCTTGGTCGGATGTTATTATCAATTATTTGTACTATCTGTATTTTTTAATTTAATTGAGAATTGCGAATTGAGAATTGAAAATCGTATTATTTGTTTTCGAAGATTTCGTTATATCTTACGATAGATTCTTCAATAATTCTCCTTGCTTCTTCGGGACCCTTTGCCTCGTCGATAACGGTGCTTTTGTTTTCAAGCATTTTGTAAACAGAGAAGAAGTGAATCATCTCGTCGAAAATATGCTTGGGCAGCTGATTTATGTCCGTATATCCGTTATATGTGGGGTCGCCTGAATGAATGGCAATAATTTTATCGTCGGGGTCATTGTTGTCAAGCATTGAAATAACGCCGATGGGGTAGCATTCAACCAGTGCCATAGGCTCAATTTCCTGGGAGCAAAGAACGAGCACATCCAAGGGGTCGTTATCAAGGGCATAGGTGCGGGGGATAAAGCCGTAGTTTGCAGGGTAGTGGGTTGAGGTGTGAAGAACTCTGTCAAGGCGGAGAAGACCCGTCTGCTTGTCAAGCTCGTATTTCATTTTGCTTCCCTTACTGATTTCAATTACGGAGTCGAAACGGTCAACACCGATTCTCTGAGGGTTAATATCGTGCCATATGTTCATAAGTATATCTCCTTTGGTTTTTTCTGACCTTATATTAACATAAGAAAAAGGATTTATCAATAACTTTTTTTCAAAAACTATTGACAATAACCGTTGTTTATGATAATATACTTGGGCAACAAAAAAGCAATGCGCTGTTAGCTCAGCTGGATAGAGTGTCTGGCTACGGACCAGAAGGTCAGGGGTTCGAATCCCTTACAGCGCGCCATAAGAAAATGAGGTTGTACGAAAGTGCAACCCTTTTCTTTTTGTTCGAAAACTTTTAAAAGGG
>JAZSDP010000003.1:0-6361 GCA_045531265.1 Acutalibacteraceae bacterium
TTCATTGTCTTTCATCCTCCTATAGAGTGGTTAAATCGGATTTTTCCTCCCACCCGGAAGCATTAGTCAGCGACTACTATGCCCATTGAGCGAGCTGTACCGGCTATCATACTCATAGCTGCTTCAACGGAAGCTGCGTTGAGGTCCGGCATTTTCTGCTCAGCAATTTTTCTAACCTGCTCACCGGTAATTGTTGCGACCTTAGTCTTGTTAGGTACGCCTGAACCGCTTTCGATTCCGCAAGCCTTCTTAATAAGAACAGCAGCGGGCGGTGTCTTAGTAATGAATGTGAATGTACGGTCTGCGTAAACTGTGATTACAACAGGAATGATAAGACCGATGTCATTCTTTGTGCGCTCGTTGAATTCCTTTGTAAAAGCCATGATGTTAACACCGTGCTGACCGAGAGCCGGACCAACAGGCGGTGCCGGAGTAGCCTTACCTGCAGGAATCTGGAGCTTGATTAAACCTACAACCTTTTGAGCCATTTTTTGCACCTCCAAATTTATGTGGTTGATGGCGACTTGCTTTAAAATTTAGCAAATCTCCCACAGGGAACAAAGTTCCCCACATAATAAACGGCATTGCCGTAAATTATCATAATTTTCTTAATCCTGAACCTCAATCTGATTAAGTCCGAGCTCGACGGGAGTTTCTCTACCGAGCATGGAAATCATTACAACGACTACTTCCTTAACAAGGTCGATGCTGTCAACAACACCGCTGTAACCGTCGAAGGGTCCGCTTAAGATGTTTACGAAGTCTCCTACCTTGTAGTTAACTTCGACTGTTCTCTTTTCAATACCGAGGTTAATTACTTCCTGGTCTGAAAGAGGAACAGGTTTACTTCCGGGGCCTACAAAGCCCGTAACGCCGCGTGTATTTCTGATAACGTACCAAGCTTCATCAGTCATTGAAAGCTCTTCATCTTCAAACTCGCTGCGCTTTTTATAAATGCAGGCAACCTTGACCATAACATAACCCGGGAAAAGCTTACGCTCAATCTCTTTTACCTTATCGTCCTTGATTTCCGTAACAGTTTCCGTTGGGATTCTTACTTCGAAAATCTGATCCTGCATCTTACGGTTTTCAACAACCGTTAAAATGTTTGAGGCTACTTTGTTTTCGTAGCCGGAATAGGTGTGTACTACAAACCATTTGGCATTATCTGCCATCGTGACACCTCCTATATGCTAATTATTCTTCTTTAGCTTCAGTTGTTTCTTCTGCTGAAGCTGTTGTTGACTCTTCACCGTCAGCTTCTTTAGCTTCGGTTGTTGTGTCACCATCAGTTTCTTCGCCTTCGTGGTCGTGGTCATGACCTTCGTGCTCGTCAACTGTTGATGAAACAGTTGTTTCGTCACCTCTGGCGAGATTCTTGAGACCTGTCATACCCTGCTCAAGTCCGAAATCGATAACAAAAATAATTGCTGTTACGATTGCAACTACGAGAAGTACAACGCAAGTGCTCTTGAGAACTGTTTTTGCATCGGGCCAAACGATTTTCTTGCATTCGCCTTTGAAATCCTTGAAAAATCGTTTTGTACCTTTGCTTGCACGGGCGAAGAATCCGGGCTTATCACTTTTGCTGCCTTTTGCTGCCTTAGCAACTTTAGCTGCGGCTTTGCTTTCCTCAGTTGTGGCCTTTTCAACCTCGGAGTTCTTGGCAACTTTCTTTTCTTTGTCAGCCATTACTCTTACCTCCCGTAATTATTTTGTCTCTTTGTGGAGAGTGTGTTTCTTGCAGAATCTGCAGTACTTGTTCATCTCCAACCTATCAGGATTGTTTTTCTTGTTTTTCATTGTGTTGTAATTGCGCTGTTTGCACTCAGTACAAGATAATGTGATTTTTACTCTCATGAACGGCACCTCCATTATAGGAAATTTACGGCTGAAACGGAGCAACACTTCTCCTTTCAACCTAGCAAGGCCTCCCTCTATTTCTGGGCACAAAAATAAAGCCCCCAACAGAGGTACGAGTATTTTATCATACAATCGTACCTGAGTCAAGAGCTTTTTGATAACTTTTTTCAAATTTTTACAAGTTTTTTCTCGCTTTGTAAAATCATTCAACTACAGTCATAGTCTTAATACGGATAGGCTCAACGGGAGCAGCTTTTTCGCCCATAGAGTTATATCTTCTTTCCTGCTTACAGAAGTCATCACAAACCTCCATACCTTCAACGACCTTACCGAAAGCGGCATAGTCACCGTCAAGAGCAGTGCAATAATCGGAATAGCAGATGAAGAACTGGCTTGATGCTGAGTCAGGCATTGAGCTTCTTGCCATTGAGATTACACCTCTTTTATGTGAGAGTGTATTCTGTGACCAGCCGTTTGATCTGAACTCACCGTAAATTGTTTCGTCACTGCCGCCCATACCGGTACCTTCGGGGTCACCACCCTGACACATAAAGTTATCAACAACTCTGTGGAAGGTAAGACCGTCATAAAAGCCCTCTTTAACAAGCTTTATGAAGTTCGCAACAGTTTTGGGTGCATATTCGGGATAAAGCTCAATGAGGAACTCTCCCCCGTTTTCCATAACTACTTTTACTTTTGTATCTGACATTTCAGTTTCCTCCTCGGAATTAATTTTCTTTTTTGTTGCATCTTCAATGTTCTGAGACTGTGATGTGCTTTTATCATCGGAAGATGTGTATGTTGTCTTGTTCCCCTGACAAGCAGTAAAAGCAATAACAATCAAAATCAGAAACAACAAAGATAAAACAATACTTGTTTTTCTTTTCATTATAATTACCTCGTTACAAAAATTTAAGCAACAGAATTTATTATATATAAATTGAAAGCAATGTCAAGAAAAATTCCACATTTACCGTTAAGTAAATGTGGAATTCTGGTGCGGGTAACAGGGGTCGAACCTGCACGCTTGTGGGCACAAGATCCTAAATCTTGCGTGTCTGCCAATTCCACCATACCCGCATATTATATAGTATTATATTTATCGGGCGCCGAAAAGTCAATATAAAACACTAATTAAAATTTAATAAAATTCGACAAAATACAACTGTTTTCGCAAATTATACAAGTATTATAGAGTTAAGAAAGGACTGATAAAATGAACAATATTAAAAATAAAACCGATTTACAGTTAAGTGATGATGAAATAAAAATTCTTGATATTTTCAGAAATATACCGGAAGATAAAAAGAACGAAGCAATGATAAAGCTGTACATATTAACAGAAAACTTATCAGAAAAGTCTGAGATATAATCTTAAAACAGTTCCGATGCTGCAAAGCATCGGAACTGTTTATCATTTAAGATAATTTTCAAGAGTATTCATCATACCTGAGTCAGGTACAGGTGTATCCTTTAAAGGAAAATCAAGATTCATCTTGTCGTATTTAACCTGACATATTTTCTTGAATGGCAACAGCTCAATTTTATCAACACACAAAAACTTATGAGATAATTCTTTGAGTCTGAGAACATTTTCGCTGTTATCGTTAAAACCGGGTATTATTACTTGCCTCAAGATTGTGGGAATATTCTGAGAATTCAGATATTCAAGAAAATCAAGCACAGCTCCGTAACTGCAGCCTACATAATTTTTGTAGGAATCTTCATCAGTATACTTTATATCAAGCAACACTCTGTCGGTAAACTTAAGCATATCCTTAACATTATCATTAAGAATACATCCCGAAGTATCAATGCAGGTGTTTATACCGTTATATCTGCATTTATCAAAAAGCTCTTTAATAAAATCAGGTTGTAACAGCGGCTCACCGCCGGAAACAGTTATACCGCCATCCGAACCGAAATATTCCTTGAATCGCAGAGTTTTTGAAACAACCTCGTCAGCAGTATATTCTGTACCGGCATTAATCTCCCATGTATCAGGATTATGACAACATATACACCTAAGCGGACACCCTTGCATAAACACCACAAATCTGACACCCGGGCCATCAAGGGTACCGAGGCTCTGAAATGAGTGTACCTTACCGGTAATTTCTTTATTCATCATATGCTTTCGTGGAAGGTTCTGCTGATAACCTCTCTCTGCTGTTCACGGGAAAGCTTATGGAAGTTTACGGCATAACCTGAAACTCTGATTGTAAGGTTAGGATATGCTTCGGGGTCTTCGTAAGCCTTCATAAGTGTTTCACGGTTAAGGACATTAATATTGATGTGATGTGCTTTCTTTGCAAAATAACCGTCAAGGATAGAAACAAGGTTATTGATTCTTTCATCCTCATCCCTGCCGAGCGCCTCGGGAGTAATGGAGAATGTGTTTGAAATACCGTCACGGCAATCATCATAGCTGATTTTTGCAACAGAGTTAAGAGAAGCAAGTGCGCCGTTTTCTTCACGGTTGTGCATCGGGTTTGCACCGGGTGCAAAGGGGGCAGTTGCTTTTCTGCCGTCGGGAGTAGCACCTGTATTCTTACCGTACATTACATTTGATGTGATTGTAAGAACGGAAAGAGTGTGAATAGCGTGGCGGTAAGTTGATGTTTTGCGAAGTTCAGTAATAACCTTATGTGCCATATCTTTTGCAATAAGGTCAACTCTGTCGTCATCGTTACCGAATTTCGGGAAATCACCCTTCGTATCAAACTCAACGATAAATCCGTCACTGTTCTTAACGGGGTGAACATCAGCAAATTTAATTGCGCTGAGTGAGTCTGCAACAACGGAAAGACCTGCTATACCGAATGCCATAAAACGCTCAACTTCTGTATCATGAAGTGCCATCTGAGTCTTTTCGTAAGCATACTTGTCATGCATATAGTGGATAACGTTCATTGTGTTTACATAAAGCTTGCTCAGCCATGCAATGTAAACTTCATAACGTTCCATAACCTCGTTATAATCGAGCTTATCACCAGTCATAACAGGCATCTGAGGGCCGATATGCATACCGCTTGTAGTATCATAACCGCCGTTGATAGCAATAAGAAGAAGCTTTGCAAGGTTGCAACGTGCACCAAAGAACTGCATCTGCTTACCGATTTTCATTGCAGAAACACAGCAGGCAATCGCATAATCATCACCGTAAATAGGTCTCATAACATCGTCGTTCTCGTACTGAATTGAGTCTGTATCCGAGGAAACCTTTGCACAGAACTTCTTGAAGTTTTCAGGCAGTGAATTTGACCAGAGAATTGTAAGGTTAGGCTCCGGTGAAGAGCCGAGAGTATAAAGAGTATTGAGCATACGGTAGCTGTTTTTGGTAACAAGCGTTCTGCCGTCTTCACCCATACCGCCGACAGCCTCGGTAATCCACATGGGATCGCCACCGAAAAGCTCATTGTATTCCGGAGTACGGAGATGACGGGCAATACGCAGCTTCATAACAAAATCGTCCATAAGCTCCTGTGCGCCCTCTTCGGTAAGAACACCGTTTGCTATATCTCTTTCAATATAAATATCAAAGAATGTGCTTACTCTGCCAAGCGACATTGCTGCACCGTTTTGTTCCTTAATGGCACCCAGATAAGCAAAATAAGTCCACTGAATAGCTTCACGGGCATTGGAAGCAGGCTCACTGATGTCAAAGCCGTACATAGCTGCCATTTCCTTCATATAACCGAGGAATGCAATCTGCTGATAAAGCTCCTCATCCTGGCGGATGTTCTCGGTATTGAAGGGCTTATCGGAAAGAGAAGCCTTGTCTGCCTTCTTTTCTTTAATGAGTCTGTCAACACCGTAAAGAGCAACGCGGCGGTAGTCACCAATAATTCTGCCTCTGCCGTATGCATCGGGAAGTCCTGTAATTACATGACATTTTCTGGCCTGTCTCATTTCATCGGTATAAGCACGAAAAACGCCGTCATTATGTGTTGTACGGAAGCGGAATTCCTCCTGAACCTTGTTGCTGAGCTTATAACCGTAAGCTTCACAAGCCTGGCGTACCATTCTCATTCCGCCGAAGGGGTTAACGCCTCTCTTAAGAGGTCTGTTGGTCTGCATACCGAAAATAAGTTCGTTATTTTTATCAAGATATCCGGGAGAATAGGCTGTAAGTGAGGAAACAGTTGCAGTGTCAATATCAAGAACACCACCAAACTGCCTTTCAAGTGCAAAAAGAGACTCTATTTTCTTCATAAGACTCTTTGTGCGTTCTGTTGCATCTGCAAGAAATTTACCGTCTCCGGTATATTCTTTATAGTTCTGCTGAATGAAGTCTCTTACATTGATTTCATCCTGCCATACACCCGGGTTAAATCCGTTCCAGTTTACATGTTTCATTTTAATCATCCTCCTGTAAAAAATATAAAAAGGGCAAACCAGTCTACAAAATAAACTGAGTTTGCCCAGACGGTCGGCATAAAGCTTTCATATTCCCCTGCGGTCATCCGCAAACTCCGTCAGTAGTATGAAAGTTATG
>JAZSDP010000053.1:0-7047 GCA_045531265.1 Acutalibacteraceae bacterium
TCCCGCCTGCGCTCCCTTTACACCCAGTAATTCCGGACAACGCTTGCCACCTACGTATTACCGCGGCTGCTGGCACGTAGTTAGCCGTGGCTTCCTCCTTGGCTACCGTCATTATCTTCACCAAAGACAGAGGTTTACAATCCGAAAACCGTCTTCCCTCACGCGGCGTTGCTGCATCAGGCTTGCGCCCATTGTGCAATATTCCCCACTGCTGCCTCCCGTAGGAGTCTGGGCCGTGTCTCAGTCCCAATGTGGCCGATCAACCTCTCAGTCCGGCTACTGATCGTCGACTTGGTGGGCCGTTACCCCGCCAACTATCTAATCAGACGCGAGTCCATCTTTCAGCGCCTCAGCTTTGGTATATCTAAGATGCCTTAAATATACGTTATGCGGTATTAGCAGTCGTTTCCAACTGTTATCCCCCTCTGAAAGGCAGGTTACTCACGCGTTACTCACCCGTCCGCCACTAAGTCATAAAAGCTTCACCCCGAAGGGATTCACTTGAATGCTTCGTTCGACTTGCATGTGTTAGGCACGCCGCCAGCGTTCGTCCTGAGCCAGGATCAAACTCTCTAAAAATTGTATTAAGACACATTTCTGTGTTCTAATCATTTTCAGAGCAATTTATCGCTCAATTCGTCATTTGCTGACGTTAATATACTTCGCTAATTTTAGCTTCCGTATTACTGTTTGAAAAGTACTTTTAAAAACTCTTCTTGATGGATATTTCCATCGAATCTCGGGTTCCTTTTCTTATCTCGTTGTTTAATTTTCAAGGTCCAATCGCTGCTCTTTTCGAGACAGCTTTAAGAGTATATCACATACCCTCATTCTTGTCAATACTTTTTTTAAACTTTTTTCAAGTTTTTTCGTGTTGACTTTTTTCGCAGTCCCTGAGGTCTTCCTCAAAGAATGCTTGCATATATTATCACCTCTTTTTGTTTTTGTCAACAGTTTTTCAGAACTTTTTTTGTAAGTTTTTACTAAATACTTCCCTTTTGGTACTCTTTGCCGGGTGTTTTTGTGTTGAGTGGTGAAAATTACACCATATATTGTGTCCGTTTTTGTTTTATTGGGGTTTCGTCTATATGTAGATATAACAAAAACCGTCAGAAAAACTCTGACGGCTTTTAATTTATATTATTATTTGAATAAGGCTTTATATTTACTTAATAAAATCTCCTTGCTCGTATACATAACATACCACATTATCTTCATCATCAAATTCAACTACCAAATTATAAGCAAACGAACTAAAGTTGCATATAGAAGTATTATTACCAACAGACAATCTGTTTTTTTCTATAATGTAATCTTCATTAGGTAAAACCCATTCCGCTATAATCTGAACTGTATTACTCGACTTTTCGCAATAATAATTATATTTAACCTGTATAGCTTCCTCAGGGATATTTTTTGGAAAAACCGATGATACATCTTCCTCTGCATATATATTGGTATCCAGAACTAAATAATCTTTAGCCGAATCTGTATATGATATAATCGGGTAAAAAAATGGTGCATCGCTCTTGAAGCCAAAGGTAAACACATAAATTGATACCAAATTTAAAATTGTGCATACAATAAATGCTGTTCGTATTATCTTTTCCTTTTTAGTAATCTTTGCAACAACAGCAAATATTATCGGCAATAACAAGAGAACTGTTATGACGATTTTTGATACAATTCCGGGAGCTACCACAGGAAAGCGCACTTGTTTGGCATAATACACAATAGGAGCAAAAAGAAAAAGAATCCACAGAAAACTTGTAATTATCCAAATAATTATTTTCCGTTTTTTATTCATCCGCTCATCCCCCTTTCTATATATATTATATTCCCATAGCTATTTCACAGTCAAGACTAAAAATGTTTTGTAAGAAAAACTTAAGATTACTAATAAAACAGGCCGCCGCAATGAGCGACAGCCTTGATGGAGCTATTTGTTAAATGTGTTCTGTTTAAAAAATTGAGAAGATACTGTGAATCTTTGCAAGGAAATCAGCCATAAGCTTATTGAACTGATAGCCAATTTTGCTGAGTGCACCTTCGCATTTCATAATCTCTGAGTCTTCTGCAAGAGCAAAATCATACATAGGAAGCATTTCGTATTCGTATGCAGTAAGGTCGTTTTCATCAAGAGTGATAAGACCTACACCTCTGTTTATATCGTAGCTGTATGAGTTGCAGCCTACAGTGGGAACAGTTGTAATGTCAATGCCTTTGTAGCTTGTTGTAAAGCTGTTTATATGGTCGTGACCGTAGAAGGTAGCCATAATATCACCTGTTTCTGCCCAGGCATCGAACTGACCGCCGTTGATGTGTGAGGGACAGGGAGGCTCGAAAACAAATCCGGTGTGTGAGCCGAAATTGGGAACGGGCATATATGACTGACCGCCAAAGGTCCATTCATTGAGGCCTACAGGAATTTTCATCATACCGAGTGCATCATAAACCTCAGGAACAACAATGTGCTGGAAGTTGATAGCAGGAACTACCTTTCCGCCGTTAAGAGCTGCAAGAGCTTTGGCTGTATTCTTATACCAATTGATCTGATCTTCACGTACATAATCATAACCGCCTGCTTCTTCTGTAGAGGTACCCGAATCAACAAGCCAGAGGTTAAAAGCAATGCCTGAACCGTCTGAAGCTAAAATCGGAAGGTTGTGGTTACCGCAGCCGTAAAGCTCAGGGACAGCATCATAGGCAAGGCAGCCGGGATACTTCTGATACTCCTTGAGAAGAACTTCCTTCTCTACGCCCTGCTCCTGGTCATGGTTACCGAACACGAGCGTAAAAGGAACACCAGCCTCAACACAGGGTGCAACAATAGCTTCAATAGCCTTTGCCTGATTTTCATAACCCTTTGCAACAGTGTTATCACCGAGGAAAACAACAAGGTCGGGATTATGAGCAGAGAGAGCCTCTTTCATAAGCTGAGCTGTTGTCTCTTCAAGGGTTTCATCATCCTGGCTGTCAGCAAAAATCATAATTCTGAATTTGCCGTCATTGTTGAATCTGAGGATATAGTCAGAAATGCTTGCTGATGCAGTCATTGCAAAAGTAGCTGTAAGCATAATAATTGCAAGAACAACTGCTAAAACTTTCTTTGTGAGTTTCATATTAATCTCCTTTCATAGGATATATTATGACTACATTCTAACAAATTGCACCGTAAATTACAATACTAATGATAAAAAAATCTTACCACCCGAACCTCTCAACAAGTCTCTCATACTCCTCATCGCTTATAGCCATAACGGAGCCGTGTCGGGGTGAAAAATCCATGGAATAATCCTCTTTTGCAACGGGCTTGTAGTTTTTAAGGTCAGTGCTTTGCTGCATAAAAAATCTGCCCTTGCCGTATTCGTCCATAATCATTATATATGTGTCCGTGCCGTTTATTCTGTAGACCTCACTGCCCTCAACACCGCTTGGCGCAAGAGAAACAACCACGGGCTCGTCAATATAAGGTCCCGTAAGATTTTTGCTTGTTACATAGGCTATGGTCTGGTCTTCATCGTGCTTGAAAAAGAGATAATAAAGCTTATCCTTTTCATTATATATAATATCGCCGTCAATGGTCTGTATGTTTTCACGGCAATAAAGGGGCTTCGGCTCGGTTATAGCTTTCATATCCTTCGAGTGGGCGTAATACATACCCGCAACATTGTTGCGCTTGGTGGAATGCGCCCAGTAAATCATATAACTGCCCGCCTTTTCATCCCATATCGCCTGAGGCGCCCAGGCTCTTGTTGTGTCGGCAAAATCCTCACCGAGCTCCTTCATATCAATAATGGTTTCGTCAGTCCAGTCGATAAGATTTTCCGAACGCCAACAAACAAGGGCGTGGTTGGACTCCCAGCCCTCCTCACATCTCATATCCGTGCCTATTATATAATAGTATCCGTTGTGACCTTTGAAAGCGTAAGGGTCGCGGACACATTTTTTACCCTTGTGCTGTTCAATAACTGCCTTGTTTCCGTTAAGAGGTCGGAAATCATAGCCGTTTTCACTAACGGCAAAGTGAAGCCTTTCTTCACCCTCACCGTTACCCACAAAGTATACGAAAAGATATTTTCCGAATTTACTTTCAGCCTTCTTTGCAAAATCAGTGCTCATATTTAATTTTCCTTTCTCGCAAATCTCTCTATATCCGGATTATCCGTAACTATAAGGCGCTTGATAAGAACATAGGTAAGTCCGATAAGCTCGTTCTTGCTCATATCATCGGGATTGTCAAGCCAGTGCTTTAAAAGACCGTAAAAGCCGCTGGAAACGAACATATAAAAAAAGTCGAAGCCCGTTCTGTTAACATTACCCTTAGCGTGATACTCCTCAAAATAACTGAAATTAAAATCACAGAAGGCTCTGCTCACCTTTTCCGTAAAAACCTCGGAATGCTCAAGAAGCATTCTGTAAACATCTCTGTTGGAGTCAATAAGCTCAATTAATGACACTATCGTAGCTCTTACATTTTTAGGAAAACCGATTTCCCTGAGCTCATCAAAATTAGAAAAAATATCGTTCAGAGTATTGTTTTCTATATCAGAGATAAGGTCGTTTATATCCTTATAATGAAAATAAAAGGCGTTACGGCTGAGCTGTGCGTGCTCACAAAGCATTTTTACCGTAATACGGTTAAGGGGCCTTTCCTTTGAAAGGGCTGCAAGGCTGTTTTCAAAAGCTCTTTTTGTTCTTTTTACGCAACTGTATTCCTTTGCCATTGAGTGTCACATCCTTTTTATAAATATTTTCAGGTTCTGAGATCCGGGGCTTAGGGAATTTTAAAATTCTATTGAAATTTAAAATCCGATTCCTGTTTAAGCTTCAACATATTAGTATAAATACACCGAAGGCGGAACCTGACCCCCTAAGCTCTAAAAAAAGCACACCGTGTAATAAATATTACATTTACAACCTAAATATAACATATCAAACAACCCATGTCAATTTATTCCTGAAATTTCAATGCACGTTTATATACAAAAACAGTATATCCGTCTACTTGGTTGAAAATTGTTACAAAAAATCACAAATTGTAAGTTGACTTTTATAACCCTTTCAAAGTATAATTAATACAATATGTTACATTGTGTAAGAAATTCAAGCAAAAGTAACAGTTAAAGAACAAGACTATGGAAAATGAAAGGAAACATTAACCTATGGACCTTACCGGAACAAAATTCAGAGTACCTGAAGAAGGATATCTGAACGAACCCACAAACGAATCCTGTTATCAGTATCTTAAGGATTGCTATGCAAAGATTTCTGCCGAACACGGCGAGTACAACGCTTTCATCACCCCCGTGCTTCAGTTTGAAAGTGCAACAACTATGACAAGACTTTTTGATGACGTTGAAAAAATGGCATCCTTCCTCAGCTCAAAGGGAATTAAAAAAGGTGATGTAGTCACAGCCTTCCTTCCCTCCTGCGGCCACGCATTTATCGCATTTTATGCATTGAGCAAGCTTGGTGTTATTTCAAACTTTGTTCATCCCATGACTCCCCCCAACCAGCTTCTTGAAATTATGGCTCACACAAAAAGTAAAGGCCTTTTCATTCTTGACCTTTTTGCAATGCCCTTCAAGAGCGTAATTGAAAATCACATGGCGATCGTTTGCTCAACCTCAGACTTCTGCGACGGTATTGCTTTCAAATATGCAAAGGGTAACGAAATGCAGAACGCCCCCGTACCCGAGCACGAAAATGTTATCCGTTATATGGATATTATGGCAATGGACCTTCCTCCCGTTCCCGACGCACCCAACCCCGGCAAGGATGACGCAATATACCTTCACGGCGGTGGAACAACGGGTAAGAGCAAGACCATCATCCACTCAAACTTCTCATTCAACTCCCTTGCATACAAGCTTTATATTCTTGATACATACCACGAATACTGCAAGTGCTATTCAATGTGCACCCTTCCCTGCTTCCACGCCTTCGGACTCGGCGGTGCAATGCACTATGCAATCTGTAATGCATATCAGCCTATTATGATTCCCAAGCTTGACCCTGTTCAGGCAAATGAGCTTATCAGAAAATACCGTGTTACTGAAATTCTTTCAGTTCCCAGAATGTTCCAGAAGCTCGTTGAAGCTCCTAACTTTGAAAACGAAGGAACAAAAAATCTTGCATTGGTATTTGCAGGCGGCGATGTTGTTACAAACGAATTTGTAAATAAATTTGATGAAATAATGGAAAGACACGGTTCACCTGCAAAGCTTTGCCGTGGCTACGGTCTTACTGAAATGTGTGCAGTTTGCACCAACAACTCACACTTTGCCTATAAAAAAGATTCTGTCGGCTATCCTCTTATCGGTGTTGATGTTGAAATCTGGGATGACGACTGCAACAAGCTTCCCGCAGGCACAGTAGGTGAAATCGTCTTCTCAGGCGACACTATGATGAACCGTTATCTTCCTGACGATGTAATTCAGGAAACAGGTATTTACACCGATGAAAACGGCAAAAGCTGGGTAAGAACAGGTGATATGGGTTATGTTGATGAGGAAGGCTTTGTCTTCTTCTCAGGCAGAAAAAAGAGAATCATCATCATTGCAGGCTACAACATTTATCCCGCAACTATTGAACAGAAGCTCGAAAAGCTTGAATATCTCAATGAGGTTTGCGCTGTTCAGGGCTACAACGAGGAAGGCAAGCCCGATGTTAAGCTTTGCGTATCTCTCAGAGATCCTGACGCTGACAAGGATGAAATTGAAAAAGAACTCCTCAGATATTGCCGCCAGAACATTGAAGCATACGCTTGTCCCAGAAGAGTTGAATTCCATGAGCTTCTTCCCAGAACAAAAATGGAAAAAATCGACTTTGTTAAGCTATCCGATCCCGTTCCCAATAACTGATAAAAAGGGGCTGTAAAAAAAGCGAAGACCGTATAAAACCATATAAATAAGGGGGTTCTGCAGGTTTGAAGGCCTGTAAGAACCCCATAAAAATAGTAAAAAACTATAAAATACTAAAAATTAAATGTTTTATACTACGAACAAACTTCGCCACTCGACGTACCGTCGTACGCCTTCGGGC
>JAZSDP010000081.1:0-2280 GCA_045531265.1 Acutalibacteraceae bacterium
CTCCGTGGCGCCGATGTATGAATCATTTGTGTTATGGGTGATTTCCTGACGGATAAGCCTGCCGATTGCATCGTAATCATACTGATACTTAAGGTCATTCATGGCATCACGGTGAACCATGGGGTTCATTGCGCTGTCATAAAGCCAGGAAAACATTGTGCCGCCGCTTGTGCCCTTAACATTACGCAGGTTGCCGAAGGCGTCATAGGTATAGTTACGGACTGTTCCGTTACCGTAGGTTGTGCTTTGCAGAACACCGTTGTTTGCACCGAAGGTATTGGTGGAAAGAGCTTTGCCGTTGACGGTTGTTGACTACAGTGGGGCGGCAGTGACCGCCCCGTTATTCACTTTTTGTCAAGACAGAGAACCGTCACCTGTCTTCTGAAATTTTTACTTTTCTTGCTTTTCATCAGCACAAGAGAACCGTCCCCTTGTGTTTCCTCTTGTGTTCTTTCTCGTGTTTCTTTGTTTACGTATTACTAAAATTAGTTTTATAGTCAAAACAACAAACATCAACATATAAAAAGCGGACATTAGCCACGAAGGATAATCTACTATTTCGGATGATACAATAAAAAACAAACAAACAATTATACATAACCATTGAAAGAAATTACCAATCTTCATAAAAACTACTCCTCCCCTAAAACACTCGCTATAATCGCTAGAACTCCACATACCCACGTGCAAACATTTAAAGCAGCAGATACTTGAGGACATGGTTGGGTTGCTATCGCAACACCTTCGATTATCACAGCACAAGCACCAAATGTATTTGCTGTTTTTTCCCAAGTCGAAAACCTATATATAACAAAATCTGCTATATACTCACCTTGTTGCCGTTGTTGTATTTCTTGTAACCGTTGACTATAATAGAAATTTTCAATAAAACTGTTTGAATAAGTTTCATTAGAATTTGTAAAACTATTAGTTGAATTGTCACTGTTACTGTCATTTAGTTCGACTGAGTAGTTAATTTTTGGATTCATTGCAGCAAAAGACTCTTTTCTTTCTGCTTCAGTTTCACGATTACCACCATGGGCACCAACAGTAGGCCTATTACCTTCACTATCACTATATGTAACAGGATTATTATAGCAATATGCAAAAGTATTATATCCCAACAAGTCATCCGTGTTCAACAATGAATCCGAATTAATAAACCTACCAGTTTCAGGGTCATAATACCTACTCTGCAGATAGTAAAGCCCTGTCTCACTGTCATAATAATACCCACGATACCTGAAAGGATTAATATCCGACCAGTATTGAGCGGTTGTTGTAGGTGTGCCGCCTGTTGCATTGGTTTCGGAAATGATGTTGCCCCAAGCGTCATATTCATATTTTACAACAAGCTCACCTGAGGGGTTGTAAAGTGCAGTGACATCGCCCAAGGAGTTTGTGGCGAGATACATGGTGTAGGTTGTACCGTCTGCCTTGTAATATTTTATGGCAGAAGGCACACCGTAGCTGTCATAATAATAGTAAATGTCAACTCCGTTGCGGTCTTCATAAAGAAGCTTTCCGTCAACATACTGATAGGTTGTTTTTGCACCGTTGACTGTTTTTGAGCCACGCAAGCCGTCAGCATCATAGGAATAGCTGATTGATGTGCCGTTTTTGCTGTAGGTCTTAAGCTCCCTGCCTGCCCAGGTCATTGCTGCACCACGGTAGGTTGTGGGGTTGCCTATGGCATCATAGTCAATGGCTTCACCGTTATATGAGGTTAAAAGATTTGTCCAGCCTGCATCACTGTCTGCACCGTAAGTATAATTTATTGTGCTTGTTGCAGTGCCTAAATCACCTGTTGTGTAAGGATAAACAATTTTTCTTTCTATGTTTCCGTAGTCGTCATATTCGTAAACATAGGATTTATTTGCTGTTTTGTTGTTTTCCCTTGTGAGCTGATTCAGGTTGTCATATTCATAGGTCCTGTGGAAAACAAAAGCAGCACCTGAGCTTATGCTTGCTGTTTTGACGGTGGTGATGTTACCAAGGTCATCGTAGGTGTATTTATATGCCCTGTCACCGATGTTTTCCCTGCCGATTTGGGTTGTTTTGTAAACAACTCCCGTTGCAGCATCTGTTCCCAGTTCGGAGTTGAGATAATCATACTCCAGAACCAAGGGTGTGCCCAGACTGAAGGTTTTTGTTTTCAGCCTGTTCAGAGTGTCATAGGTATAATCAATATACCTGCCGCTGAACATACCGTAGCTGGTGGGAAGGTTTTCCTTGGCGTATGTTTCCGAGCCGGAAATTCGGTCTATGGCAGAGTAGCTG
>JAZSDP010000071.1:0-22043 GCA_045531265.1 Acutalibacteraceae bacterium
TATATAATAAATAGAGAAGTAAAACAGGAGGGATGACAGTGAAAACGGTAAGAGAGATTACTTGCGAAAATGAGCATAAAATCTTGAGTACAAACGCTTCTTTTGCTGACGAAAGCCGCGGAAGAATACGCCCTGAAGAGGAATGTGAGCTCCGCACCTGCTTTCAGCGCGACCGTGACCGTGTAATTCACTCGAATTCTTTCCGCAGGCTTAAACATAAAACTCAGGTTTTCCTGTCGCCTCAGGGTGACTATTACCGAACAAGACTTACTCATACTCTCGAAGTTGCGCAGATTGCAAGGACAATCGCAATTGCACTCGGTCTTAATGAAACCCTGACAGAGGCAATTTCACTCGGACACGATCTTGGGCATACTCCCTTCGGTCACGCAGGTGAAAGAGCTCTGAATGAAGTTTTCCCCGAAGGCTTCAAGCATTTTGAACAGAGTCTCAGAGTGGTGGATATACTCGAGAATAAAGGGAAGGGTCTCAACCTTACCTATGAAGTACGAAACGGTATCCTTTGCCACACAAGAGGGGAAGAGGCTTCTACCCTTGAAGGCAGAATAGTGAAATTAGCCGACAGAATTGCATATATCAACCACGATATTGACGATGCAGTAAGAGGCGGTGTTATTTCTGAAGGTAATATCCCCGTTGAAGCAAGGAAATACCTCGGCGAAACAAAAAGTCAGAGGATAAACACCCTTGTACGCTCGGCAATTGAAAATACAACGGACATAATAGCTCTTGACAGAGATGTTCAGTCCGCATTTGATATTCTTCACGAATTTATGTTTAACCGTGTTTATACCAACCCCGTATGCAAAAGTGAGGAAGGCAAGGCTATGGCTATGATTCAGAAGCTTTATGAATTTTTCAGCCGTAATCCCGATGCACTTCCCAATGAATATATTGAAATTGCCTGGAGAGACGGTGCCGAAAGAGCCGCCTGCGACTACATTGCAGGTATGACCGACGGCTATGCCCTTAAGGTGTTTACGGAGAATTTCATCCCAAGCGGATGGAGTAAGTAAAAGTAATAAGTAGTAAGTAGTATGGGAAAATCGAAATGCGATTTTCAAGATACAGAATACAACGGACATATATAAAAGTTAAAGAAAGGAGATGTTTTTATGGCAAGATTTTCCGATGAATTTTTAACGGAACTCAGAATGAGATGTGATATTGAGCAAACCATATCATCATATGTACAATTGAAGCGCCGCGGAAAAAATCTTGTGGGTCTTTGTCCTTTCCATAACGAAAAAACACCCTCCTTTACTGTATATCCCGATTCACAGAGTTTCTTCTGTTTCGGCTGCGGAGCAGGGGGAGAGGTAATCTCCTTTATAAGACGGGCGGAAAACCTTGATTTTACGGAGGCGGTTCGCTTTTTATGCGATAAAACCTCAATGGTTATGCCATCGGAGGGCTTTGACGATTCTCTTGCCGTAAAGCGTAAGAGAATGTATGAAATCAATAAGGAAGCTGCAAGGTTTTTCAATAAGTGTCTGTTCACAGAAGAAGGCAAAGAGGGGCTTGAATACTTTAAGTCAAGAGGCTACAATAAAGGCACTATCACAAAATTCGGTATGGGCTATGCACCCAATGAATGGCGGGCTCTTTTAACTCATCTTAAGGAAAAGGGTTATTCTTATGAAGAGGCTTATGAAGCCAACCTTGCAAATAAAAGCGAAAAAAACGGTAAGGTAAGCTTTTACGATTCCTTCCGTAACCGTGTTATGGTTCCTATTATTGATGCAAGGGGCAATGTGGTTGCCTTCGGCGGCAGAGTTCTTGATGACAGTAAGCCGAAATATATCAACACCTCCGATACCCTTGTTTATAAAAAGAGCCTTGGTGTTTTCGGCCTTAATTTTGCTAAGAATACAACAGATAAAAAGCTGATTTTGGTTGAAGGCTATATGGATGCCATTACTCTTCATCAGCACGGCTTCAGCAATACAATTGCCTGTCTCGGCACAGCCCTTACAAGCGAAATGGCACACCTTTTGTCCCGTTATGCCGATGAAGTTATCCTTTGCTACGATGCTGACGAGGCAGGGCAGAAGGCAACGGCAAGGGCAATTGAAATTTTTAAGTCAATCGGTATGAAGCTTAAGGTTATCCGTCTTCAGGGCGGTAAGGACCCGGATGAAATTATCCGTAAGTACGGGCCTGAACGCTTCCGTAATCTTATTGACGGAGCGGCAAACGATATTGAATTTGCACTTGTAAAGCTTCGTGATGCTTACGAGCTTTCAACAAGCGACGGCAAAATGAGATACCTTGAAAAAGCTGCAGAAATACTCGCAAACACCCATAACAGAATCGTTCAGGATGTTTATTCGGGCAGACTCTCTGAGGAACTCGAAGTCAGCAAGGATTCTATTATGGTAAGAATAGAACAGCTTCAGAGAAAGAGTATGCGGGCTGAAAAAAGCCGGCATTACAGCTCCATTCAGCAGAAATCCATGCAGGAGAACAGCAAAATTTCTCTGGCTAACGATGTAAATATAAAGGTCTATAAGGCCGAACAGATGCTTTTGGCGGCACTTATGCGCAACCCGGAATTCCTTGAAAGGATGGGTGATACGGTAACTGCGGAAAGCTTTTCCGTTGACCTTAATCAGCGTATATTCTCTTTGATTGCTGAAAGAATAAAACAGCAGAGAAGTCTTGAACTGACCTTTTTCGCTCAGGAGCTTTCACCGCAGGAGCTTGACAGCTTTGTTAAAATCTGTAAGGATAATGAAAAGCTGAATCTCAGCCTTAAGGTTTGTGCAGACTGTGTGAGAATAATGCAAAGGGAAAAGGAGAACGCTGAAAATTCTTCCTCTCCTTCGGAGATAAGCGATGAGGATTTCAGCCTCTATTTCAAGAAAAAAAGAAATAATTGATTCATTCATAATATTAACAATAGTAAGAAAGGCAAGGATGTAACATTATGGAAAACCAGGAAAAAAATTTGATGCTCAAAGCTCTTGTTGAAAGAGGTATTGCGCAGGGTAAGCTCAACTCAACGGAAATTGATACAGTTCTCGTTGAAGCTGATGTTGATATGGATGAAATGGAAAAGATTTATTCAAAGCTTGAAAGTCACGGCGTTGAAATTGTTGATGACCTCAGCGATGAAATCCTTGATTCAATTTCAGTTGATATCGACCTTCCCAAGGATTATGACAGCTCAAATATGATTGCCGCTGACGCAAAGAGCGTTATTGATGACCCCGTTAAGGTTTATCTTAAGGATATAGGCAGAGTGCCTCTTCTTTCTCCCGAAGAGGAAATTGACCTTGCAATCCGTATTGCAAATAACGACAGAGAAGCAAAGGAAATCCTTACAAAGGCTAACCTTCGTCTTGTTGTTTCAATTGCAAAAAGATATGTGGGCAGAGGTATGATGTTCCTTGACCTTATTCAGGAGGGTAACCTCGGTCTTATCAAGGCTGTTGATAAGTTTGACCACACAAAGGGCTTCAAATTCTCCACCTATGCAACCTGGTGGATAAGACAGGCTATTACAAGAGCCATTGCAGACCAGGGCAGAACAATCCGTATTCCCGTTCATATGGTTGAAACAATCAACAAGGTGAAAAAGACAAGCAATATGCTTCTTCACAGAGACGGTAAGGACCCTATGCCCGAGGATATTGCAAAGGAACTCAATATGCCCGTTGACAAGGTTCGTGACATTCTTCGCATTTCTCAGGAGCCCGTTTCTCTTGAAACTCCCATCGGTGAAGAGGAAGACAGCCATCTTGGTGACTTCATCCCCGACGAGGATGCACTTTCACCTGCCGATGCTGCCGCAATGACCTTCCTTAAAGCAAAGGTAAATGAAGTGCTTGAAACTCTCACTCCCAGAGAGGCAGAGGTTCTCCGTCTTCGCTTTGGCCTTCGTGACGGCACACCTCAGACTCTTGAAGAGGTTGGTAAGGCATTCAATGTTACAAGAGAACGAATCCGTCAGATTGAAGCAAAGGCTCTCAGAAAGCTTCGTCACCCCTCAAGAAGCAAGCATCTCAAAGATCTATAATAAAAAACGCAGGTATTTCGTACGAAATACCTGCGTTTTTTATCAAAACTTTTTAACCCTTAACGCTTTATGAAAAATCGGCTTTTTCTCTCCTGCATTTACCATTTCTCTTGAAAGGAGCTTTCGCATTTCAGCTAATACATTACTGTAAGCGCTGTCACCGATAAGGTTGTTCTTTTCATAAGGGTCGTTTTTTAAATCATAAAGGAAATCGTCAAAATAATGAACTGCATCTGCTCTGAGCATACCCGTGCCGATTGCCTTTGCCGAATATTTCCATTCCTTTGTCCTCACTGCTCTTCCCAAATGGGATTCGCTTATCTGAACAAAAACGCAGTCCCTTTCGGGCACATTATCTTTGTTTACGGGCAGAACATTCCCCGAAAAGTGTTCGGGTACGGGAATATCTGCAAGGTCAAGCAAGGTAGGCGGAAGATCAATAAGGCTTACAAGGTTGTTTGCCGTGGCTTTTTTATTCACTGCACCGCCTCCGAAAACAAGGGGAGTGTGTATACTTGCTTCGTGGCAGCTTCGTTTGTATTCGCCGTTACGTGTTTTAAAATGACAGCCGTGGTCACTTGTGTAAATTATTACTGTGTTATCGTAAATTCCCTTTTCTTTAAGCAGAGCCACAAGTCTGCCCACATTTTTGTCAAGTCTGTTGATTGATGCTATATAATCAGGGTATTCCTTTTTATAGTTGCCCTTCATAAAGCTCAGGTCTTCGGGAATGGGATAATCCTTGTATTTTTCCCTTTCTTCCTTTGGCCCTTCAAAGCGTCCCGTGTCATTCTGGTGGTGGGGCTCAAGCTGAGAAACAAACATAAAAAATGGCTTTTCTCCATTGTGGTTACGGATGTATTCTATCGCAAAATCATTTATGCAGTCAGCACGGTAGCCTTTAAAAACAATTTTATTGCCTTCTTCGTCAAAAACATAACCGTCATAGCCGTGGGATGTGAATTCAAGAACATCTGCGGCACGCCAGTATTTGTAGCCGCCCTGTCTGTCTCTTGGCACGGCGGTTTTTTCGCAGTGAAGCCCTCCGAAGGGTGAGCTGTCGGAAGCAAGGTGCCATTTTCCTATGTATGCAGTATCATAGCCGTTTTCGTTAAAATAATCTGCAAGTGTTTTATCTTTTTTATTAAGGGATATTCCGTTTTTGTAGCAGCCGTTCCGGGTTGCATAAAGCCCCGTCTGAAGGCAGGCTCGGGCAGGTCCGCAAACGGGCTGGCAGGTATAGGAATTATCAAATATCACGCCTTCCTCACCAAGCTCCCATACGTTTGGCATAAGCTCTTTAGTGAGTGTATCGTGGCGCTGCTGGTCGGAAAAGTAAAAAATAATATTCGGTTGCATAAGAAACCTCCATATAAATGTCTGATATAATATAACATAATAACCTTCAGTTATCAAGTATACAAAACAGATAGCTGAAAAAGCCTCATATTTTACTCATTTAAAGTGCAAAAATACAGTTGACAACAGACACTTGGCGTGATATAATGTTTTGTAAATTTTGAATTTATAATGCCGAAGTATTTTTTCGGTCAGGGAAGGTAAAAACCGCTCCCGAAAAGGAGTTCACACAATGAAGCTTACAGGTTCACAAATTGTTATCGAGTGCCTTGTTGAGCAGGGCGTAACCGATGTTTTCGGTTATCCCGGAGGTCAGGTGCTTAATATATATGATGCTCTTTATAAAGCGGGGGACAGAATAAATCATATCCTCACCGCACACGAGCAGGGCGCCGCCCATGCGGCAGACGGCTATGCAAGGGCAAAGGGTACCGTGGGTGTTGTAATTGCAACATCGGGTCCGGGTGCCACAAACCTTGTTACGGGTATTGCAAATGCAATGCTTGACTCAGTGCCTATGGTCGCTATCACGGGTAATGTTCCCACCTCCCTTGTGGGTAAGGACAGCTTTCAGGAAATTGACATCACGGGTGTAACCCTGCCTATTACAAAGCATAACTACTTTGTTAATGATGTAAATGAGCTTGCAGACTGTATCCGTGAGGCTTTCCGTATTGCAAAATCGGGAAGGCCCGGCCCTGTGCTTGTTGATATTCCCAAGGATGTTCAGCTTGCTGTTGCCGATTTTGTGCCTGAGGGCATTGTACCCAAGTTCCCTGAAAAAAAGGCTAAGGACAGCAAAATATCTGAGGCTGTCAGACTTATAAACGAATGCGAAAGACCTTATATCTATGTTGGCGGCGGTGTTATGAGCCGTGACCTCGGCAAGGATGTTATGGCTCTTTCTGAAAAAATTGACGGCTGTATCGGCTGCACCTTTATGGGACTTTCCTCTGTTCCCGATTCCTATGATCGATTCCTCGGTATGCAGGGTATGCACGGCCATTATGCTTCATCTATGGCAAACAAAAATGCCGACCTTGTAATCGGTATCGGTGTCCGCTTCAGTGACAGAGCCACGGGTAATACTCAGAAATACTGTAAAAAAGCAAAAATTATTCATCTTGATGTTGACAGAGCTGAAATCAACAAGAACATTATTGTTGATGTAGGTCTTTTAGGTGATATTGAAGACAGCCTTAAGAGAATTCTTGAAGCTGTGGAAAAGAAAGAAAGACCTCAGTGGCACGAGGAATTTGAAAATCTCAAAAAGCAGGAAGAAGAGATTGAAAAGAAAACGCAGGAAAAATCAATCTCAGTCCTTCCGCCAAAAAAGATTTTTGAAATTATAAATAAACTTAAAAGCGATGATACCGTTGTTGCAACGGATGTGGGACAGCATCAGATGTGGGCGGCTCAGTACACCCGCTTTGAAAAAACAAGAAAGTTCGTTTCCTCAGGAGGCCTCGGTACAATGGGCTACGGTCTGGGTGCGGCTATCGGTGCTCAGGTTGCAACGGGGCAGAAAACCGTTCTCGTAACGGGTGACGGCTCCTTCGGTATGAATCTGAATGAGCTTGCAACGGTTGTTACATATAATCTTCCTGTTGTGGTAGTTCTTCTTAATAACGGTGTTCTCGGAATGGTCCGCCAGTGGCAGACTCTTTTCTTCGAAAAAAGATATTCAAACACCGTGCTCGGAAGAAAGACCAATTTTCCGCTTCTTGCCGAAGCCTTCGGTGCTGTGGGCTATCACGCCGAAACAGCTGAAGAATTTGAAGCTGCTATGGCAAAGGCTATGGAAAGTGACGGCCCCGCTGTAATAGAGGTTATGATTGAAAAGGACGAGTTCGTTCTTCCCATGCTTCCTCCCGGCGGCTCAATTGATGATATTATCGTAAGTGTTGATAAGGAGGGCGAAAATGAGTAAATATGTTATTGCGGTTTATGTTGATAATAAGCCGGGTGTTCTTACAAGAGTATCAAGTATGTTTACAAGAAGAGCCTTTAACATTGATACACTTACCGTTGGTGAAATTGAAAATCCCGCATATTCCCGTATCACAATTTCTCTTTCCGGTGATGAATACACAAAAAATCAGATAGTGGCTCAGCTTCATAAATTGCACAATGTGCAGAAGGTTAAGGTGCTCGAAGACGAAAGCACAATGAAGCGTGAGCTTATGATAATCAAAATGAAAAATAATCCTCATAACCGTGCCGAAATTATGGCGGCGGCTGAGGTTTACAAAGGCAAAATCATTGACTATTCAGTAAGTACCATAAGTGTTGAGGTTACAGGTGAGCCCGTTAAAATTGATGCATTTATTGAGCTTATGAAGCCTCTCGGTATTCTTGAAATGTGCCGTACAGGTATTGTGGCAATTGAAAGAGGCGCCGAAACAATGTTCTCACAAGAACAGTAGTAAGTAGTAAGAAAAAATCGCACAAGTGCAATTTTGTAGGGACCGGCGTCCTCGACGGTCCGCGTTGATGTCCGGCACCGACCGATAAATCTATGTAATCAAAAAATTTATATATCTTTCAAATAAAAGGAGTAATTAATTATGCAAAACATTTATTATCAGCAGGATTGTAATCTTGCAAAGCTTTCAGGTAAAACCGTTGCTATCATCGGTTACGGCTCTCAGGGCCACGCTCATGCACTCAACCTCAAGGATTCAGGTGTTGATGTAATCGTAGGTCTTTACGAGGGCAGCAAGAGCTGGGCAAAGGCAGAGTCTCAGGGTGTTAAGGTTATGACTGCTGCTGAAGCTGCAAAAAATGCTGATATGATTATGATTCTTATCAACGATGAAAAGCAGGCAAAGCTTTATAAGGAAAGCATTGAGCCCCACCTCACAGAAGGCAAGACTCTTGCATTCGCACACGGCTTCAACATTCACTACGGCTGCATCAAGCCCCCGAAGAATGTTAATGTTGTTATGATTGCACCCAAGGGCCCCGGTCACACAGTAAGAAGCGAATATCAGCTCGGTAAGGGTGTTCCCTGCCTTGTGGCTGTTGAGCAGGATGCAACAGGTGATGCACTTGAAATCGCACTCGCTTACGCTCTCGGTATCGGCGGCGCAAGAGCAGGTGTTCTTGAAACCACCTTCAGAACAGAAACCGAAACCGACCTTTTCGGTGAGCAGGCTGTTCTTTGCGGCGGTGTATGTGCTCTTATGCAGGCAGGCTTTGAAACTCTTGTAGAAGCAGGCTACGATGAAAGAAATGCATACTTTGAATGTATCCACGAAATGAAGCTTATCGTTGACCTTATTTATCAGAGCGGATTTGAAGGTATGAGATATTCAATCTCCAACACCGCTGAATACGGCGACTATATCACAGGACCCAAAATCATTACAGAAGAAACCAAGAAGGCTATGAAGAAGGTTCTTTCCGATATTCAGGACGGTACATTTGCAAAGGACTTCCTTCTCGATATGTCCGACGCTTCCTCTCAGGTACACTTCGGTGCAATGCGTAAAATTGCCGCTGAGCATCCCGCTGAGGTTGTAGGTAAGGAAATCAGAAAGCTTTATTCCTGGAGCGACGAGGATAAGCTTATCAATAACTAAGTTTTTATACAAGGTCTGTTGTGCTAAAAGCTCAACAGACCTTTAATGAATTGACCTCACGGTCATGAATTGTGCCAAGGCACATTGAAGGAAAGGATGAATCACAATGATTAAAGACACAATAGTAGATGGCTTTCACAATGCACCTCACCGCAGTCTTTATCACGCTCTCGGATTAACCGATGAGGAACAGAAAAGACCTTTAATCGGTATCGTGTCATCACATAATGAAATTGTACCCGGTCATATCAATCTTGATAAAATTGCAGATGCCGTAAAATTAGGCGTTGCAATGGCAGGAGGTACGCCTATTATGTTCCCCGCAATTACTGTTTGTGACGGTATTGCAATGGGTCATACGGGCATGAAATACTCCCTTGTAACAAGAGATCTTATTGCCGATTCAACTGAGGCTATGGTTATGGCTCACGGCTTTGACGGCCTTGTTATGATTCCCAACTGCGATAAGAATGTACCCGGACTTCTGATGGCTGCGGCAAGGCTTAATATACCCACAATTTTTGTGTCGGGCGGCCCTATGCTTGCAGGCAGAATGCACGGTAAAAAAACAAGTCTTTCAAGTATGTTTGAGGCCGTTGGTGCTTATAAGGCGGGTAAAATAGACGGTGAGGAGCTTACAAAGTGGGAACAGAATACCTGTCCCACCTGCGGCTCATGCTCAGGTATGTACACCGCAAACTCAATGAACTGCCTTACAGAAGTGCTCGGTATGGGTCTTCAGGGCAACGGCACAATTCCTGCCGTTTATTCAAAGAGAATTGAACTTGCAAAGCACGCAGGTATGCAGATTATGGAGCTTGTAAGAAAGAATATCCGTCCCAGAGATATTATGACTCCCTCCGCAATTAAAAACGCTCTTACTGCTGATATGGCTCTCGGCTGCAGCACGAACAGTATGCTTCATCTTCCCGCTATTGCAAACGAGCTTGGTATTGAATTTAACCTTGATATGGCAAATGCCGTAAGTGAGGTTACACCAAACCTTTGCCACCTTGCTCCTGCAGGCCCTACATATATGGAAGACCTTAATGAAGCAGGCGGTGTTTATACCGTGCTCAAGGAGCTTACAAAGCTTGGTCTTCTTGATACATCAGTTATGACCTGCACAGGTAAGACGATGGGCGAAAATATTGAAAACGCCCTTTGTGCCGACGGCGAGGTTATAAGAACAACTGAAAATCCCTTCTCAAAAACCGGCGGTATTGCCGTTTTAAAGGGTAACCTTGCAAAGGACGGCTGCGTTGTTAAAAGAAGTGCCGTTGCTCCCGAAATGCTCGTTCACGAAGGCCCTGCAAAGGTATATGACAGCGAAGAAGAAGCAATCAGTGCAATTTACGGCGGAGATATTCAGAAGGGTGATGTTGTTGTTATCCGTTATGAAGGTCCTGCAGGCGGTCCCGGTATGAGAGAGATGCTTTCACCCACCTCTGCAATTGCAGGTATGGGCCTTGACAAGGATGTTGCACTTATTACAGACGGCAGATTCTCAGGTGCTACAAGAGGTGCCGCTATAGGTCACGTTTCACCCGAAGCTGTAAGAGGCGGTATCATCGCTTTTGTAAAGACGGGTGACATAATTTCAATAAATATCCCCGAATATAAAATTGAGCTCAAGGTGTCTGACGAGGAAATTGAAAAGAGAAAAGCAGAAATGCCCATTAAGGTGAAAACCGATATCAAGGGCTACCTTAAAAGATATTCAAGCATTGTTTCCTCAGCAGACAAAGGCGCAATAATCAACGAGTTCTGATAATTTAAAACACAAATAACAATACCACGGAGGTGTTGTAATGACAAATAAAGAGCTTTATTGCCGTATTTCATCCCTGACGGTGTTCAGAAATTTACTTAAAAAAGCTGAAATTAACGCTCTGACGGATTTTCTTACAGGTGAAAATGACCTTTACCGCAGGCTCAGTGCTTACAGTGAGTTTGTTTCTCTTCTTATGCCCTATAATAACAGCTTTTCTGCATTTCTCGTGAAGTTTGTCTGTGAGGATGAAAACTTCTATATCAAGGCGGTAGCGGCAAAAAATGAAGTTCCTGATTCTGTTAGGAAAAACGCTGAAGCCGAGCTCGCCTTTTTCACAGAGCTTACAAGGCTTTCCGCAGAAGATCTTTGGCGGGGGAGTGAATATGAGGGCTATATACCTTCATTTGAAAATCAGTTTACTGATTTTACCTCACTTTATGAAGAAAGACTCAGAAATATCGATTCCCTCGGCTACGGTATTTTTGCTTCTCACGGTATGTTCAGGGTAGAAAACAACTCTATCATTCCCGTTGAGGTTGCTGACGGAATTTCCGTTGACAGCTTTGTGGGCTACGAAAACGAGCGCAGGGCAGTCCTGGAAAACACAAAGGCACTGACTGAGGGCAGACCTGCACAGAATGTTCTTTTGTGCGGTGATGCAGGTACGGGTAAATCCTCAACGGTCAAGGCTTGTGCAAATTATTATTTTGATAAGGGAGTACGCCTTATAGAGCTTCGCAAGGATCAGCTTTTTGCCCTTTCCTATGTTATGGGTGCAATCGCTGAAAATCCCTTGAAGTTTATTATTTTTATTGATGACCTTTCCTTCAATAAAAATGATGACTGCTTCAGTATGCTCAAGGCTGTGCTTGAGGGCTCTGCCGTGTCAAAAAGCGGAAATGCCGTAATTTATGCCACAAGTAACAGAAGGCATATAGTAAAAGAAAGCTTTGCCGACAGAACGGGCACCGACGATGTGCACCGTAACGATACAATGCAGGAGCTTTTGTCCCTTTCCGACCGCTTCGGGCTTACTGTATATTTCCAGAAGCCAAACAGAGGGCTTTACCTTGATATCGTACACGAGCTTGCGCTCAGAAACGGCATTGAAACAGACCTTTCTCAGCTTGATATCAAAGCGGAAGCCTTTGCTCTGTCACGCGGAAGCCGTTCACCCAGAGCGGCAGAACAGTTTATAAAATCATTAATGTAAGGAGATATAATTATGATTAAAAAGATTTCAACAGAAAACGCCCCGGCCGCAATCGGTCCCTACTGTCAGGCTATGGCAGTGAACGGAATGCTTTTCACCTCAGGTCAGTTAGGCCTTGATCCGAAAACAGGCGACTTTGCAGGTGATGATGTTACCGCTCAGGCTGATCAGGCTCTCAGAAACCTCGGTGCAATTCTTAAAGAAGCAGGCACAGACTACGATAAAATCGTTAAAACAACCTGCTTCCTTTCTGATATGGCAGATTTTGCCGCTTTCAATGAGGTTTATGCAAAGTACATCACCAACACCCCTGCAAGATCTTGTGTTGCAGTGAAAACACTCCCCAAGGGCGGACTTGTTGAGGTTGAAGCTATTGCTGTTATTGAGTAACCTTTCCGTTAATTCTTCACATTACCTCCTCTCCTTTCAGCAGAGGCGAAAAAGGCTCTCCTGAAAGGAGAGCTGTCACGAAGTGACTGAGAGGTTAAAATATGAAGGGTTTTATTGTTGATAAATACAGATAACGAATTTTTAGTTAAGAGGAAATTGCTATGATAATCAGACAAGCTTCTGTTGAGGACATAAGTTTAATAGCCCATCTATATGTCTCTAACCACAAAACCACATATAAAGGTCTTGTCAGTGAAGATTATCTGAATAACCTTACCTTTGAAAAGGCTGCAGAAAGATGGAAAAACTATATTTCCGACGATAGAAACCGAATTTGGGTTGCTTGTGAAGAAAACAAGCTTCTCGGTTTTGCGGCATCAATGCCTGACGGCACAAGCGAAAAAATATGGTATCTTGATTCACTTCACATCTGCCCTGAGTCAATGGGAAAGGGTATCGGAACAGCCCTCATAAAAACAGTAGGGGAGTACGCCCACAGAAACGGCTATGATAAAATGAGTGTATGTATTGTTAAAGGAAACGAGAAAGCAAAGCAGCTTTATATAAAGCTCGGTGCAAGGCATCTTTTAAGCTTTGAGGATAAGTTTGATAATTCCCGAGTTAATTCCGAAAAGCTTTTATGGGATAACCTGAAAATATTTGAATAATATTAAAAGCCGATTGCATATGCAATCGGCTTTCCCTTACTACTTTTCACTTGTTACTTACTACTAAAAAAATCCGCCTAAGCGGATTTTTTTTACGGAAGATCGTCTTCATTTTCAAGATTGTGCCAAACATTCTGAACGTCGTCATTATCCTCGAGCATTTCAAGAAGTCTGCCCATCATTTTAAGGTCATCCTCATTTGTAAGGGCTGTTTCAGTGTTGGCAACATATTCAACCTCAGCAGAAACAAAGGTATAACCCTTTGCATCAAGGTCATCACGCACTGCACCGAGGTCATTAGGCTCTGTGCGGATAACATAAACATCCTCTTCGTCGGTGATGAAGTCAACAGCACCTGCTTCAAGGGCATCCTCCATAAGCTTGTCTTCATCAATGTCCTCAGCTTCAATAACAATTACGCCGTAGCGTGTAAACATAAAGGAAACACAGCCCTGCTGACCGAGATTACCCTTGTTCTTATCAAAGTAGTGACGCATTTCACCTGCTGTACGGTTGCGGTTATCTGTAAGCGTTTCAACAATAACAGCAATACCTGAAGGACCGTAGCCTTCATACATAATTGCTTCGTAGTTTGCACCGCCTGCTTCACCCGAGGCCTTTTTGATTATTCTTTCAATGTTATCGTTGGGCACATTGTTTGCCTTTGCTTTTGCAATAACATCCTTTAACTTTGAGTTTGATGCAGGGTCGGGACCGCCGTCACGAACTGCAATTGAAATTTCACGACCGATTTTGGTGAAGATTTTAGCTCTTGCGCCGTCGGTCTTTTCTTTTTTTCTTTTAATGGTGCTCCATTTTGAATGGCCTGACATTTGAATTCACCTTTCCTTATTACATTATAAAACTAACTTGTATACTTTATCACTTTTATTTTTGTTTGTCAAGACAAAGTGCCCACAAGAGTGCCTTTTGTGTAATTGCCACTGAGCCAGATGCCCTTTTCTCCGTCGTTGTCATACGATCCGCCGCTGTAAATACTGTAGCTTTCGTCGACTTTCAGTTTATCACTTACAAAAACAACGGTGCCGAAGCTTTTGGGGCTTCTGAAACCTATAAGCATATTATCCTCTGAATCAGTTATAGTATTGAGCACATCTGCACCGCAGGAATAAGTGAAGGCAAGCACTTCCATATTTTCACCTGTTACGGATTGAGCCATACCCTGAGCGCCCAAAGCGAGGAGTGTGCCACCGGAAACTGTGTATTTACCGCCGTAATCAAGGGCACCGTTTCCGCCGTCTTGAGGACCGAAAACTATTATTGTGCCACCCTTTTGGTTAACATTGCCGTTTGAATCAACTCCGTCACCGTCAGCGTCAATGTGGATATATCCGCCAAAAACATTGATTTCGCAACTGTAATCTGCCTGCATCGGATTCCTGCCTGTGCTTTCACCTGCGGCGTTGAAGCCGTCGTCCGTGGCTTTAACGGATATGTTACCGCTTTCAATGTTTATTGCGGTTCCTTCAATTCCTTCGTAAGAGTAAGTCACATTAACATAGGCATTTTTTATATTAACAGTATTGTCTGCGTGGATGCCGTCATCATCACTTTTCAGGTTAAATGCACCGCCGCTTATGTCGATATCGGGTGCGTGTATGCTGTCATCCGTTGAGGAAACCGTGATTTCACCGCCCGTAACAGTGATTTTACCGTCAGCTTTGATACCTTTTGTTGAGGGGGTGTCTTCCTGCTGTGCTTCGTTTGCACTGCTGTCCTCAGGTCTTGGTCCACCGCCGTACATACCGAACATTCCGCCTTTATCCGGCCTTTCACCTCTGCCACCCCGGTCACCGCCCATAGGATTCATTCCACCCATATTTTGCGGTGACACGGCTTCAGTGGCACCGCCGTCAGAAGTCAGCTTAAGTACGCCGCCGCTGATAGTGATATCTTTAACAGACTGTATACAGTCAAGGTCAGAGGTAACATTAACAACGCCGCCGCTGATGGCAATGTTGCCTTTGCCTTCCTGCTGCGTTTCATTGGTGCGGATACCGTCACCGCCACAGGTGATATTTATTTCTCCGCCTGATATTTCAACGCTGTCCTTTCCTCTTATACCGTCATCAACACTTTCAATGTTGATAATTCCGCCGCGGATATCTATATCGTTTTTTGAAAATATGCCCTTATTGAAGTTGCTCCTGACATTAAGTGTGCCGTTACCCTCAATCTGAAGATCATCCTTCGCATAGATTACCGCTGTTGCATAGTCTATGTTTTCATCTGCGGGCACTTCTCTTGCAGTGTCGGTGAAACTGTTAACAGAGCCATCTGCAAGAATAAGGATGGTTTCCTTGGGCGAATTTTCAATAAAAAGAGGAGCATCAGTTGAGCAGGATATAGTTATACCGTTCAAAATAAGCTTAACTTTTTTGTTTTCATCCGGACTGTCTATAAATATTTTGCCGTCACTGAGCGTACCTTTAAGGCTGTAAGTACCGCTTTGAGTGATTTTCAGAACACCGCTTTTAAAGGTTGCTCCCTCACCGTTTATGGTGGTTGAATCATCATTGAGCATAACATAGGTATCAACCTTTTCGGAAAGTGAGGGTTCTAAGGTTATGTTTTTAGAAAAATCTTCACTGTTTAAAGTGGTTGCCTGTGTAGTTGAAAGCATAGGAGGTGCCGAGACGGTTTTGTTATCTGTGTTGTTTTTGCAGGAAGTAAGCGCAAAAAGAACAATGTAAAGAGAAAGCGTTATTGCACTGAATTTAAAAATTTGTTTGATAATCATAAAAATAAAATAAGGGGAAGAAATCACTTTCTCCCCCCTTTTACCCTTTCTGCAATAATAATTCCGATTTATTTTACGCCCGGGTTAAAATATTTATGCATTAAAGAATATCCTGATCAAGGTCTGAACGGCTGCACATAATTTCAAGGTTGCCGTTTCTTGTGCGCAGGGCATCAATGAAATCCTTTTCCTTTTTGGGATCCTTGAAGGAGATTTCATACTTGAGCTTGAAAAGTGAACCCATATTTGTTGTTTTAACATTGATAAGCTCACAGGAAGCAAGATACTTTTTAAAAACATCATTGAAAGCACCTGTGTAGTCAAGGGACTCGGGAATTACAACGGTGAGAGTCTTTTTAAGTGCACGGGTCTTACCGCCGAAGCCGAGCACGGTGTAGCCGAAGCCGAGACCGCACATAATAGCTGTGAAAATAATTGCAAAGGCGATATATCCCATACCGGTTGAAAGACCTGCTGCAAGGGCGATGAAAATATAACCGATTTCCTTAGCTGTACCGGGAATACTTCTGAAACGGACAAGGCTGAAGGCACCCGCAACTGCAACACCTGCACCAAGGTTTCCGTTAACCATCATAATAACAACCATAACAACTGCGGGAAGCATCGCAAGGGTTGTAACAAAGCTGTTGGTGTAGCGTTTGCTTGTTTTCATATAAGTGAAAGCAATTGCCGCACCGATAAGAATTGATGTGATGATGCAGATCATAAATGACCAGAAGGTGATGTTGAGTGAAATTACTGATGAAAAAAGAGCTGACATTTTGTTTTCCTCCGTTTTTTTATTGTGCTATTTTATCGTTTTCTATGCTTTTTGAAAGCATAAGCTTATATGCATTACCGTATTTTGAATAAGATGTGGGATAAATTTCCAGTTCATCAAGAGCGTGTGTAAGCCATAAGGGCATTGCAAGAACACTCTTGATTTCAAGTATCATCTGACTTTCATCCATAAGGGTGTATCCGTAGTCGCCCTTGCTTATGTCAAAATCCTTGTTTCTGAACCTGATATTGGTATCAAAGGTCATTCTTACATCGTGGTCGTCCTTTGCATAGTAAGCGATTCTGTCATAGAAAAGGGAAACCATAGGTCTGAGACCTTTATAGAATTTAACGAAATAGTCAATTTCCCGTGTTACCTGACTTTCTTCCGGTGGGGGCTGATGCTTGCAAAGGTAGAGAATGGACTGAAGGTAAGTCATATTTACTCTTCTTTTATAAACAATACCCTTGTATTTCTTTTTAAGCTCCACAAAAACATTGCTGTCTGCTGTCGGATGTCCGTAAGAGCGGATTCTCAGCTTTTCCTTGTAAACAGTCGGCTTTTCGATTGAGGCTCTTATGAGTCTGTAGTCGGGAGTGTCGAAATAAATATTATTAAGAGTGCTCTGACCGAATTCATCGGGCACGATGTAATCGGAGAGCTTTTCAACAAGAGCTTCATACTGCTGACGGGTTATGAGGTATTTTTTCTCGTGGCGCTTGAATATATTGGTATATTTCGCCATAGTTTCACCTGCCGATTTATAAAATAACTTTGAATGTGATTGCTGTTGTGCCTTCCGTTAAAACACGGATTTTTCCCTTGTGGGAATGAACAATTGCCTGAGCAATTGAAAGACCGATACCGTAGCCGCCCGTTTCTCTTGAACGGGATTCATCTGCTCTGTAAAAGCGGTCAAAAAGCCTGGAAACCGTTGAAGGGTCAACGAATTCGCAGGTATTATACATATCCATAACAATACTCTTTCCGCTTTTATAAAGGGAGAGGCGTATCGTTCCTTTTTCGTTGGCATATTTAACGGCATTGTCACAAAGGATGGAAACAAGCTGCCTTATTTCAACCTCTTCACCGAAATACATAATATCGGGAGCAATTTTAAGGTCGAACCTTCTGTCGTACATCTGAGCTGAGGTTTCAAAGGCGATTGCTGTATCGTATACCGCTTCACTGAGGTTGAATTTTGCAGGCTTTGAATCCTTTTTCATTTCATCAAGCTTTGAAAGCTTAACAAGGTTTTTAACAAGGCCGTTCATTCTCACAGTCTGATTTTTTATGCTCGTAAGCCACTCGTTTTCACCGCCGCAAAGCTCAAGCACCTCCGCATCCGCCGATATAATGGCAAGGGGAGTTTTAAGCTCGTGACCCGCATCGGTAATGAATTGCTTTTGCTTTTCAATGCTCTGAGCTACGGGTCGCATAGCAATTTTTGAAAGCAGATAAACGGGGATAAGGATAAGTATAAGGGTGATGATGCTTACATAAAGGGAAATCATTGCAAGGGTGTTTGCAGCATCAATTTCCTTTTGAAAATCAAGGAAAACAAGAAGGGAGCTGTCACCCTCGGTAAGATAGTAATATCTGTAAATATCAATAAAGCCAAAGCCGGGCTCAGTGCCGTAAATCTGCGAGGCATAATTAAATGCCTGCTTATCCGTAACATTATTTATGTGATCGGTGTCAATTCTTACAGCAACATTTCTGCGCATCTCAACCACAAAATATCTTGTGGAATAGGCGGTCTCTTTGTAGCTATCTTCATCTGAGCCAAAGGGATGAAGGAAGTGCTCAAAAAAATCCGAGCCGCCAAGGTAGTTATTCGGCATAATGCCGTTGTTGTCGGCAATAAGCTGAAGCATATATTTTGTGTCCGCGTCTCGCTGATAAATATTCACAAGGTTAACTGCCGTAACCTGAACAAACAGCAGTGTTGCAAGAGCGAACATGGCGATAATCATAAATTTTCGTTGAAGGCGTTTCAGCATTTCACTGCCTCCAATGTGTAGCCAACACCTCTTACTGCCTTTATTTCAACATCGGCATTAAGGTTTAAAAGCTTTTTACGAAGGTATGAAATATAAACCCATACAACATTGATTTCAGCCTCAGTTTCGTAGCCCCAAATACGCTCCATGAACTGCTCGGTGGAAATGAGTCTGCCTGAGTTAGAAATAAGCATTTCCATCATCTGAAATTCCTTGTTACCAAGGCGTACCGCCTCTTTGCCGCAGGAAAGCTCAAAGGTTTCTCTGTTCAAGGTTATGTTACCGAAGGAGATAACATTAGGTGAAAATTCTGATTTTCTTCTTGTAAGAGCTCTGACTCTTGCAAGAAGCTCCCCCATATTGAAGGGCTTTGTCAGGTAATCGTCTGCACCGGCATCAAGGCCGTGGATTTTATCTTCAACCTCGCTTTTTGCCGTGAGCATAATTATGGGCGTTGAAACTCCGCTTTCACGAAGCTTCCTCAGCACCTCAATACCGTTCATTTTTGGCATCATAATGTCAAGTATTATACCGTCATAGTTTTCGTCAAGTCCGTAATCAAAGGCATCCTGACCGTCATAAACGGCATCAACGGAAAAGTTATTGTGCTTGAGAATAGCACACAATGCTTTGGATAATTCTTTTTCATCTTCTGCAAGTAAAAGTCTCATTCTGCACACCCTTTCTGCCGCTTGCGGTATAAAACGGTATTAAAACCTATGTATCCTATTAAGTATACCACTATGCGACAATAATTGCAATAAAATTTGGTGTTTAATAAAAATAAAGTTCACCTTTTTTATAGTATAAGGTGAACTTTAAAAGTTTTTTAAAATGATTCGGATTATATCTGTCAACCTATTACCACCGACCCTGACATAATAATCTTTCTGTTATTGCAACAAAAAGGGTAGTAACAACATTTGCGCCAACAATAACCGCTGCAAGTTTTTTCTTGTTTTCGCATTCTTTTCTTAAAAACAGATATGTAAAGGGTAATTCCGTAATGATGGTAAGAAGCAGAAAAGCTCCGCCGACAGTATAATATGGTCCGCTTCCTAATATTTCCTTAAGGCTATAGCCTGCCGATGAATATGGCTCGGTAAAATTTGCATAGATAAAATAGGGCATCAAAAAAGATAATATATTGCCTATTAATACAGCAAAAAAGGTTTTTGTCCATTTTCCTATTTTTGCAATGTTGTCTATGACAAGGGTTTCCACCAGAAGGGTGATAACAATCACAAAGGGGAGAACATCGTAAGGTCTTGTTTCAGTAATCCACACCCAGGACGAATTTGCCGAAGCCATAAAGGTGAACATCAGGGAAAGTAAAACGGTCATTACAGAACAAGAAAACAGCTTATATTTTTTCATTTAGCATTCCTCCTTTTATTATATTTTATCTCATCAAAGTCTGATGTTCTTAACTTTTACCTTAAGAAAAGCTTACGGTTTTCTTAAGATTGCATTTGTTAAATTAATATGTTATTATCTCTATAACGGAGGTGAGAGAAAATGGTAAAATTCAAAGCGGTTTTCTGCTGTCTTAATTCAAAATATATCCATTCATCACTTGCTCCATGGTGCCTTTTTGCCTCCTGCCGTAAAAAATGCTGTGAGGGAATTGAGCTTAAGGTAATCGAAGGTACGGTAAATGAAAAAGAAGAAAACATTCTTTCCCGTATTCTTTCCGAAAAGCCCGACGCAGTGAGTTTTTCCTGCTATATATGGAATATCAAAAATGTGCTTAATCTCTGCCGTAAAATCAAAACGGCTTTGCCTGATACGAAAATTCTTTTGGGCGGCCCCGAGGTCTCATATAATCAGGGTGAGATACTCTTCCGTAACCACGCCGTTGATTTTGTACTCTCGGGACCCGGTGAAAACTCGGTGTCTCAGCTTCTGAACAGCCTTTTTCTTGAAAACAAACAGAATATCCCGTCAGTTTCATACCGCAGTGCCGACGGCTTACATATTGATTGCAGAGAAGCTGACCCCGATGAAAGCATTTCACCTTACTGCAAGGAATATTTCGACTCTCTCAGCGGCAGAATTGCTTACATTGAAAGCAGCCGCGGCTGTCCCTTCAGCTGTGCCTTCTGCCTTTCGGGAAGGCTCGGCAAGGTGAGATGCATTGACCTTGAAAGAGTGAAAAATGAAATGGTGCACCTTTCGGCTTTGGGGGCTGAAACCGTGAAATTCGTTGACCGTACCTTTAACTGCCACAAGGAAAGAGCAACAGAAATCCTCTCCTTTATCCTTGAACAGTATGGCAGAGCCATAGTAGAAGGTACCTGCTTCCATTTTGAAATTGCCGCTGACCTTCTTACTGAAGAACAGTTCCGGATAATTGAAAAATTACCCGTAGGCGCCGTTCAGTTTGAGGTTGGTATACAATCCTTTAACGGTAGAACCCTTGAAGCAATCAACCGCAAAACCGACCTTGAAAAAGTTGTTGCTAATGTAAAAAGGCTTTTGTCTTTTGGCAACTGTCATATTCATATTGACCTTATTGCAGGTCTGCCTGAGGAAGATTATGACAGTTTTATAAACGGCTTCGACAAAGCATATAAAATAGGCGCAGATATGCTTCAGCTCGGTTTTCTAAAAATCCTCAAAGGCTCACCGATGGGCGAAAACAGAGAAAAATATCCCTGTGAATACAGCACCGAGCCACCATATGAGGTGATTTCAACCCCGTGGATAACCGCCAATGAACTGCAAATGCTTCACACTGCCGAAAACGAGCTTGAGCGCCTTTATAACAGCGGAAGATTCCGCCGTACACTCAGTTATGTACTGTCCGTCAGCGGGCTTTCTGCCTATGATTTGTTTTATAAAACAGGTGAACACCTTAAAAACAGCGGTTTTAAAAGCAGTATTCCTCTTGATAAATATACAAACCTGATATTTGATTATTTCTCCAACCTTGACGGCGTTGACAAAATGACTCTCAGAAACAGAATGCTGTGCGACCGTATAGGGAGCAATAATTCGGGCGTGATACCCGAAAGGCTCAAGGTTGCGGATAAAAACCTCAAAAAGGTTATGAATCTTATAAAAGAAGAAAATCCGCCGAAGAAAGGCATAAACAGAACCGTTGCAATTCTTTACGGTGAAAAACAAGCTGTGTACTGCGATTATGAAAGCAAAAATTCAAAGACGAACGAATATGAACTGAAATACTATGATATAAAAAATGAGAGCGTCAAGGGCGGCACTTCATAAGGAAGTTAAGCCTTAAAATTCGCTGTTTTTGAGCATAACTGTGTTAAAAATGCTCGAAATCCGGCAAGGATTTCTGCGCTTTTCGCCTTGTTCTGTATCAAAACTATCTGAATTTTAAGGTGCTAAGCAGTTTTTATTGAGATATTTTTCGTTTAAAGGAAATGATAAAACTCCCGTAATACTCGCGTATTTCGGGAGTTTTTCGTAATGTTTAAGCGGAAAAGAGCCAATAAAAAC
>JAZSDP010000093.1:0-4354 GCA_045531265.1 Acutalibacteraceae bacterium
ATCGTTCTTTCTTTGCAAGGAGCTGAAAAAAGGTTATCTTGACGGCATCAGCGGTGAATACACTCCACCAAAGGGATATTTTGTTGATGAGGCAGAAGCCGAAGAATTCGACAAACAGTTCCCGCCGAAAGAAAAGCTGAAGCTCCCCACACAACTGTTTTAACCTGACTGAATAAAAAGAGCCGTCCGAGTAATCGGGCGGCTTGATGTTTATACATATATAAGTTCTTTGCAGACAATCTCACTTGCTCTTTCCTGAATACTGTTCATTCGTTGTACCCATTCGAGTTGGTTTTGGGCTTTTAGTTGTTCGGTGATGTTTTCGGATTTCATCATTTGTGATACGAGAGTGTCTAACATTTGCTGAGCTTGGGTGTCAATCTCTGCACAGTGTTGGTAGAGTTTGCCTTGGGTAAGGAGAGTTGCGAAGAGGACAGGGTTGTGTTTTTGCAAGTAGTCCTTATGCAGCATACCCCATTTGCCGAGGCGGATGGCTGATTCTTCGGGTGGGAGTGTGAGGTTGGGTATCATATAATCATTGACTTGTCTGTATGTTATGTTTGCCATAATTTTCATCCCTTCTTGTTATCGATAAAAGTGTCGTATGTGAATCTTGCTCCGAGTCTGAAGCCGACGGTGAAGCTGTCTGCGTTGCAGAGGCTTGAAAACTTGATGTAGGTTGCTACATAGTCGGTGAAAAGCTCCTGCTCCTTGTCAGCAAGAATTGATGTCAGGTGCTCCTCTTTGCCGGTAAGCTCACTCAGGCTCTTTTTAACCTTTGCCGTCAGGTTTGTGGTACATTCCTGCGGCTCGATGTTTCCGTAGTAAAAATCTTCAATAAAATCTGACATAGTATCACCCCCTACCGTTCTGCTTTGTTGATGATTTTCAGGAGCAGCTCGTCAACATCTTCTGTTGGTATACCGTCCGAGAGAAGCATATTTCGGAACTCGTTCATTCCGTTGATTAAAAGGTTACACTCAAAGTCCGTGAGCTTCAGTTTGGTTTTCTTATTAAACATAAAAATGACCTCCTTGTATTTGGTAATACCATTTTACAAGGAGGTCTGTGTTTTGTCGAATGTGCGGATTACAAATGTATTAATCCTTATCCCATCTATTAGCATCAGTCCATCGGTAATTCGGGTCTCTGTTGCGATTAGGATTGTTTTCCCATTCTTCCGCTACTCTTTTACTGATTTCATCATTAAGCCTGTTCATTCTTGGAGTTTTTTCTCCGGTTCCATTGTTATAACCGTTTTTTATCCATTCTTGTCTTTCAAATTCATAAGCTTCAGATAGTTCATCGTGAGAAGCATTATTAACCCAGTTTTCAAATTCATCTTCATTATCGGATGCTCTTATGGCTAAATAAGCACCACCAATCAAAAGCACTGTAGTGCCAACAGCTTTTCCTGCTTTAATTAGCCATTCTTTTGCTTTTTCTTTTCTTTGTTTTTTACAGTCGTTACATAAATATGCATTTGGATTTTCAAGAATATTTCCACAGTCTATACAACTGCCTTTAATGTTGTCAAAAGTAGTATCATTTTCATATCCACATTCTCGGCATATATGCTTAGCGGACTTGTTATTAAAGCCTTCTTGACAGTTTAAATAAGCATTACATTCATCGCAAAACCAAAAAACAAAATCATCAAGGAAGTCTTTTTCTAATATTTTATATGTGCATTTGTTGCACACCCAAGCTTTTTGGGCTTTGTTAAATGTCATTTTATTATGACAAAGGGGGCATTCTATCCATTTCTTTATGTGTTTAATATAAGTATAAGAAACTTTATCAGACAGTTTCATTTAATCACCCGCGCTATTAGTTGTTATAGATTCTTTTATACGCTCTGCAATAATTGACGGGATTTTTGAATCAGCATTCTCGTTAGTAATCCAATACTTACCCGTAATATTACCATAGTCATTGAAATCTATTGTGAAAGTCCACTCAGAAATACCGCTTTGAGAACGTACTACGCCTTGAATAACTGGGCCTTCAACGGTAAATCCTGACACTCTTTTCACAGATTTGCAAGCCTTTTGAACAATAATATTAAACTCTTCTTGTGTCACACCATTTTCAAATGTGCATGGAGTATTTTTTCTTCTCTCTTCTTCTGCCTTTTTCTCTTTTTCCTCAGCTGATACTTTAAACAACAATGCTGCACCAGCACCAACTGCCGCCGTAATAAGTGCTTTTGAAAGAAATCCCATATAAATACCTCACTTTTTATGCAAATAAAATAATATCTTTTTGAATTTCAAGATATTCTCTTATATCAATAATATTATCTTTCTTCTTTGGTTTAGATATTTTTACTTTTTGATTATTTGCCTCTGCAAGTTTGTTTGTATAATCAAAAACACTAAAGATAATAGCACTTAGCTTAGTTGGTGACATCTTAACAGAAATCTTCTTTTCTTCAAGAATATCTAAACTATGTATCAAGTTATCGATAATTTCATTATTAAGTACACCATTTTTAATTGACGAATAATAACTTTCTAAACATTCGTTAAAGAATACTACTTCCTTTTTCTTCTTGTTATATGAAATGCAAGAAGCAGTTATTGCAACGCCTGTTCCCACTGCAATTACTGAACCTACAACTATAGAGGCACCTTTATGAGCTTTTATAACTTCAAAAGCCTTTTTGGCTCCTGTTTCTGCCGCATTCTTAATTGTCGGCAAATGTTTTCTTACCTTGTGTTCACCATCTTTGACTAAGCCATATAATTCTAAAGAGCCATTCAATATATCATCATAAATATCATCAGGAACACAAACATTGATAGGTACAACAACCATTTTAATTCTCCTTTGTGATTATTTTTTTTAACCATCTGGAACTGGCCAATATAACTTCACCCAAAACAGGAGCGACAGCAGGACTTGCCAAAACAGCAAGAACAGCACTTACACCTGCAATAGCACCGCTTGTGATAGCTGTCTTTGATGTTTTATCTAACATCTCAATAGTAGCCTGAGCCTTCTGCTCGTTTTCAGGAGTATCATCTGAATCAAGCAAAATACTTACTACATTTGCCAATAACTCATTTTCAGGATGTTCAGCAATTTCGTAATCGATGATTGTGCGAATTGCGATATACTGAGTTTTTGACATCTTACTTTTTCTTGTTTCAATATTACTGATAGTCTGTTTTGTAACTCCAATAAGTTCTCCGAGTTCTTCACTAGACCAACCGGCAATTTTTCTAATAGAAGGCAAGCTTTGAGTAAGCTTTTCAATTTCTCTCTCTGTATATTTTTTCAAGAAAATCACCTCTTGTATAAAAATATATCACTTTTTATAATTTTGTCAAGTATTTTTTACAAATTTATTGATTTTAAAATATTTTTGACTTAAACGACAAAAACTCCTCACCGATTTCTCGATGAGGAGTTCATTTTAAATATAGAGTTTTACTTCAATATCTCGCCAGCCTCTTACACGCTTTGTTGGGGATATGGAATAGACATATTCCTGTGCATCCTCAATCGTGAGAGTGAATTCAGCGAACTGAGTGAAGATTATTGCGTCAGCAACAAGGTTCCCGGGTACCCGTTCCAAATCTTTGATTTGGTTAACGGGTGGGGTTCTTACTTCCTGCCATCGGCAATAGCTGCCTGTGGTGCTATTGCTGCCGCATACGCAAAAATCCCCACCGATTTCTCGGTGGGGATTAACTGCTTTAAGCAATAAGCTTATTTATTTGCGATAGCTGCCTGAGCTGCTGCAAGTCTTGCGATGGGCACACGGAAGGGTGAGCAGGATACATAGTCGAGGCCAATCTTGTGGCAGAATTCAACTGATGTGGGGTCACCGCCGTGTTCACCGCAGATACCGCAGTGAAGTGCAGGGTTAACGGGCTTACCAAGCTTAAGAGTCATATCCATAAGCTTACCAACGCCGTTCTGGTCGAGCTTAGCGAAGGGATCGTTTTCGAAGATCTTTGCATCGTAGTAAGCATCAAGGAACTTACCGGCGTCGTCACGGCTGAAGCCGAATGCCATCTGTGTAAGGTCGTTTGTACCGAAGCAGAAGAAGTCAGCTTCCTTAGCGATTTCGTCAGCTGTAAGAGCAGCTCTGGGAATTTCGATCATTGTACCAACTTCGTACTTGAGGTCTGAACCTGCTGCTGCGATTTCAGCGTCAGCAGTTTCAACAACAAACTTCTTAACGTACTTGAGCTCCTTAACGTCGCCTGCAAGAGGAATCATGATTTCGGGAACGATGTTCCAGTCGGGATGAGCCTTGTTAACGTTGATAGCTGCACGGATAACAGCAGCTGTCTGCATCTTAGCGATTTCAGGATATGTTACTGCAAGACGGCAACCTCTG